>NZ_CP141821.1:1500000-1800000 GCF_035621495.1 Thermococcus sp. SY098 | reverse complement strand
GTGAGACTTCAATCCTCTGAATATCAGCTCGCCATATACCTGATGGAGTGCAATCACATGCTCCATGGTCTCACCGAAGAAAGCTCAACTATAGAAATATAAAGATTTGGTTATTCTCTTATCACGGCTTTAATGATATCACTCACAACGGCTGAAGCTGTCTCTTTAACCCCTGCACCTGCACCTTTAACTATAAGTTTTCCCAATAAATCAGTCTCTATTACCGCAACATTTTGTGTTCCATAGACAGCCAATGGAGATTCTTTGGAAATAAAGCTTGGCTCAACAGAGACTTCCCCTTTTTTAACTTCAGCAACCAACCTTATGACCTTGCCTTCTTTTTTAGCTCTCTCTATATCCCTCATTGATACTCCAGCAATGCCCCTAATCTTTAACTTTTCAAAGCTTATTGGATAGAAAGCAACATTGTGGAGGATTGTGGCCTTATAAGCAGCGTCTATCCCCTTGATATCTGTGCTTGGATCTCTCTCAGCTATTCCGAGCTCTTGAGCTTTTTTTAATGCCTCTTCAAAGCTCAGTCCTCTCTCCATCTGGCTCAAAATGAAAGTTGTTGTCCCGTTGAAAACTCCCTGAATGCTCAGAATTTCATCCCCCAAGAGGCTTTCCTGCAAAAGGGTTATTATTGGAGTTCCAGCCATTACAGTTGCTTCAAAGCGATAGTTTACTCTCCTCATATACGCCTCCTGGGTGAGTTCCATGAAATGAAAAACCAAAGGAGGTTTGTTTGAAGTTACAACATGCCTACCATGTCTGAAAGCTTCCATATGCCATTTCCATGCATTCACATCGTTGGTCACATCAATAACAACGTCGCTTTCAACTTCCTTTACAACCTCCATGGGGGACATCTGATAAACCTCATAGTCGTTGCCCCATTTATCCAAGCTTCCAAAAGTTTCCTTTACCATTAACGCCTCTCTTAAATCTATTCCACCCTCATCCCAGATCGTTGCCTTAGAATCGGAAATGCTAACGATTCTAAATTTCAAACCATACTTTATTCTAAACTGCTCCGCTTTTTCAATTAGAACTCTCGCAACTCCTTTCCCTACATTTCCAAAACCTATAAAAGAAAGAAAAACCTCGGTCATCTTCTGTTCACAATTACCTTTATTAAGTCCATATCTCTGATTAATCCTACAAGGTCACCTTCTCCTCTAATGACAGGGAGCTGTTCAATCTTGTATTTAGCCATTTTGTTTGCAACATCGTAAACACTCATGTGAGGCGTCGCTATTATTGGATTTTTCGTCATAATGTCTTCAACTGGCTTCTTGGGAAGCTGAAGTTCTGCTTTTTCAAAGAGCAGAGTAGGATTGCTCTCAAGAATCCACTCCTCTTCACTCGAGACCGCCAAAGCAGAACTCTTCATGACTCTGACAACTTCGCTGTCCTTAAGTAAATCTGTCTCATCAACTATTCCAACTAAATTTCCATCATCATCAATCACCGGAATTGCCATTGCATTGCAGAGGAGAAGGGCTTTTAATGCAGCTTTTAATGGGGTTCCCTTCCACACAACACTGACATTTCTCTGGTAATAGGGCTCAATTTCAACATTCCTGTACTTCTCATTCTTTGCAAGATACCTCCTAATAATGTCACCAACTGTTAGGATTCCAACAACTTTGCCATCATCATTAACAACAATTACCCTCCTATAGTCATAGTCGAGCATCAAACGAACAGCTTTCTTAAGGTCATCGGTCGGTTTGACTACAGGAACATCTCTCTTAACGAGCATTGCTAACTGATCCTCATCAGGATTCACAAGAACCCTCTTAATGCTCACAATACCAACCAGCTCTTTATTTCCTCTCCTAACTACCGGAAAAGACCTAACATTATGTTTTTTAAACAGCTCAAGGGCATAGCTCCTTGTTGCAGGCAGTTCAATAACGACGGGATCTGGCGTCATTATGCTCTTAACTTTCACTTTTACCACCGGTCTTAACTAAAATGCCGTACTCCTATTTAAACTTTTCATTGACAAATCGTCAAATACCAAACCAGATGGCTTTCAAACATTGTCTTAAAATTAGAATAAAAGAGAAAGTCATCCAAGCGCTGAAAGCAGGACTCCAGCAACGACAGCAGTCCCTATAACTCCAGCAACGTTTGGGCCCATTGCATGCATCAGTATAAAGTTGCCTGGATCCTCCTCAGCTGCTAATTTCTGAACGACTCTTGCTGACATTGGCACTGCTGAAACTCCAGCTGCCCCTATCATCGGGTTTATCTTTCCTCCACTGAGCTTCATCATAAGCTTTCCTAAGAGGACACCGCCGGCAGTTGCTGTTGCAAATGCGATAACGCCAAGGGCGAGAATCATTAGGGTTTTTGCTGTTAAGAAATATTCCGCCCTCATTGTTGAACCGACTCCAAGTCCAAGAAAGATTGTGACGATATTCATAAGCTCTTCCCTTGCCGCTTTGCTGAGCCTTTCAACGACACCGCTCTCTCTGAAGAGATTCCCTATCATGAGCATGCCAATTAACGGAGCCGCTGAAGGAACGAGCAGACCGATAATTAACATCGATGCAATCGGGAAGAGAATCTTTTCACGTTTTGAGACTGGCCTCAGCTGCTCCATCCTGATTTTTCTCTCCTCCGGAGTTGTCAATGCCTTAATAACCGGCGGCTGGATCAGGGGGACTAAACTCATATAGCTGTAAGCTGCCACAGCCGTTGCGCCCAAGAGGTGTGGTGCAAGTTTTGTCGTTAAATAAATCGTTGTAGGGCCATCGGCACCACCAATAATGCCAATTGAAGCCGCTTCTTGAAGAGTGAAGCCCAAAGCAACTGCTGTGAGCATCGCAATGAAGACACCAATCTGAGCAGCTGCACCAAGTAGTGCCGTCTTAGGATCAGCAATCATTGGGCCAAAATCAGTCATTGCACCAAGACCAAAGAATATCAGCAGGGGAACTACTTCCGTGCTGATTAAGTACCGATGGATCAGATAGAACAGTCCATGAGGTGGATCAGCTATTCCTGTAAACGGCAGATTCACGAGCACGGCACTTATACCTATTGGGAGCAACAGCAAGGGCTCCATACCTTTGACCACTGCCAGATAAACAAGCGTAAGCCCTACAAGTATCATAACCACGTTACCTACAGTTAGGTTAAGCAACCCCATGTGTGCAAAAAAGTCTATTATTGCCTGTTCTAATCCCATGTTCCCTCACCCTATTTCTATTAGTGGTTGGTTTGTGTCTACGGTGTCGCCTTCTTTTATGAGGATTTTCTTTACTATCCCGTCTTTTGGTGCTGGTATTTCGTTCTCCATTTTCATTGCCTCAAGCACAAGCAAACCCTGACCAGTCTTAACTTTCTCACCCTCACTCACCAAAATCCTCAAAACCTTACCAGGCATCGGAGCAGAAACCACATTACCACCCACCGACACTGACGTTGGAGTTGAAGGTGCTACTGGAGTTGAAACAGGAACTACCGAAGGTGCAGAAGGAGCTGGTGCAGATACTGAAGGAGCTTGCACTTGAGCTGGCATCTCCATTGCACTCAACGGAATTCCTAAGTCCTTAGCTTCAACTTCATAGCTCTCTCCTTCAAATGATACTCTGAATTTGCCTGTGCCAAGTTCCTCAACTTCAACCTCGTAAGTGACACCATCAACGATGACCTTAACCTTGCCTTTCATCTTCACCACTTCCCCAACTCATAGTTGAAATCCTCAACTTCCTCCATTTGAGTTTGAATTCCATATAAACGCCAAGCATCAGAAGGCTTCCTTTTAAACGGAACAGGTCTCAGCTGAGCATTTTTCTCAGCTATATACGCTAAAATTGCTGCTGTTATTACAGCAAGCTTTTTAGGTTCAATCTTAGGCTTCTCCTCAACTTTAGCTTCTTCCCTAACCACAGGTGCCTCCTTTGCCTTCTCCTTTTCAACCAAGCGCTTTTCCAAGTAACCAATCGCATACATTGCAATGGCTAAAATGGTTAAAACGGTGAAAACTACTGTAACCCCAAGGATTGTTATGTAAAGCCCTTCAAGGAATTCCTGCATGGTAACAGCAACAACCATGCAAAACACCTCACAGTGGAATATTCCCATGCTTTTTCGGTGGAAGCTTAACCCTCTTGCTCTCCAAAGCCTCAAGAGCCATAATGATCTTTCCTCTTGTCTCTGCCGGATCAATAACATCATCAATGTACCCTCTTCCAGCTGCAACGTATGGGTTGGCAAACTTATCCCTGTACTCCTTGATTTTTTGTTGCTTGAACTCCTCCGGATTTTCTGCTTTTGCGATCTCCTTCCTGAAGATAATGTTCGCAGCACCCTCGGGACCCATAACGGCAATCTCAGCAGTAGGCCATGCGAAAACGAAATCCGCTCCCAAATGTTTGCTCCCCATGGCTAAGTAGGCTCCACCGTAAGCTTTTCTTAAAATAACAGTCACCATTGGAACTGTAGCTTCTGCATAAGCGTAGAGAACTTTTGCACCGTGCCTAATTATTCCTCCGTACTCCTGCTGGACTCCAGGTAAATAACCAGGAACGTCAACCAAAGTTACAATTGGAATGTTAAACGCATCACAAGTTCTAACGAATCTCGCAATCTTATCCGAGCTGTCGATATCAAGGACGCCAGCCAGGTGTATGGGGTTATTAGCCACAATTCCCACCGTCTGACCGTTAAAACGTCCAAAGCCGACAACAGCATTTGGTGCATAGTAAGGCAGAATCTCAAGGAAATCTGGATTTCCATTTGCATCCCTATCGACAATCTCGTAAATCACCTGCCTAACATCATACCCCTTGTTCGGATCATCGGGAACAATTTCGTAAAGCCTGTCGCTCTTTCTAAACGGTGGGTCATTTGTTTTAACCCTCGGAGGCTTCTCCATGTTGTTTGATGGCAAATAGCTTAACAGCTTTCTGATGAGCATGAGGACTTCCTCATCACTCTTGCCGATTAAGTGTGCCTGCCCGCTCTTTTGAGCGTGAACCATTGCTCCGCCAAGCTGGGTTGGTGAGACTTCAACTCCAGTAACTGCCTTAACAACTTGTGGTCCGGTGATGAACATGAATGTTGCCGGATTGTCAACCATGAGGATGAAGTCGCCTATGGCAGGGCTGTAAACTGCACCACCAGCACAGGGGCCCATAATAGCTGTAATCTGTGGAACAACACCGCTTAAAATTGTGTTCATCTTAAAGATTTCCCCGTAGCCTTTAAGTGAATCTACGCCTTCTTGGATTCTTGCCCCTCCCGAATCGTTGAGTCCAATTATTGGGGCTCCAGCCTCAAGTGCAAGTTCCATGACGCGTTTAATCTTCATTGCATGCATTTCCCCTAATGAACCGCCCATCACTGTGAAGTCTTGGGCGTAAACAAAAACCAACCTACCGTCAATTGTTCCATATCCAGTGATAACGCCATCCGCCGGCAGTTCCATTTTGTCGAGGCCAAATTCAGTGTTCCTGTGCTTAACGAACATACCGATCTCAACAAAGCTTCCCGGATCAAGGAGTTTCTCAATCCTCTCTCTTGCCGTAAGCTTACCCTTCTCATGCTGCTTCTGAATCTTGGCCTCACCACCCATCTGCAAAATCTTCCTCTTCTTTTCATACAGTTCGTTCACCTTTTCCTCCATGCTCATAGAAATCCCCCGTTAGCATTAGTCTAAATTTTGTAGTTTGTAAAGTTTAAAAGGGTTTTTATGATTGCAAAATAATGAACAAATGCCTACAGCTGAACGCTCAAAACCTAACCCTTCTCTTTTAATTTTGTAAAATTATTGCACAGAAATTGCTCAGAAACGCTCGACAACAAAATTAGAAAAATAAAGGATTGAGTGAATTAAATCACAGGTGGGCAATTGGTGTTTCTGCACCACATGCTTCACACTTGAGATAATGGAACCTGCCCTTCTTGGTGATCTTTGTATCTGGTGAACCACACACTGGACAGATAACGTACTCCTTGAGATACTTTTTCATCTTGTTTGCTATGAGATATGGTGTAAATCTACCCTGGAGGATGACTCTTCTTCCTTCAAGGGTTCCTGCGGTAGCCACTTCTCTCAGAATGAACTTAAGCAGGTGATTTGGATCTCTATTCATAGCTTCAGCTATATCCTTAAAGTTCTCTATAATTGTTTTGTTGCCCTCAATTGTAACTATGGCAACTGGAACCTCAAATCTTGATGTGTGGTGCTTAACGTTCTCCGGCAACTCATCGTAGGCTTTCTCCAATAGCTTTTCATAATCGTAATAGTCATATTCAACTTTTTCGATTCCTTTCTCGCCCATTTCAACACCTCCAAAAATGCTACTCCTTTCCCTTTATAACCTTTTCACAGCACTTTATAATATCCATTCCTCGGCTCATAAATTCTTGAATTTGCCTTGAGCTCTTCAATAAGCTTTCTAACTTCTTTCTTGTCAATTCCTGCCCTCATGGCTTCCTTAATTATATCATCTATTGGGGCTCCGTATTCTGATTGATCTTGGAGTGCCTCAATTATCTCCAACAGCCTATCAACCTTATTTATCTTTCTTGCAGACTTCCCTACCTCAAGGATCGAAATATCCATTACCCCTTCTTCATCAACGGCTATCTGTCTTAAAGTGTATTCCACCAGCTTTATTGCTTCCCTTGCATCTTCTCTTGTAACTATCTCGCTTAAGCGCATTCTGGCGTGTGCCTCAGCTAATCTTATCAATGCTTCAAGCTGCCTCGCAGTGATTGGGATAGGTTTAACACCTTCACTCTCCGTGGTCCTTTTTAGACCTTTTCTCATTTTGACATAGTAGTGAAGGATTTCATCCATCGCTTCCCTGCTGAGAACGGGGTGAATGTTCTTTCTTGCGTAGGCTATGTACTTTTTGAGCAGATCGTATGGAATCTTCGGCGTTATAGCCTCTGCCTCCCCTTTTCTGACCTTTAAGATGTGTGAAGCAATTTCGGCATCAAGTTTTTCGTTTGGCTCATCTATGAGGACAAATATGAGATCAAATCTGCTGAGCAGGGTTGGTGGCAGATCAAGCTGCTCTGGAAGAGGCTTCATCTTGTTGAACCTTCCGTGTTTTGGATTTGCAGCTGCAATGACTGTTGTTCTTGCGTTTAAAGTTGCCGTAATTCCAGCTTTTGAAATGCTGATCGTATTGTGCAGTATCAGTCCGTGAGAAACAAAGAGATTATACGGCTCAACGGTAACATCATAGACCCATTCCGAATCCCTGTTTTCAACTTCCTCAACTTTGATTACTTTAATGAATTTGATATTTGAGTTCAATATTTTCCCGATTTGAACAAGGATATTCTCAGCATGCTCTACAACTTTCTTAGCCTCACTTAAAACAATTTCAAGTGCCCTCTTATCACCCTTTCTCAGAAGATTCTTCAAAGACAGAGGGGATATGCCATACTTGGAGTATATCCTGTACGTTGATATTATCCTGAGAAGAGGTTCATAGTTTTGCTTTTCTATAACCTGTTTCAATCTTTCAAGTTCAGCTTTTGCATCATTATAATACTTAAGTATGACATCCCTTGGAACGTAGACTCTGTACAATTTAACCCTATCTTTGTGAGAAATCCACACACGCAGAAGCTTTGAAACTTCTAAGAACCTTCTCGCTAAGTCCCCCGGGATGATTTCACTTGACCTTTGTACTCTAAATGCCTTTCCGGTTATCCTCATAAGCCTTTCCACACTTTCTTTTTCATGAACGATCAGTGTTATGGTGGTTGGGCTCTCATATATGGAAGAGCTTATGCCAAGCATTAGGAGGACATCCTGTATATCCTCAGCGAATCCTCTGTTGGGAAACCTTATGCACGGCTTTCCATTAATTATACTTCCACGGATTTCCCATATTGTTCTCAAAAATTCTTCAAGCTCTTCTCTTTTTAGTTTAAAGACTTTCTCATGTAATCTTGCACTCCTCTTAAACCTATAGCTTTGGGTAAACAAAGACAGCGCTAACTCTCTCCCTCCTCCCAGCTTCCCAAAGACTGGGTAGGACTTAACTCCAACAGCCAAATTCCCTGGGACTATCTCATCTGCCCTTTTTTCGACGATTCGTCCATTATCCCACACCATCACCGGATGTTCTGGTGTTACGATTATCTCTCTCCCGTTGGAAAAGCGGAGCTTTATGAACTTCTCTGGAGCTTTATGTCTGCTTACTCTATCTGCTTTGACCTTAACTATTTCCTTTTTCTCAAGATCATAGGCAAGAAGATAAACATCATCAATGGGCAGTATTTCTGTGTCTTTTCCAACAATAACTTTATCGCGATTTCTCTCAATGAGCTCATCCACAAATTCACCAATCTTCACCTTCCTACCGTCAGCAAGAAGTAACTCAAAATCCTTATGATAGCTCTGCTGCTCAAGTGCCTCGTGTATGGCACTCCTATCTCTGTCACTCATCTTGTCGAATTCATCTATGCAGTTGTGCACGACTATCCCCCCTGCAACAAAATTATGCAAATCCGGGACATATAAATCATATACATAGCCATCATAAGGAATGTACTCAACCGAAACAATCTCATCAAGGAAGTAATCTCTTGTTATCAGAATGTTAAGTTTGAACTTCGTTTCTTCGTCAAGAAAATCGTTAAGTCTTTCAAGAATCTTTCTGAGCTGTGCCCTACTTGGGAGGTAGCTTCCTTTCATGTAGGCGTAAAGGGTGCTCCACAGACCCTTCTTTTGGAGAATAGTAGATGGAACTCTCTCAACTATTTTCCTTGCTATCTGTTTCACTGGCTCAGCCGGGAGCTTATCACTCCTTGAAGATACAAGGTGCTTCATGTCCGGAATTTCCTTAACCTTGACGCTGTACTTTCGCACTGCATTAAGAAGGTTTTTAACATCTTCCCTTCCTGTTATGCGAATTCTGTTTACGCCCTTATCCGGGATTACTCGAGCATAGACGTCAAACCTCCTAAGCAAAAGTGCAAAGGCCCTATCGCTTTCAATATCGTTTGAAAGAAGGAACTCAACATGGATTACCTTACCCTTTGTGCTCTTTTTAATTGAGACGCATCCATCTGAATCAAGGGCACCTGCTATGAAGGCTTTCGCTGCTTCATCATCAAGAACAAATACGTTTTCAAGGGCATTCTTGGTTAAATATTCATAGATGTATGCGATAAGAGGTGAGCTAATGTGAAACGTTATCGTTTTGCTTGAAATTTTATTTCCAGCCACTTTACTCTCCGTTACGCGTTCGTACTCTCTAAGGTCTTCATTGTAAAACGCATGGAAGGCACTCCTTATAGCTTCAATTTGTCTCTTATGAACTTTTGACTGCACTATCCTTACTTGCACCTTTGAACCGTTTCGTTTAATCCATCCATCTCCATAAAGGAAGCCAAGGAAGTAGGCGAGCTCTGGTGTGATATAAGCCACCTTGAGTCTCTCGCGCCTTGAGTGCGGGCCAACCGTTAGTGGCTTTTTCTTCCACTTTTCATATATTCTAAAATCTTTAAGAATCTCTTTAAACTTTTCAACTGTTATGGCACCTTTTCCTGAGAGAAAATCCTTCGAAATCCCATAATATCTGTTGAACTCTGCAAGACTCTTGAATCTCTTCAGAACTTCCCTCTTTAGCTCCGCCTTTTCGTCGTCTGTAAGCTTGACCTTCCACTCATCAGGCAGTATGTCAAGAATGTAAACTTTTTCCCTAACACTGGGCAGTTTTAACGGTGCCACTATTAAATCCCCCACCCCGAACTTCTCTGCCTCTTTCCATTCAAGAGTTCTTCCATCTATAAGCAAATGATCCGGAGTTAATGTTATCTCATTGCCAGAACGGAGCTTTATTCTAATAAGCTCACCTTTCCATGGTTTCCGGCGAATTATGGTTGCTTTGGTTTCCCGAATCCTCATGCTGTCAAGATTGAGAGATACAATGCTATTTTCCTCTTTCTGTATGTCCACAATTTCGTTTCCAGAGCGAGCCTTGTAAGCCTTACTAAGGTCAAAGAGCTCTTCTATGCGTCTGTATCTCCCATTGACAAGAACCCTTGTATCCGGATGCAGGCAGGCAATCCCACCGTCTGCCAAAACTAAAACACCCGCTTCAAGAACCCAAGATCCTGTGAACTCGTCTCTCACAGCTGCTGCAGTATTATGGACTACGAAACCGCTGGCAATGAAGCTGTGAGATCCCTCAACAGTGAGGTCATAGACATAGTCGTATGGACTTCTGATTGTTTTTACTTCTCTCACTTTCTCCCATAAGATGTCAGAGTAAGCAAGTTCCTCAAGAACATGAAGTTTGCTCTTGATTTCTTCTTCTATCTCGGTAATTTCACTAAGAATCCACACAAGTTCATTATAAGTCTCTTTATCTCTTCCTTCAATGAACCTTGCAACTTCCACTAATAGACCATAGGGGAGCTTCTTACTTCTCTTTCTCATAAACAGCTCATAGAATTGACCATAGTTCATACCAAGCTCTTCTGGCTTGATTAAGTTTCCAATTCCAATCCTTATCTCTGTTGGTAGTTCAATGGGGACATTTAAGATGTTCGCATTTTTCCTGAGTCTCTCAACAACCCGCTGGAGTGACTTTCTCGAGATCGGTTTTCCTCTTTCAACCGTACTTCCAAAGTGAGAACCGTAAACTTCATTTATACTGAGTCCATAGAAGGTTCTAATTTCTTTTATCAACCCTCCGACTCCGGGAATGACATCAACGTTTGTGTTACTTCTCGACTGTTTAAGCTTTTCAAGGAGGAGTTCAAGCTTCTTAGCTTTCTCTGGATGTTCAAAGCCTATGTATGCTGCAAACTTGACGATATTTTCTCCGTAAATCTTCAGCTCCCAGCGGTCGTGCCTTGAAACAACATCTTTTCCATTTATCTTTGAGAACATCCCAGCTCTTTTGCGCTTCCTTAAATGTGCGACTATTCCAAAGCGGAGAAGAGCAAGCTGCAATTTTCTCGCAAGTCTCTCACTTGTAGTATCAAGCTCAATGTATGACGAACCACCTTTGCGGATGACAACTGTTCCATCACAGTCGAACAGACCGCGTATGAATGCTGCAAGAACATTCTTCGGAGCCACCATAAGCTGATGCCCTATGTCAAGCGTTGAAGATTTTGGAGACATTGGAATACCGAGCTTATTGAGTATGTGCGCAATAATCTTTGAGTGAAACCTAACAGCTGGTACACGGTTTTTATGTCTGATTTCTTTTACCTCAACACCAAACAGATTCTCCGCAAGTTTTTTGAACTTCTCCCGCATGAACTCATTACTGTTCGAAAACCTTATCGAGACTCCCCAGCCTGCCCTTGAGACGTCTCCATCTCCAGCTATAAGACCCGCAAAGTATGCAAGCTTTTCATCAACATACTTCGGAATTTTAAGCTTAGTTCCAGCCTGCAGAGACACATATTCTGGTTCTATCTCTTCCAAACTTGCCTCAGCCAATTCAATCAGCCGACGAAGGTGCTTCATCCGAATGTTACCTCGGGTGTTGGGTTTTACCCAGTAATAATAAAGTGAGTCTTCACTTACACCAAGCACACCTGCAAGCTCTCTCTTTGTTATTCCAAGATTTTTACATGCATCCTCTATAAGCTCTTTTACCTTACCCTTTATGCCGTAAAGCACAAGATTATCGAGATCTTCAAGGAGTTCAAGGGTCAGCAATGGTTTCTCCTTCACTTCCAGCTTCCTGACGGTAGCAACATAATCACTGGAGGAAATGTCCTTTGCTTCCTTCCATGTTATGATTCCATCTTTCAGCGTCATGAGCTTTGTTTCAGGCGTTAGGAGGATCTCTTTTCCGGTCATTGTTCTGATTTTTACAAGGTTCTTGGGAGCCTTGAGCTTCCACACTTTTCTGAGCAGATTTTGGGATATCCTACTTCCCTCCATTGAAACAGTCTCCCCGAAGAATGGAGCGTAGTTTATGCCCTTGTCATATTCAATCGAACCAATTTCGGACAGCCAATTTTCAGTAAGAGCTTCTATTTCAAATCCACCGTTTTCTGTTATAATAACCGAGTCCGGAGCAACACACAGACCGGCTGCCGAACTTGACTTACCACTCGTATAAATCGCTCTCGGGGCTAAATTAGCTACATATCGTAGGATCTGAGATTTAGCAACCCCAGGATCACCAACGAGCAGAACGTGGCTCTCTCCTCTCAGCTTAGTCCCATCTGGTAATTGCCTTGTAACGCCACCAAACAGAGCTAATGCTATTCCCTTTTTAACCTCGCGGTAGCCGTAAATGGCCGGAGCTATTGAATCTACAACTGCGTCAACTATGTCCTTTCTCTTAGCTAACTCCCTAATCTTCTGCTCATCCTCTGGGGTTATCTCAAGCTCTTCAATTTCCTTGCTTATCTGTTCTATGTGGTTGACCTCGAGTATCTTCTTGAATATTGGTCTTTTCTCCCTCTGCTCCAAGATAATCCTCAAAATGCCGGTTATTACAACTCTATCACCCGGTAAGGCAGTGTCAACTAAATCATCCAAGAGGATTGCATCGACAAAACGAGGCATCTGCCCACCTTTCAGACTTTCTGGTCTGTCCTGCAGTCTGAACGTCTGTAGATTGATGAAGTTGCTCTTATCTACGTCGAGCTCAAGGTTTTTGCTTCCACACTGGTCACACTTATTCGGTTTAACTAATGAGGCAAAAGGTTTTTGGAGACGGATCATCTCATTTCCACAGTCTTTACACACAAAAACTGCCTTAGCAACATATGGCTTGACTTCACTCATTCTTGTTATAATGCCCTCAACTTGGATGAGCTTGTTTATATGCTCACTGCCAAGCTCCTTAACCAGAAGGGTTTTTGGCAGATTGTAAAAGCGTGCATGGATTTTTAGAGGTTCTTTTTTGAAGAACTCTTCTTGAAGGATTATCTGGAGCGCATCTTCAGCTGCCAGTAAAGTCTCCTCCGGATTCTCCAAAAGCTTCTGAGCTAACTCAGGATCAAATCCGTTCAAATGCTCCCAGTTTATCGAAACTGAACGCTTTGGAGTGACAGTTAGGATATCACTAATCTTGTTAAGATAAATCTTACTGCCCTTATCGTCAGAGTACTCTCTAAGAAAATTTACAAAACGGCTGATCATCTCTTCTTTGTCCATCATTTCTCACCCAGCCATTCATTTCTTATTTTTGATATCTGGAGGTAAACTCTCCTTTCCTCGGGGGACAGCCTTGAAAGAACTTCTAAGCTGTTCGGACGGAACATTATTGCATTAAGAATTTTGTTAAAGCGAAGCTTTTTAAGATAGTAGTATTTCTTCTTCAAATTTGCCAGTCTCGTCATTTTTACATTAAGCACATCAACATTTCCCTCAAAATTTTCCTTTATATAATTCTCCAGATAATAGATGTAAAATTCTGCCCTCTCGTACAATCCTTCTGGAATCGGGGTTATGGGCTCATTTTCTTTTTCCTCAGCAATAACCCTATCAAGCTCCCCTATAACTTTCTCAGCCTCATCAATTATTTCAACTATCCCGGTCTCCCAGAGTTCTTTAGCTTTCCAATCTTCAATTAGCACCATATCACCAGCTTTCCAGTCGCCAAAGGATTTGAGCAGTTTTACAGCGATTAAAGTTCTGCCCGCAAACATAATCATCACCCAATGTCATCTATTATGTGGATGCCAATATTTCTTAAACTTTCCCACATGAACATCATTATTGGAGGAAACTCTATAAACCCATAAAGAAAAGAAAGCTAAGGTGATGCTTATGTTAATTGGAATAATGAGCGATACTCATGACAATCTATCTGCTATAGCAAAAGCCGTTGAGCTTTTTAACAGAGAAGGAGTTGATCTTGTAATCCATGCAGGAGATTATGTTGCCCCGTTCGTCAGAAAAGAGCTCCTAAAGCTAAAAGCACCATTAAAAGGGGTTTTCGGAAATAATGACGGAGAGAAAAAGGGTCTAAATAAAGCACTTGGAATCTCGGAAGACATACTTGAAGTTGAAGCAGACGGTATGAAAATAATTGTTCTCCATGGGACAAATGAAAAGGTAGTTGATGCCTTTGCAAAGAGTCAGCTGTACGATGTTATTATTCGGGGCCACACTCACAGATATGAGATTAGAGAAACGGGGAGAAGCATACTTGTGAATCCTGGAGAAGTGTGTGGATATGTTACGGGAATTAAAAGCGTCGCATTTCTTGACACAAAGAAAAGAGAAGTAAAGATAATTAACCTCGACACAGAAGAGCCCCTTGGATTTATGAGCCTTTAGTAAAAAATGCTATAAATCCAAAGAAACAAAGAATCTAAAAGGTAGAGAGATATGGACGAGCTGTCAGCTCCAAGAGAAAGATATGACTCTGTAATTTTTGTTGGAATGACCCGAGATGGCACGATAGAGTTTATCAAAGTTTACGGAGAAGACAAGGAAAAGGCACTTGAAATTTTGAATCGTTTCTTTAATGAAAAAAACCTCCATCCAGCAGACTTTATCCTCGTAGATGAAGGATTTGAAGATGTCAGAGACAAAAAAATAATAAGCACGCGAACTGAGGATGAGCTTTCGGCATATTTAGCAAGGTTAGGTTTAAAGTTGCTTTCTAACGGTGTGCTTTATCTGGAGGGAAAAGACAGGATTTACCAGATAACCACTGTGAGTAAGGAGCTATTAGAGAAGATCAAAGGGCAAAAAGAAGATCAGGGAGAATTTGAAGTTGCAGAGACTGAGCCATATGTTGACGTAGAGTCCATAACAGATGACGTTCCTGAGGAATTTCTGAGCTCATTAATGCTCTTAGAACTCAGAGAAGATGCAATAATAATTAACGAGGCAGGACTCGAGCTGGACAAGATACTCAAAAAGTGCATTAAAGGGAAAGTAAAAATACCGCGGTACTTAGAAATTTATGAAAACATCATACAGGTTTTTGATGAGGAAATTCACGAAAAGCTGGCTTCCCATGCAGAATGGGTGTTAGTAAAAACACCTGTAATTTGCTGGGACTATTATGTTGACAGTATAGAAGAGTTTGAATTCAGAAAAGTCGAGGATAGAGTTTACTCAGCACCGCTATTTCTGAAGGCTTACCGAGGCTACTTGATGCTCTCAGACCCGCCTATTGAGCTTGTTAGGAAGCTCAAGAAAATAAAGCGTAGGGGGTATGTGAAATTTCCGATTGGGGTCAGATACCATAAGATACCAGTCGATTTTACCCTCCTAATTGAAACCAAAGATGCCGGCAAGTATGAAGGCTTAGAATTCCCAGTTAAGATTAAGTTCCTGAGTTTTGATGAAGAAATGTTGAAAAAGCTTTTCTTAAAAGAATTCGGCGTTGAAGTTCCTCTTTCAGTCCTTAGACAACTCCCCAAAGAATACAGAACAATGAAGGCTCTTAAAGACCTAAAGAGGCTGGTTGAAAAACTTAAACTCAGGAATCCAGAAAAGGAAACATCAGAGCTTTTAAAGGCAGCACTGGTAATAATGATCGGTGAGGGTCATGAAGGTTATTGATGGTAGTTATGGAGAGGGCGGAGGTCAAATTCTAAGGACTGCTGTCGCTCTCTCCGCTATTACAGGCGAGCCGATTAAAATAATCAATATAAGAGCCAACAGACCCAATCCTGGCTTAAGACCCCAGCATCTGCATGGAATTTTAGCATTAAAAGAACTCTGCAACGCTGAGGTCAAGGGGGCTGAAGTGGGTTCAAAAGTTTTGGAGTTCTATCCAGGTAAAATCCAATCAAAACACATTAAGGTTCCAATAAAAACCGCTGGAAGCATAACACTCGTTCTACAAGCCCTATTACCTGCAATGGCGTTTGCTGACAGGGAAGTAACCTTTGAAATAACTGGAGGAACAGATGTTCCCTGGTCACCACCGGTTGATTATCTCAAAAACATTACCCTCTTTGCTCTTGAAAAGATAGGACTTAGAGCGGAGATTGAAATAAGGAGGAGAGGGCATTATCCTAAAGGTGGAGGAATTGTTGTCGGGAAAGTTGAACCCTGGGAAGAGAAAAGAGAGCTCAGGGCTACAAGATTTACAAAAATTGAGAGCTTTGAAGGGATAAGTCACGCAGTAAAGCTGCCATCCCACGTTGCAGTGAGACAGGCAAAGGCAGCAAAGCAGGTGGTTGAGAGGGCTTATCCCAATATACCTATTAATATTATAGAGGAGTATTACGAGCGAGACAAAGACCCCCACTTAGGTCCGGGAAGCGGAATTGTTGTATGGGCAAACACCGATATCTTACGCTTAGGCGGTGATGCACTTGGAAAGAGGGGCAAGCCTGCCGAAATGGTCGGAGAAGAAGCGGCAAGAGAGCTTTTAGACCAGCTCAAGCCGAGGCATGCAGTGGATAAGTTCCTTGGAGACCAGCTCATCCCGTTCTTGGCTTTTGCCGGTGGTGAGATATGGGTGAGCGAGATCACAAAGCATTTAGTGACGAATGTTTGGGTCGTTGAGCAGTTCTTTGGAAAAGTGTTTGAGGTTGAAGGAGAAGTAGGAAAGCCAGGAAGGGTTAGGGTTGTGAAGAGTGTAGCAACTTAAGTTACTACTCCTCCATCTCCACCCCGTAAACCTTTTCTGGATTCTCAACATGGATTTTGTAAACATCTTCTTCAGTGAAAATTCCCTGCTGGAGGAAAGTTTTCGTTCTCTTTGGCACGGTTTTTGGCCCTAACACTGCTCCAGGCCTTCTTTTATCATCGATGTAATCGGTCTCCATGAAAAACCTGTTCCCCTGCATTATAGCCTCCATCATAGCTTTTTTGCTCGCCAAAATTGACGGGAAAACCCCAACTTCTTCTGCAATTTTCACGAGCGGTGGGGAATAGTGCTTGACAACTCTATACGGCCTTATTCCAACCTCCCTAACTATTTTTCCAAGCTCCCTGAACTTCTCTTCTGTGAAACTCTCTGTATGCAGTTGAACAGCACAATCAGCTTCTTTAGCCAGAGCCATTCCATACTTCATCAGCTCAATGCTTGCATTCCAAATCTCCTCTCTAACCTCAAAATGAGGTCTGCCAATTTCTCCGATGGCTATTGCTTTACCCTCAAGGCACAGCTTTTGAGCATACTC
The DNA here is from genome assembly GCF_035621495.1 of Thermococcus sp. SY098. Classification (NCBI taxonomy): domain Archaea; kingdom Methanobacteriati; phylum Methanobacteriota; class Thermococci; order Thermococcales; family Thermococcaceae; genus Thermococcus; species Thermococcus sp. SY098. The sequence continues at coordinate 1,782,936 of NZ_CP141821.1, read as the reverse complement.
TAAAGCTTTCATGACCTCATCCTTAGCATATTCTAAGCCCTTCTTTTCGGCCAAATACACGAACTCAGCTGGATGAACACCAACAACTGCAAAAGCCCTCACCGGAGTCTCCTTGTTTATTTTTTCAACGAGCTCTATGTGAAAGTCCATAGCCTTTATGAAGTCCTCTGCTTTCATTCCAGCAAAGCCGTAATCGTGAGCTGTTTTATACACAACAGCAAGATGCGTCCCACCTGCTCTGTGGAACTGCTTTACTGCCTCAAGAAAGAGCCCCTTAAAGGGATCAACGTGAAAATGATTGTCGAATATTATCATTTTTGTCACCAAAAAGAGCTAAGCTTATGGACTTTTAAGCCTTAAGTCATGATTGGTAAACTTCAAGAAGTTCTCCGTCATTAACATCCATTTTGTTCTCGAGCATTAAAGCAACAACGTCGCCAGAAACTGCAAAATCAACCTTTTTGCGGTTTTTCTCGATATTCCTCACTATCCCAACGTCTCTTCCTTTAAGCTTATATCCTGGATATATAATCCCATCAATTACCTCGCCAGCAAGCACCTGCTTCCCAAAAATATCAAAAACCTGAAGGACTCTAAACCTTCCAACTGGCTTTCTTGAAACTATTTCAATTTTATTGAGTTCTCTTTTGGGTTTTTTAAAGATCCTTCTAAAAATGCCCATTTCTACCGTCCCCAGTACTGGAGTAGATCATCAAGTTCTATTATGAGGGACTTTCCAACCAGGTCAAGAGATGAGCATTTTCCAATCCTTAATACTGCTTTTCTTGGATGAGATTCTGTATATATAACAGTACTTGCAATCCTCTCAAAGAAAGGAAGAGGATTCACTGGTGCTTTTTCCGTGATATTTTTGTTAATTATATATACCGCTATGCGACTTTTTTCGCCTAAAAAAGATATCAATTCGGAGATTACCTCAGTGATATCACTGGGTTTTGTTGATAAGTAAAAAAGATTTTCAATTCCAAGTACGATATTTATGGCATTATTATTCTCCTTGTAAACTTCTTTAGCTGCCAGGCGGTACTTCTCCCTATAAGCACCTTCCAATGGTATGTGCTGGCGAACATGTCCAACCCTGTTTTTACCTCCAACTTTGATAACGGTGATGTTTTCAAAAAACGTAGTGTCTATCCCAATGAACTCCAAGTGCTGTTTAATAACATAAAGTGAGTCGAGAATATCATCTACAATAACTGGAACACCCTTCTGAGATGCATACTCAACAAAAAACAAAAATGAAAATTCGGGAATTAGTGATTCATCATATATTAACAGTACGGTCTCCCCCATTTTCAGGGAGTCCATAATTCGGGTTACAGCCTCAAATGCTCTTCTCATAATGTGTCCCCAATTATATCAAAATCTCTTAAATTTTATAATGATTTTGATTTGACAAAAATAGATAGAGAAATTTTGAATAGAAGGCTAAAGCCTAACAAGATGCACCGAACAAGAGATGCATGGGTCAAATGCCCTAACAGTTTCCTCAAGCTTGTGCTTCAGAAAGTTTTCATCTACAGCCCCATAGTGCTTTCTTGCCTCCTCATAAAGGCTCAGCTCCATCAGTGCATGGTTTAATGCAGTGGGGGTTATTATATTCGAATAAGTGATGTTTCCATTTTCGTCAATCCTGTAGTGATGTATAAGGACACCTCTGGGAGCCTCAACGTATCCTATCCCCTCTCCCTCTTTAGGCTCTATTGGAACATTTTCCCCTTTGACCCCATGATCTAAGAGTTTCCCCACTATTTCTTTAGCCCTCTCAAGTGAATACACAAGCTCAATTGCCTGTGCTAAGTTGTTTAGGCTAACATTCCCCCGAGATAACTTTTCCCTATGCTGTTCAAACAGCTCTTTTGCAATCGGTGTTAGCCTGTCAGATTTGACCATTAACCTTGAGAGGGCTCCAGTCATGAAGACACTTTCCTTATAATGGCTCTGCTTTGCAAAGCTGTAGGGCAGAGATTTTTCTTCGATATGCTCGAAATAATCGAACCTTTCTCCATCAGATGCAATCAGCTTTTCTCCGTAGAGGTAACCATCCGTAGCAATATGGTATTCAGGAACGGCTCCAAAAACTTCTTGAGTTGCAAAGATGTTAACTGCCCTTTTTGCAAACCTTAAAAGTGCATCACAGCTTTTATCAATTTTTTCAAGCTCATCCTCTGTAGGATACCTCCCAAATCCCCCGGGCTTAACGTTTATCCCATGAATTTCTCTTCCCCCTATTACTTCCCTGATATAGTTACCAAATGCCTTGAGTGCGAGTCCCTCTCTTACTATTTCTCCATGTTTGCTTGCCATTCGGATAGCATCTGGATAGCCGAACAAATCGGGGGCGACCAGAAGATAGAGATGAAGGCTGTGGCTCTCAAGGATTTCTCCAATCAAACCAAGCTCCCTCAAAAGCTGAATCTCCTCCGGAACTTTAACTCCAAAGGCATTCTCTATCCCAAGCACCGAGGCAAACGAATGCGCCAGATAGCAGATTGCACAAATTCTCGCCTCTAAATCTGGCACATCCCAATAATACCTGCCGAGTGTCAGCAATTCAAAGAATCTTGGACCCTCAACTATTTTCACTCTCGCTTCTTTGACTTCCCCGTTTTCAATGATAACTTCCGCCTTTCCGTTTCCCTCAACCCTTGTGAATTCCCCAAGTTCAAGGATCACCATCTCAGCTCACCCCTTGCAAATGTCTTGAACTTCCTGCGCAGATACTCCTCATCATAGCCAAGATTCCTTAGTATCTCAAACTCCCCTGCAGGGTTTGCCTCCTTTGGCAAAGGTCCCCTGCACCCTATGCATCCGAGTTTCGATTTAACACATATAGCATTGCATCCACCCACCGTGATTGGACCTAAGCATGGAAGTCCCTTTTTCACCAGAACACATTCGTATTCATTGAGCTTGCATTCAATGCACACTGGATAGTCTTTCTTTATTGGCTCCACACCCTTTGCAAGATCAATGAGAAGTTGATAAATCTCCATCTTATCATAAGGGCATCCGGGGAGAGCAAAGTCGACGGCTACGTATTCCACTACCGGCTTTGGATCAAGAGCTTTCATGGTGTTCGCCCTTGTCCCATACACCTTTTCAAGCTTATCCCTGATCTTTCCTTCAACAGCCCCCTGAACAGAGCCATGAGTTGCACAAGTTCCCAATGCGATCAAGTAATTGGAATAATTGCGAGCATGTCTTAAAACCTCCAGATCCCTCTGGCATGATACCGTTCCCGTGACAATCGCAACGTCAAGGTGATCATGCTCCTTAAAGCTTGATGCCATGTGGAACTCCTTAATCTCATAAAACTCCAGCAGATCAAACAGCTTCTCGTATAGAAACAGGATGTTTAGTGCACAGCCTCCACAATCGGTAAGCTCAAAAACTCCCAGCTTCAGCATTTAAATCAACCCCCTTGTAGAAAGAGCTTCCCAGTAGGTAAAGACGGGCCCATCTTTGCAGATGTATTTTATTGACGTGCTGGTTCCTACAATGCAATGACCGCACTTGCCTATCCCGCATCTCATTCTTCTCTCAAGCGTCATGTAAATCCTGCCAGGGGTAAGCTTTCTGTCCAAGAGCTCCCTTATCACGAATTTATACATCACTGGAGGTCCGCATATTAAGGCATAGGTATTGTCCACATCAAACTCCTCTCCTCTGAACAAATCTGTCACGACCCCTTTGCAGACCTTGGGGGCAAAGCCCTTCTCGAGGTATATGCAGGAAGGGCTCTCAACCTCATAGGCAAGCTTTACCCTGCAGTTCATAGCTTCTCCATGTTTAAGGAGATGAATTATTTCATCTCTAAAGAGGATATCTTCATAGCTTTTGGTTCCATAAAACAGGTATATCTGCTCGTACTTTCCGCTGTCGATGGCATACCACAAAACACTTCTCAATGGAGCCATCCCAAGACCTCCAGCAACCAAGAGCAGATTGGAACCTTCCATCTCCTCCATGGGGAAGCCATTACCATAAGGGCCCCGAATGCCCACAATATCTCCCTCTTTAAGTTTGTGAATATATTTTGTCATCCTTCCTACCCTTCTTATACACAGCTGGAAGTATCCTGTCCTCGTTGGGGAAGAACAGAGACTTATTGGGAATTCACCAAAACCTCGGATGTCAACTATAACAAACTGACCCGGCTTGTATGTGAATTCCCTGTTAATTTCTGGATCCACAAATCTAAGAGTGAAAAGCTTTTCCCTCGGAGTAAGTTCCTTTACCTCCAAAATCCTCGCATCATAGGTTTGAAAGGGGTTCATTTCAACGCCTCCCTAACCTCGTCAAGAACCTTAACATGTTCTATCTTAGCTGGACAGAATTCATCACACCTGCCGCATCCGACACAGTTGAAGCCCGCAGATGGATCGAAATAGCTTTTACAGTAGTATCGATGTCTGAAACGATCCAAACGCGTTGGTCTAAAGTTGTGACCACCTGCCACAAGTCCATGGCTTTCCATGAAGCATGAATCATATCTCCTGACTCTCACTGCCTCATATGCGTTGACCCAGTAATCACAGACCTCATAACATCTGCATGTTGGACACACCATGTTGCAGTTTCCACAGCCGAGACAAATACGCTCGTATTTCTTCCAAACAGGGCTGTTAAATGCAAGATCAAGCAAGTCCGCAAGCCCTTCCTTGTTCAGATGCTTTTTAAATGATGCAGAACGCTTTTCTTCAAATTCTTTGAAGTGCTTCAAGTCCTCTTCCGTAACTTCCTCAAAAAGGCTTTCATTTGCCCATGCAATTTCATGACCTTTTACACTTCCCACTCTCACAAGCCAGCCATCTGGAAGCTCATGCAGGAAGAGATCAAACCCATGCATTGCAAAGTGCGTTCCCAAGCTCTTGCAGAAACAGTACTCATCTGGCATGCAGCTTATCCCTATGATAATGGTGTTTTCCCGCCTTTCTTTGTAGTAGGGATCCGCGGGTTCCTCAAGATATACCCTGTCAAGAATTTGAAGTCCATGGATATCACATGAGTGGACTCCAAAGAGAACTATTTTTTCAGCTTTTCTGTTTTCCTCCCATTTTCCATTTTTCAACTTTAAAAGTATCTCCCGTGGCTTTACAAAGAACTTCTTTGGGGGAAGCATGGTTCGAGTGTAATTCAATGAAACTTCCTCTAAAGTATTAACTTGTTTAAAAGAGTAAATGTTCCCTTGTTTCACTGGAGCATAAACGGTTCCCCAGTTTTTGAGAGAATTGAAAAATTCCTCAAAATTCTCAGAGGGAAGCTTTACATATCTCAAGATCATCACCCGAAAGATTGCTTCTCTTGTTTATATTTGTCAAATACATGATTTAAGGATTTTTGCAACGGTTAGTTATCAACTAATAGTGAAAAGAATTTTATATTCGCAAAACAGATATTAAAAAATGGTGGGGCTTAAATGTTTGAAATTCTGCATAAAGAAAGATTAGCTCCAGGGATTAATCTCTTCGAAATCAAAGCCGAGAGGATTGCAAAAAAAGCCAAACCAGGTCAGTTTGTTATACTAAGGCTCCACGAAAGGGGAGAAAGGATACCCCTAACGATAGCCGATACCAATCCAGAGAAGGGTACTGTAACAATAGTTGCACAGGAAGTCGGAAAAACAACGCACGAACTTGGAACATACAACGTTGGGGACTTCATCCTCGACTTCCTTGGTCCTTTAGGGAAGCCAAGTCACATCGACAAGTTTGGAACGGTTGTAATGATAGGTGGCGGAGTTGGCGTTGCAGAGATTTACCCAGTCGCAAAAGCCATGAAAGAGGCTGGCAATTATGTCATCTCAATTCTCGGGTTCAGAACAAAGGAGCTTGTGTTCTGGGAAGATAAGCTGAAACAAGTTAGTGACGAGGTCATAGTGACCACAAACGATGGAAGCTATGGGATGAAAGGATTTACTACTCATGCACTTCAAAAGCTCATAGATGAGGGGAGAAAAATTGATCTCGTCCATGCGGTTGGACCAACGATAATGATGAAGTTCGTTGCAGAGCTCACGAAGCCATACGGCATAAAGACAGTTGCCAGCTTGAATCCAATCATGGTTGACGGAACTGGTATGTGTGGCGCTTGTAGAGTAACAGTTGGGGGAGAAATAAAGTTTGCCTGCGTTGATGGACCTGAGTTCGATGCACATCAAGTGAACTGGGATGAACTGATGAAGCGTCTGGACTATTACAAGGATTTGGAGAAGATTTCTTTTGAGAAGTGGAAGCACGAGAGGGGGATGGTTTAAATGCCAAAAAGGCAGATTATCAAGGAGAGGGTTCCAACTCCAGAGAGGCCACCAGAGGAGAGGAACAAGGACTTCCTTGAGGTTAACCTCGGCTATGATTTTGATCTTGCAAAGAAAGAAGCTGAGCGCTGCCTGCAGTGTCCAGAGAACTATGCTCCGTGTATTAAAGGTTGTCCCGTAAACATAAACATTCCCGCCTTCATAGCCAAGATTAAAGAAGGGGACATTAAAGGAGCCTTAGAAGTCATTTGGGCTTGTAATTCTTTGCCTGCCATAACTGGTAGGGTTTGCCCCCAAGAAGACCAATGCGAAGGCGTCTGCGTAATGGGCAAAGTAGGCGACCCAATAAACATAGGAAAACTCGAAAGATTCGTAGCAGACTACGCAAGAGAAAAAGGGATAGACGCCGAGTTATTAGAGGAGCAAATAAAAGGAATAAAGAAGAACGGAAAGAAAATCGCAGTCATCGGAGCAGGACCGGCTGGTTTAACATGCGCCGCAGAATTAGCAAAAATGGGTTATGACGTAACAATCTTCGAAGCCCTACACAAACCCGGAGGAGTCCTAATATACGGAATCCCAGAATTCAGACTACCAAAACAAATCGTGAAAAAAGAACTTGAAAACCTCAAAAAGCTTGGAGTAAAAATCGAGACAAACACATTAGTAGGGAAAACAGTTACATTTGACGAGCTGAGGGAAGAGTACGATGCCATCTTTATAGGAACCGGTGCAGGGACGCCAAGATTTGTCAAATGGGAGGGCATAAACCTGAATGGAATTTACTCAGCTAACGAATTCCTCACGAGAATAAACCTCATGAAGGCTTATGAATTCCCCGAATATGACACTCCAATAAAAGTCGGAAAGAGGGTCGCTGTTATCGGCGGCGGAAACACAGCAATGGACGCAGCCCGTTCTGCGTTGAGGCTTGGTGCTGAAGTCTGGATCCTCTACAGAAGAACAAGAAAAGAGATGACTGCTCGTATAGAGGAAATTCACCACGCTGAAGAAGAAGGAGTTAAATTCATGTTCTTAGTCTCACCCAAGCGCTTTATAGGAGATGAGCACGGCAATTTAAAGGCAATAGAGTTGGAGAAGATGAAACTTGGAGAGCCAGATGAGACCGGTAGGAGGAGACCAATTCCAACTGGAGAAACGTTCATCATGGAGTTTGATACTGCAGTAATTGCTATCGGACAAACACCAAACAAAACGTTCTTCCAGACGGTTCCAGATTTGAAAGTTGACAGCAAGGGAAGGATAATAGTGGATGATAATTTGATGACTTCGATTCCTGGAGTTTTTGCAGGTGGAGATGCAATAAGAGGAGAAGCAACCGTAATCTTAGCAATGGGAGACGGAAGAAAAGCAGCAAAAGCAATACACGAATACCTAAGCAAAGAGGCTTAGTTTTAAATTTCTCTCTTTTCTAATAATTTTGGTGAGCGATATGGAGTTCTTTGAAGTTATAAGGAAAAGAAGAAGCATCAGGAAATTTCAAAATAAAGAAGTTCCGGATGAACTAATTGAGAAAATCCTCGAAGCTGCCTTTTATTCTCCAAGCTCAAGAAACAGGAGACCCTGGCACTTTGTGGTTGTTAAAGATAGAGAGCTGATAAAAAAGCTCGCCAAAACAAGATCCGCTGTAGAGTTCCTTGAAACAGCACCTTTAGCGATAGTTGTCTGTGGGGATGAGAGGATAAGCAATGCATGGGTTTACGACTGCTCAATAGCTGCTGAGCACATTCAGCTGGCAGCAACTGCCTTAGGTTTAGGCGCCTGCTGGGGCCATATACACGAAAGGATGCACGATGATAAGAAGACAGCCGAGGATTACGTCAGGGAACTCTTGGGAATCCCTAAGCATATAAGGATCCTCTGCATAATCGGTATTGGATATCCAGCTGAAGAAAAGCCAGAGCACAGAAAAGAAGAAATAATGTGGGAGAGGGTGCATTTAAATAGAGTTGGAAACCACTTTTAAATAATCGCCGGAATTCCCGGAATTCTCGGGAATGGCTGAACCTCAGCTATGTGCTTTGCTCCGACGATGAACCTCACTAATCTCTCCATGCCTATGCCAGCCCCTGCTGTAGGCTTGAGCAATCCTGCTTTGGCAACCTCTAAGTATGGTTTGAATGCCTCAAGGCTTATCCCAGCTTTCTTCATCTTCCTGACGATTATATCGTACTCCCACTCTCTCTCGCCGCCGCTTGAGACCTCACCGTAACCCCATGGTAAGTACAAGTCATAGTTTCTGAAGTGTCCCGGCCTCTCTGGGTCTTCCCTGTCGTAGAATTCTCTCTCAATATCAGTGATCCAGAAGGGTTCATCCATTGCTTCACTTGCTTTATCTTCATCACCAAATTCAGCTTTGATTTCCTCCAAGGTGAACCGCTTAAACGGTGGCTTAGCCTTTGGAACTTCTCTGCCCAGTTCTTCAAGGATTTCCCACTTTCTTGCCTCTTTGAAAAGCCCAGAGATTGCCTCTTCGATTAAGCTCATGACGTCATCCATGGTTGCATATGCTATTTCAAAGTCGAGCTGAGTGAACTCATATGCGTGCCTTCCATCGTCAGCTTCCCTTCCTTCGAGCCTTATGTTTGGAGAGAGTATGAACAACTTGTCTATTCCCATGGCAACTGCCAATTGCTTGTGCAAAATCATACTATGCATTAATCTGAGCTTTCCACCATATGCCTCTATCTCTGGGGGCTTTAAGGCTTCACTTGCCGCTGGATCTGGCCAGAGAGGATCAGTTATCGAGCTGAGCATCACTGGAAGCAGCCACTTAAATCCTTTGCCAACAAAAAACCTTGTCATATATTCAATGACTTTGGTCTGAACTTCCATAGCTGGGGCAATCTCTCTTTTAACTAATTGAACAGCATTCATGTTTATCACCTATTTTTTGACACTGCATTCATGGTTTATGTCTTTTATGCAAAAAACTTTGGAATTTGAACAAATTTTGGCATTTATATATGATAATTTTTGGACAATTGACAAGAAAAATGGTTAGAATTGGCATCCCAAATGATCCCAAAATCCCTTACGGGCGTGAAATTATTCCCCAGTGGTGCAAACCAATATTTTATAACAATTAGACTCCAAGTATTCTACGGTGACAAAAATGGGAGTTTACATCTTTACTCCAGAAGATTTGCTCCGCTATGGTAACATAACCAATGAACAGCTTGAGACTATTAAAAATGCCCTTCTCAGAAAAAGCGACATTTTAGTTGTTGGAGCAAGCAGAACAGGCAAAACAAAGCTGATTGAGGCTATGGTTCATTTAATTCCCGATGAGTGGAAAATAGCAGTTGTAACGGCTTACAATGAGTTCAAACCCTTCAAAGAAAACATTGAGATTATAAACACTGAATTTGATAAAAGGAGCGTTAGAACAAGAACAAAGGAAGTAATTGAGGAAATCAAAAAGCTTAATCCCGATTATGTTGTTATAGACACTCTCCACACAATTAACGTACCTCTGATTCTGGAAGAGCTTATAGATGACTATGCATTCATAATATCCTCTCTCATACTTTCAAGGGACATAGTGAGTGAAGTTAAACACTGGCTTAAGATAGATGATAATACTCTAAAGAGGTTTGAACTTGTAATTGAGCTCTACCGCGATATAAAAGAGGGAGCCAGAAAAGCTAACGCAGTCTATAAAGTAGTTGAAGAAGGAGGAGAAATAAAACTGGAGAAGATACGCTAAGCTTTCTTCTTCAGTTCTTCTATAACTTCTTTTAAGTTTTGGAGCATCTCCTCAATGTCTTCAAAAGTCATGTATCCCATGTGACCAATCCTAAATGTCTTTTCTTTAATTCCTTCACCGTAACCCTTCGCCAGTTCAAAGCCCCTTTCACGCATTGCATTGTAAACGTCTTCGCCCTTTATGCCCTCTGGCGTTAAGACGGCAGTTATTGTTGGGCTTTCATAACCCGGCTCTGCTAAGATTTCAAGACCTATCTCCCTAACCCCGCTCCTTACCATCTCTGCCCTCTTCTGATACATCTTGAGCCACTCTTCCTTGCCGCCCATCTTCTCTATGATTCTCAACACAACGTTGAGACCAAAGACCTGAGGCATCGGTGGGGTTGAAGGTGTTCCCTGCTTCTTGTAGTTAAACTTCTTATAGAGAGGCAGATCAAAGTACCAGCCTCTCTCCGGCATCTTTTCGGCGATTTCAAAGACCCTCTGGCTAATGGCAGCGATTGCCAGACCAGGTGGAACACCAAAAGCTTTCTGTGAGCTTCCAAAAATTACGTCGATTCCCCATTTGTCAAATTTTATATCAGCCCCTCCCATTGCACTAACCGCATCCACAAAGAGAAGCTTGTCATGTTCGCTTACAACTTTGGCCAACTCTGGAAGGGGATTGAGAACACCTGTTGAAGTTTCATTATATGTTATAGTTACTGCATGAACATCAGGGTTTTTTCTTAATGCATCATCGAGATCCTCTGGCTTCACAGCCTTTCCGGGCTCATACTCAAGGACAACAGCTTTTCTCCCATTCGACTCAACAACTTCCTTAAAGCGCTTTCCAAATGCGCCAATTATGGTAACTAAAACCTTTCCTCCCCTTGGAACTGTGTTCCTAACAGCAGATTCCATAAACCCGGTTCCAGAACTTGGAAAGAGAATTATTTCTCCGTTTTCAGCTTCTAAGAATTTTTTAAGCCTTTCAAGGGTGTCCATGTGGATTACCTTATATTCCTTTGCTCTGTGGCTGAACATCTGAACTTTCATTATCTCAAGAACCTCAGGGAAACATGCAACTGGACCAGCTGTGAAGAGCTTGTATCTCGGCTTAACGATCTCATAAACTTCCTTGTAAGCATCCTCAAACTGCATCTGCATAAACACCACCTCATCTATTGGAACTGACATAGTATTCTCCCATCAATGAGTCTCCGATAGGATTTATATTACTTACTACCTAGTTAATATCTCTCCAAAAAAATCAAGTCTACAAAGCATGTTGAATAGCCTCAGAGAACTTCCATTTTTTAGTATTTTTATTTTTGTTGTAATATTCTACTACCTTTTTGAAGGTTATTAATGCCAATAACGCATCGTGAGTATCTCTAACTGAAGGTGCAAGTGAATATTTATTATCACTAGACCAATAACCAATTTTTTCCTGAGTTTCCAGTAACCAGGAAATTGGTGACAACACTTGTTCACTAAATGGATTAGCACCATAAAGAAGAAAAGTTATTATCGACCAACTTGTATTCCTAGTTACTCTATAAGACCTACCTATGTCCAAAAATGATCCATTTGATTGTTGCTGAGACATTAACCACAAAATGGAATTGTTTAATATATCCTCCTTGCTATTAATGAGGTAAGTACCAAAAAACTCACTCAATCCAGTTAGTATAAATGCCGTCTCTCCGGGATTACTAATTCCCCCATTTTCATAACCCCATCCAAAATCAGGATTTATGTTGTTAAAAACAAACTCAACAGATCCTTCAATTTCACTAAGTGAAACTCCTGCAACTCTTAATGCCATTAAAACAAAAACAGTAGCTAGAGGGCTGGGGTAACCCTCTGTTATTACCCATTTCCATCCGTGAGTTTTGGAATCCCTAACATCTATCAACCATTGAATACACCTTTGGATTAAATCACTTTTAGGATCTTCCCCAGTCATAATTAAGTCATAAATTACTACAGCAGTGTGAACAGGACTAGGAATAGCACTATCCGTCTGCGGGGAGTATCTGGGCCAATATATATAATCAGGAGTAATAATGGCTGTCTTGTAAATATATTCAATTGATTGAATATAGTCACTTGGTAAAGCGTCAGCTGCTGCTAACACTAGTAAAGAATCTGCTGTTGAAAATGGATCAGGGAGTAATGATGGCACCCTCCCCCATCCATAGGTTCTTGAATCCCTTATAGACAACAACCAGTTAATTCCTTTGTCAATAGAATTATTAAGGTGGGTTAATAATAGTCTTTTTAGAATTTCGAAATTTTCAGGAATATTAGCCTCAGCCATAGTATTAATATTTACCATTTGGAGAGTTATAAATGTTTTGGTTATTATATTAAGTTATAATGATTTTTTTATGGAGTATTCTTTTGATAGAATTACCTTCCCAGAATTCTATATATATAGGATTTTCCTTTCTTTAGAGGTTTAATAGAAATTAATAACTCCTCATTAGAATGAGGATAAAGCAAGAATTTTTCACTAATAAGAACATTTTTTCTTAGACATTTTAGCATACTAGAATAGCTCCGAATTTCAATACTTTCCGGAAACACTATAAACACCTGAACATCTACTGCAAAGTTCTTTGTTTCATTTTTAAGTAAAAGATGAATCGTTCTATATTGATATACCTTTAAATTCTCAATGCCACCGATTTGGAGAGTTATTGTTGGATACCAATAGTAGAGTGTTATCAAATTTAAAATAATCCCTATATATACGATCATCAGAAGATATCCCACAAAAATTTCACTGATAACAATAATTGAGTAAGAGGAAATATACTGGGGAGAGAATAACATTGTTATGCTAAAAAATAAGTATTTTTCAAATGGAACGTTACCAAGAATTTTGAGATTATAGTATATAATTGCATACGCAAGAGAAACTAAAATTTGAGGTATTAAGATGAATACCCCAAATAACAACATGTCTCCAGAGGATACCATTCTAAGAATAAATGTTGGTTTGTCTCCAAAAATAGAGACTGGACTAATAAGGGAATAAGCAATAATAAAACCTAAGCTCAATAGGAGTATCCCCACTAGCATCAAAAGAATACTCATTTCCGTCACCTCAAATCATTAAGACGTTATAGATTTCAACAGTTAATAATTTTAAGTCTAACTCTGCAGTTATTTAACTGTGATAAAAATGAGACAACATTACCTTGGAATAGCACTTCTCATTGCATCGGCTTTCACCGGAACTCTGGCTTTTAGATTAGCGGTCCCTGCCGTTGCATTCTATACCAGAGATATTCTTAAAGCCTCAATGGTGAACATCTCTGTGATTTCGGCTTCTTTTATTTTAGCCCGATCCCTCTCTGCGCTTTTTAGCGGTTTACTCTTAGAGAAAAGGAAAAGCCTGGTATACCTTGGTGCACTTGCAATGACTGGCAATGCCCTGGCTGTCAATCTGTATCCATTCACATCTTCATGGATCCATGTTGTTGGAATCAAGCTCATGAACGGCTTTCTGAACGGTATTGCATGGCCGATTGCCCAGTTTGTTATTGCTGTTTCATCTCCCAAAGAGATCAGAAGCAGGGTCACAGCTTTGTACTTTATCTTCGGAAACTTCGCCGGGCTTTTGGGCAACTACACTTACGCTCTAACTCAAGAGTTTGGATTAAAAGGACAGATGTACCTTGCATCGTTTTTCTTTTTCCTGACAGCCCTCTGCATGTTGCTCTCATACTGGCTCCTCTACGAAAAGATAGTCCCCAAAAGAGAAAAAGACACAAAAGAAGGCGAAGCTCCAGTGGATGCAAAGAAAATTTTAATCCTATCTGCTTTGATTTCATTCCTCGTAGCGTTCACCTCTGGTGAGATAACCTATGTCTATGTTGCCGAAACGCTAAATTTGGATAGAGGAACTGCAGCAACGCTAATTGGACTCATAGGTTTCATAGCGACACTTTTGGCGTACATTCCTTCAAAGTTTGCTGATTTAGGCAATGAGAGAAAAGTCATCATAACTGTATCAATTCTGGCTGGGGTGTCACCGATTTTAGCAGCGATCAAAAATCCGGTTACTGTATTCCTTGGAATTTTAATGGCAATATTTGCCGCTCAAACATTCAGACCAATCTCAAGGAGTTTATTAGCATCAGCAAAGAGAGCCTCAGCTGCTATTGGAGGAATAAACGCTGTTAGGAATATATCCACAACTGCTGGACAGTTGGTCTTTGGACTTGCCTATTCCTTAGGTGAAGTTGCAATATTGGGGATTGTTTTAAAAGCTGCACTGCTGATATTTGCTCCCGTGTCACTTCTGCTGTTCGGGATTGCTATGATGCTAAATGGCAAGAGGTAGCACGTTTCGTTTGCAAAAAATTTATATAGATTGAGCAGCCTGAAAACTCTGCACTCCAAAACTTTTATAAGCTGAGTAGATTTCCTAAGTTTAGGTTACGCTCATTATGGAGGTGAGTTGAATGGCTTTGAGACCAGCCAAGATTGACAGATACGTTGACAAACCGGCTTACACAAGGAGAGAGTACATAAGAGGTGCCCCAGGTCCAAAAATCACAATCTTCGACATGGGAAATCCAGCTGGAGATTTTGAGTTCGAGGTTAGTTTGCACACAGCTGAGCCTGTCCAGATAAGACAGAACGCCCTTGAAGCAGTGAGAATTCAGGTGAACAGATACCTCCAGAAAAATGTCGGTAGGAGCAACTACCACTTCAAGATCAGGGTTTATCCGTTCCAAGTCCTCAGAGAGAACCCGATGGCTACCGGAAGAAAGGCAGACCGTTACGGAAACGGTATGAGGAGACCATTTGGAAAGCCAATTGGATTAGCTGCAAGGCTTAAGAGAGACCAGAAGATAGTGACAGTTAGGGTTAACAGACAGCACCTCAAGTTTGCCCTTGAAGCAATGAGGAGGGCAGCAATGAAGTTCCCATGCAAGTGCTACTACAGAATTTACGATAAGCAGGGAAACGATATCACGACAAAGATTCTCTCAACCATGTGATATCTTTTCTTTTCTCCCTATTAGTTCTTAAAGAAAGCCACTCCCCAGATGTCATGACCACTTTATACCAGAGCTCTGAAGAGGGTCCGAAAAGCTCAAGTGAGATTAAAATATAGGGAAGCAAAGAAAAATCAAATTACGCCCCAAACTTCTCTGTCCTTCCCATCAGATCCATCATCATTGGAACTATGTCATGTCCTTTGACCCTTCCAATGCCGCCGCGCATGCACTCCCTTTCTCCAAAGCTCTCTGTATAGTCCGTCCTTACACCTCCCCCGGCTATCAAAAGAGGTACCGGATCGCCGCTGTGGTTCATGACCTCACATGGGGTTGAGTGGTCACCAGTCACAGCTATAACTGTCCTTTCCAAGTCGATGTTCTCGATAATGTAGCCGATCATTCTGTCAGCCTTCTCAATCATCTCTGCCTTGAGCTTTGGCTTGTTGTCGTGCCCTGCAGCATCTGTAGGTTTGAAATGAACAAATACAAAATCATAATCCCTTAACAGTTCAACAGCCGCTTTAGCCTTTGCCATTTCGTCAGTATTATACTCACCAGTGGCTCCTTCAGGTGTGAACACATCAAAGCCAATAGCCCTTGCAACACCTTTAACCAGAGCAGTGGCAAGGACAGCGGCAGCTTTCACCTTCCACTGTTCAGTGAACTTCATGGGAATATCTGGATAGGTCCCAGCTCCTCTAATGAGAAGATAATTGGCAACAGGCTTGCCTTCTCTTCTTCTCTTCTCGTTGACTGGATGGTTTTCAAGAACCTCATGAGCTTTTTGAACAAACTCCTCAAGAATCTCAGCCACTTTCCTGCTCTCTTCATCCTCATATGTGAATTTGTGTGGCGGTTTACCTGCCTCATGCGGATCATTCTCACCGACTCTGTAACCTTCGGCCATCCCTTTAAGCACCAAGACTGTCCTGTGTCCAGTTGCGCCCTTGAATATGAACTCAACTGGAAGCCTAACGTTTTCTTGAATCGCCTTTGCGAGCTCGTGAGCTTCCTCAGTTGAAATCCTTCCTGCCCTTCTGTCAACAATTATTCCATTTTTAATGGTTGCAAAGTTCACCCTGAAAGCTAAATCATCTTTATCCAAGTCCAAACCAACGCCTAATGCCTCAAAAAACCCTCTTCCCCTGTAGGTTTTATAGGGATTGTATCCAAAGATTGAGAGATGAGCTGTGTCGCTTCCTGCCGGCTGTCCGGGTTTTATCGGATCCTGCAGTCCAAGGATCCCTATTTTAGCAAGCTTATCAAGGTTTGGTGTGTTTGCATATTCCAATGGCGTTTTTCCGCCAAATTCCTTTATGGGTCTGTCTCCAAGACCATCTATGATAATCAAGATTCCTTTCCTCTTCATTTCAATCACCTCACTTTGCTCCAAGTTTAGAATGAGATTTCTTAAAGATTTCTGGGAAAAAGCTTTTTAATTCATCAGCGTTGCCTCTCATGGAGGTGAGAGGTTGAAAATCATATGGGCACCGTGGAGAATTAGATACATAAGATCTCCAAAGCATAATGGATGCATTTTCTGCGACTTTCCAAAGGAGAACAGGGATGAGGAGAGATTAATTCTGTACAGAGGAAAATATGCATTTATAATCATGAACAATTATCCGTATAATCCTGGTCATGTCATGATTGCCCCCTATAGACATGTTGGAAAGTGGGAAGAGTTAACCGATGATGAGCTTTTGGAAATAATGAAGCTTTCTCAACTGATGATAAAAGCCCTAAAGAGGGCAATGAATCCTGATGGGTTTAACATGGGTGTTAACTTAGGCAGAGTTGCTGGAGCTGGTATAGATGACCATGTTCATCTTCACATCGTTCCGAGATGGAACGGGGATACAAACTTCATGCCAGTCTTAGCCGATGTAAAAGTAATTCCGCAGGCAATAGAAGAGAGCTACAAAGAGCTGAAAAAGGCTCTCGAAGAAGTTTTAAGTGAGGAACATCATTCTACAACGTCAAGATCATAGCTGTAGGTCTTCCCATCCAACTCGGGGTTTATTGACTTCAAGACCTCAAAAGTGTATACCCTCCCTCTCTTTTCCACATTAACGACTGTTGTTGAAAGGAATTCCATGATCGGGAGTGGGTTGAACTCTCCAGTTTTCAAAACAGATTTGTCAACGAAATACACTGCGATTCTCCTTTTGTCTCCAAGCCTGGAAGAGATTTCTGCCAAGGTCTCTAAGACTTCAAGTCTTGAGGATCCCAAGATGAGGAGCTTTTCTATTCCCAAAACTGGATTCATGACCAGAGACCCATCATCAATGGCATTCTCGTAGATCGTTTGGTATTCTCTCCTCAGTATAACACCTCCGCGGGAGCTAATTTTTCCCACGATCTTTCCAACACTTTTCACTCCTCCAATTTTAATAACCTGCAGATCCTCAAATTTCGAGGTATCAGTTCCAGAAAGCTCAAGATGCACCTTATAGATATACAGCGTGTCCAGGAAGTCGTCAACAAGAACCCTCATGTTTCCCGCGCATTTGATCAATGAGTAAAATGAATGAACTGGAACAGATTTGGAATCATGCTCAATAAGAACTGTCTCGCCAGCTTTGAGGCTCTCAAAAAATTTTTCTAATTTCAATTTATGTTCACCATACTGCACTCAGTATTGACGTTTATATAATTTTCCCAAGAATTCTTCTAAAAAAAGACAAAAAATCAAAATTAATATGAAAATCCTGCCAATCAGGGAAGGATTTTTACTTTACCGTTACTTGCTCTATAATGATCTCACCCTCATGAACTCAAAACTCCCATCAGCCCTCTGCTATTTCCATCCACTTCTCTCTTGTTCTCTTAAGACAGCCTTCCGGCATCAGCTCCCGCTCTGGACAGTATCCAAGCTGAATACACCTTGGTCCTAACTTTGCCCATTTGATTATGGGTCGTAATTCTTCAACTTTTGAAATCTCCTCCAACATTTTCCATGCAACATAATTTATCTCCCACTGAGCCCTTTCACATGTTCTGAGACCAAAGAAGTGCTTAAGTTCCCTAAGATTCATGGTTACGACAATTTTAGTCCTAACTGCCTGAGGAAGAATATAGCGGGCATCTTCTTGATGAACACCGTTTTCATAAGCCTCTTTGTATAGTCTTATTGCTCCTTCCATGAGCTGCTTCCACTTCTCATAAAGTTCAGGCTTCTCTTTAATGCTCTCTGGAATTAAAAATGTCTCCTCGACATCTTGAGGGTTTAGTTTTATATACCTATGGGATTGCTGCGTATAGCTGGCAATTCTGTGTCGAATTAGCTGATGAGTACATACACGGGAACATCCCTCAATCGCAAATGTGAAAACTGCATGCTCCAAGATGCTCTCATGCCCATATGAGAGGACCTTTGGTAGGTGTCTCCTTACATCAGCCATTGTTGTCCTTTCGAATGCTTCACTTTCCCATTCCCCCCAGTAAGAAATCAGTGCAGCCCATGTTACGGTTTCCAAAGGTTTTGGGGTATAGTTAGTGAGCCTAACCTTTATCCTATCCACGGGAGAACCCTCCGAACTATA
Source organism: Thermococcus sp. SY098 (assembly GCF_035621495.1). NCBI lineage: Archaea > Methanobacteriati > Methanobacteriota > Thermococci > Thermococcales > Thermococcaceae > Thermococcus > Thermococcus sp. SY098. The sequence goes on along the minus strand of NZ_CP141821.1, from coordinate 1,764,379 downwards.
GATACACTGCGCCCTTATTAGTCTTGCCAGAACACTTCTGAAAAAGAGACGAGAATTTCTGTTTATGTTTGTCAATAATACCGTCAATATGTCCCCAAAACTTTCGTTAAATAGCACTTTTTAACGACGAAATAGTTATTAAAACAAAAGAATCAGCTTTATATGGTGATGCCGATGGTAGTTAGCTTGGCTGGAAGAGATATTCTCTGCTTACAGGATTTTACCAGAGAAGAAATTGAAACAATTCTTGAAACAGCAAAGATGATGAAGATATGGAACAAGATAGGAAAACCACATCGCCTTTTGGAAGGCAAAACTTTGGCAATGATTTTCCAGAAGCCCTCAACCAGAACAAGAATAAGCTTTGAAGTTGGAATGTATCAGCTTGGAGGATATGCTCTCTACCTGAATGCCCAAGACCTTCAACTGAGGAGGGGAGAAACAATAGCAGACACTGCCCGTGTACTGAGCAGGTATGTTGATGGAATTATGGCAAGGGTTTACGCCCACAAGGACGTTGAGGATCTGGCAAAGTACGCAAGTGTCCCTGTAATCAACGGTTTGAGTGATTTCTCACATCCATGTCAGGCTTTGGCAGACTACATGACAATTTGGGAAAAGAAAGGGAGAATACAGGGGATTAAGGTTGTTTATGTAGGGGATGGAAACAATGTTGCCCACTCCCTCATGATTGCCGGAACGAAGCTTGGTGCTGATGTTGTAGTTGCCACACCAGAAGGATATGAGCCCGACGAGAAGGTTATCAAGTGGGCTGAGAAAAATGCAGCCGAGAGCGGCGGGAGCTTTGAGCTCTTGCATGACCCAGTTAAAGCTGTAAAAGGTGCCGATGTAATTTACACCGACGTTTGGGCTTCAATGGGACAGGAAGCTGAGGCTGAGATGAGAAGGAAGATATTCAAGCCGTTCCAAGTCAACAAGGAGCTTGTCAAGCACGCAAAGCCAGATTACATCTTCATGCACTGCCTTCCGGCACACAGGGGCGAGGAAGTTACAGACGATGTAATCGACTCACCAAACAGTGTTGTCTGGGATCAGGCTGAAAACAGGCTGCACGCTCAAAAAGCGGCTCTGGCCTTGATTATGGGTGGTATTAAGATCTGATCTATCTCCTTTCTTTTTCCAAAACTTCTATAAATAGCGACCGAGGTTACCTAATCATGCTCGAAAGACTATTCAGCCTTGGATACTCAAAGACCTTTGCTGAACGATACTACCATCTGTGGGGGGAAAGAGCAATAAGAATAGCCGAAGCCATGGAGAAACCCTTGCCAAGATGCTTTAGGGTGAACACTCTCAGGACTGAAATTCCAGAGCTTACCAAATTGCTGAACAAAAAAGGCTTTCAGTTTAAAAGAGTTCCCTGGGCAAAAGAGGGGTTCTGCCTCACAAGGGAGCCCTTTTCAATAACTTCAACACCTGAATACTTAAGCGGTCTTCTTTACATTCAAGAGGCATCTTCCATGTATCCACCCGTTGCTCTTGAACCAAAGCCAGGAGATGTTGTTGCAGATATGGCTGCTGCTCCGGGTGGGAAAACCTCTTATATGGCCCAGCTTATGAAAAACAGGGGAATAATTTATGCCTTTGATGTTGGAGAAGAAAGGCTGAAGGAGATGCGCCTCAACTTGTCTCGTCTGGGAGTCACCAACGTAGTGGTGTTTCACAAATCTTCCCTATACATGGGCGAACTTGGAATTGAATTTGACAAAATTCTTCTTGATGCTCCATGCACTGGAAGCGGAACAATTCACAAAAATCCTGAGCGTAAATCAAACAGAACGCTGGACGATATCAAGTTCTGCCAGAATCTGCAGATGAAGATGATTAAGGTTGCACTGGAAAATCTGAAAAAAGGAGGAGTTTTGGTTTATTCCACATGCTCCCTTGAGCCAGAAGAAAACGAATTTGTAGTTCAGTGGGTGTTGGATAACTTTGAAGTTGAACTGCTGCCTCTTCGCTATGGTGAACCAGCTTTAGTTAAACCCTTTGGAATTGAACTGAGTGAAGAACTCAAAAAAGCAAGACGATTTTATCCAGATAAGCACGGTACAAGCGGATTTTTTGTTGCAAAGATTAGGAAGATTGAATAAGATAACATATTTATGTTTCCGTATAACATGATGCTACATAACATTCAAATTAGACACAAAAATGACTAACATATTCCCCAGAGGTAAGTAGAAAACACTATAAATACATATACCAAAAATCCAAAATATTCCATTGCCTAATTAAATTTACAGAAAGTAAACATCAGCACGGAGGGAAGCATATGCAAAAGAGTATAAAGGAATTCTTAGAAAAAGTCCAACCAGGTGAAACAATACTGATTGAATATTCCTCAATTGATCATCCGGAAATTGTATTCTACTCAATCACCAAATGGGCAGACGAAAATGGTCTGCCAATTATAATCCACGATGTTTTAGACACATTCCATATTTTTGTCGAGCACTTGAAACTGAATGGATACGATGTTGGCTTTCTCAATGATGTATATGTCATTAAATCAGGTGGGATGATTCAATTAGGGAAGATAGTCAGGAAAGTGAAGCTGAGTGATGATATCGTGGTTTACACCAGAAATCTCCACGAGATTTTGAGAGACCTGTTCACAAAAATTGAAAAAAGACCCATAATCATAATAGTATTAGGGGCGGGAAAGCACCTTAAGCGATATGAGAACCAGCCAAGAGTTCTCGAATATTTCTTCGAGGTTGTCACAAGAAAGTGCCTTGGAAACACAAACAGGATAACATATCTGCTTGGAAATCCCCATCTTCTGCGTCATGACGTGAGGGTCGAACTTGAGGAAGCACCTACCAGAATCCTTGAGCTCAAAGAGTATGGGAGAAAAGTCGTGATAAAGAAGTCTCCATATTTGACAGAACTAATGGAAGAGCTGGAGGTGATACCGTGACAGATGGAAGAGCACTCATTGAGTACCTCGGTTCAATAAAATTTGGAGAATCTGTGCTTGTGGAGTACTCTCCCGAAGCCCCAATCCCCATAATATTCAGAGAAACTATTGAATTTCTACTTAAAAAGTATAACGTTCTGATACTTGACATCTTTGACACACTTCACATGATTAAAGAACCACTGAAGATCATGGGGTGGAATGCAGAAAAACTGGACAAGATAGATGTTGTTAAAGCAGGAGGAATAATAAACACCGGAAACATCATAAAGAGAATTGATATATCCAAAGATCCAGCAGTTTACACACTGGAATTCGCTGAGTTTATGAAAGAATACTACGCAACACATGAGCTCACTGTTCTCATAGCCCTTGGAATAGACAAGCTCATTAGGCTGTATACAAATGAAGTAACATCCTTTGAGATCCATATAGCAGGAGTTATGAAAAAGTTCTTGGGAGAGCGGTCAAGATTATCACTTTATTTTGCAAACATGGCACTTGTGCCTAAAGAGACCCTTTATGAATGGGAAGAGATTGTGACAAGGGTTTTTGAGATCACCCTTAAAGGAAAAATGAAATTTGTAATAAAGGTCAAAAAGTCCCCCAACATAGAAGACCATGGAAAGGAGTTCGTCATTTCTGCTGATGAGCTCCCCCTTGTAAAAGCTTAGCTTCAATTTTATGCAACTTCTTTTTCACATCCTCACTTAGCAATCTCTCAAGCTCCTCCCTTGCCGCTTTAGCAAGTTCAAACTTAGATTCATGTTTTTCCGCCACATCAATCCAATGAAGCTTTTTACCCTCCACAAAAACATCGATATCAGCAAGACGTTTATAGCCCCTATATTCAAGCCCCTTCAAAAGGAATTTAATTCTTAAAGGATCCTCCCATGTTATCAGCTTGATCTTATATACTCTTATACGCATGAACGGCCTTGGGTAGTCCCAGTCCCATCCTTCACTTACGGCATATCCTAAATCCAAGTCCTCAAGAACAAGGAGAAGCCTTTCAATGTTCTCCTCATACCTCTTCATGTTGTCATAAAGGCGAATCGTTATTTCATTCCAGCCTTCTGGAAGAACCTTGTGCATTATAACTGGGAGATCTATGCTCAGGGTCTTGTAAAACTTCACAAAATCTTTTTTAAACAGCAGGGAAGCTTTAATGTCCTCAAGTCCTATAGGGGTGTTCAGCTTTTTCTCTGTAAGCACCAGCAGGGTGTCTCTTTCCTCGCCCTTTTCTATACCCTCAATTAATGTTACAAGCTCTCCATTATAGCGGCTTGCGAGAAGAGTTTCAGCATTTTTGGACCCTTTTGGCACTCTGAACAGAATTATATGTGGACCGAGATTTATCCTCTCCACAGGTGCCTTTGAGTTAAAAAGCTCTTTTAAAACGCTGTCACACCTCATTCTTACCAAAAATGCTTCCTGGTTTGGGTTCTCTATGTATGTCTTCCACTCCTCGCTCAGCGTTGGCACCACTATAGTCTCAAATTCCCAGCTTTCCTTAAGTGCCTCATTTACCGACATTCTCTCTGCATCGAAAAAGTTTTCAATAAAACGCTCCAGTTCATCGAGCTTTTCTCCTCTTACAAACACGAGGGATGGCCCAAATCTAAGCAACCTCATTACATTCCCCTCATTAACCTATATCCTCTCTCAAAATTTGTACCATCTGGGTATTTAATCCCTACTACCCTTTTGCTGGGCAGCAAGATGAAATTTATTCTGAGAACCCCGTTTATACCTTTGGGGATCAGCCGAAAATTATGTCCATAGAGCCTAAAATCCACGTTGTTAATTTCAGCAACATCGCTGTACCTGTGGCCAACTGCAAGCTTTACTCCCTCTATCTCAATAATGGTTCCCGGTGGGACTATTTTAGAGCGGGCAGTACGTTTCCTTAGTATGGATACATCATCCTCGTTTCCAGGCACAATGTAGACTTCAGCTTTTGAATTTTCAAGTATGTGAAGGAGTTCAATTAGAGATTTCTCGTACCGCTCCCTGAGCTCTGGCCTTCTTTCAAGCTTTATGTTGTCAACTAAATCACCAGTATGTATTATGTAATCCGGCTTCGTCTTTTCAATAAGATTGAGAAGAAACACATAGATGTTGTCTGGAGTATCACTTATATGCATGATCTTCTTCTCATCCCTTCTAAGCAGGATATCTGGGATTTTTTGCCTTCTCAGAAAGTTGGGTAAATTGAGTCTCATCTCTTCAAACTTCAAGGGAGCATTATATATACCTATTGGCTCAAAAGTAAATGGGTGGGAAAAATGAAGATTCTCGTGCTTGGGGCTGGGAATGTTGGAAGAGCAATAGCTTACGATTTGAGCAGGGACTTTGAAGTATGGGTTGGGGACAAAAATAAAGAGCATCTGGACAAAGTGAGAGATTTCGCGAACACGATTAAAATTGATGCGTCAGATTTCGATAAACTGGTGGATATCATGAAAAAGTTCGAGATTATCGTGGGAGCACTACCGGGAAAGCTTGGCTTTACCACATTAAAAGCTGCGATAAAGGCTCAAAGGGATTTAGTTGACATCTCGTTTATGCCGGAAGATCCCATGGAGCTTAGAGATGATGCTGAAAATGCTCAGATAACAGCGATAGTTGATGCAGGGTTTGCACCCGGACTAAGTAATATTCTGATGGGGAGAATCTACCAAGAGATTGATGAGCTAAAGGAGGGCATAATCCGAGTGGGGGGTCTGCCAAAAATAGCGAAACCTCCCTTGTATTATAAAATTACTTGGTCTCCATATGACCTAATTGAAGAGTATACCCGAAAAGCCAAGATTATCAAAAACGGACAAATAGTTGAAGTTGACCCGCTTGAAAAAATTGAGAAAATCAAAATCAAAGATTTTGAGTTTGAGGAGTTTATTAGTGATGGTCTCAGAACTCTCTTAGAGAACATAAGAGCTGAGCACTTAGAGGAAAGAACCCTCAGGTGGCCCGGTCATCTGGAAAAAATTAAAGTGTTAAGAGAGCTTGGATTTTTTAAACCCGAAAACATAGAATTTACGCTGAAAGTAATAGCTCCGCTAATGCAGTACGAAAGTGACGACTTTTCAATAATGGAGGTTTACGGCAGAGGGACATCCAACGGAAAAATTAAAGAAATTCATTACTTCCTCTATGATGAAGCCAAAGAGGGATTTACCTCAATGGCAAGAGTCACAGGATTTACTGCGGCTGTCATAACTCGGCTTTTGGCTGAAGGAAGCTGCGTATATGGTGTAATCCCCCCAGAAATTCTTGGCATGAGAACAGATATATTTGTGCGAATAATCGATGAGCTGAAAGAGAGGGACATTATAATAAAAAGGTGGTGAAGATGTTGCATCTAATAATAGCAGACTCGGAGCTTGAACTTGTGCCAAAGAACATATTAGATCATCCAGCTGTTGTGAACTATGCCAAAAGACGAGGGAAAAAACCGGAGGAAATTATTTTGGATTCAACATATCATCACTCGGCATTGAGAAAGCTTGAAGATGGGAATCGAAGGGGAAGGCCAGATATAGTTCACTTTTGTTTGATAAATGCCCTGGAGAGCATACTCAATAAAGAGGGTATGCTTAGAGTTTATGTACATACGAGAAACGATAAAGTCATATATATAAAACCGGAAACGAGGATACCAAGAAACTACAATAGATTTGTTGGGCTTATGGAAAGCCTCTTTAAAAATAAAGTTGTTCCCCCAGACCTTGGACTTCTGAAGCTTGAGGAAAAAACTCTGAACCAGCTTTTAGAAGAAATCAAACCAGATGCTGTTTTTATAATGCATGAAGAGGGAGAATTTATGAAGCCAAAAGACTTCGGACAGCTTTTGAAACAGTTTAAAGATCCTGCGGTTATTGTAGGAGGATTTCCTCATGGAGACTTCAAGAGTAAAGTTGATGGAGTGAAAATAAGTCTTTACAAAGAACCATTAATGGCCTGGACTATAGTAAACGAAGTCGTGATAAGTTATGAGCATGTAATCCTCTAATATGAACTAATGACCATATTAAAAAGAATTCTGACAAAAAGGAAACAAGAAAACAAACCAGTGAACTCTCCCTGCAGTCATTACTCCTGAAATTATTTCAAAAGCGCTTACCCGCTCCTTAACAGTCCCAAATCAGTGTTCAACACACTTCCTTGCTCTCAACATTCTCACCATTAATTTTTTATTACAGCTTCATCAACTGTGATGAAATTCCTCCGTTTTTTGACTGCGAGGAGTTTTTACAGCTCCCGCTGGTTTTTTGCACCAGTGTGGTTATCCTCTTTTCTGCTCGAATTTTATTCCAGTGAAAAGATTTTAAGACTGAAAATCAGCAGTATAGGATGATTTCAGCTCTCATCTCCCCTTTTCTGAAGTGTTAACAAAAACTTACATATAACTCAAACTGCCTAATCCTAACAGTATCTTATCAAAGACAGAAAAGTATATTAACCCAAACATGTAACATGTAAAAAATAAAATGGATAAAAAGCAAAACCTGTCTCGCTTTTCTTTTCTGCGGGATGGTTTTGAAAGGTGGTGAAGGTATGAATAAATATCTGATGGTAGCAGGGCTTTTTATGAGCTCTCTGCCGAGCGCACTTTGTCAGGAGGATGATAGATATCTAACGGGGTTTCACGTGAGTGGACCTCTCATCGGCGTTGCAATAATCCTCGGCTTGATACTACTGCTCTGGCTTATTCTAAAGCTCATGCTCAAACTCATAGTCGTGGGGATAACGAGCCTGACCTTTGGCGGTGTTGGCTACCTCATAGGCACGATGTTCCTCCCAAACCTCGCTATATACATTGGAGGTGCATTCTTTATTCTCGGTCTGTGGCTTTCTCTCAAGCTGCTAAGAGCGCAAGGAGGAAAAATAGCTGTGGTCAAAACTTCATCGGAGCACGAGGACAGCTTCTTTAACGACGACTGGGGAGAGGAGGATGAAGAGTTCTAAGAAGGACAGGACTTTCAGGGAAGAATTTCATAGGAAGTAAAACCCATGAAGGAGCAGTATAAAAAGGGGTATCCGGATAAAGAGAGCCTTAACGTTGAGGGATGAAAAATGTCTGAAGAACCTCTCACAGGTTTTCACGTTTTTGGCCCGCTCCTGGGGCTTTTCTTTTTAGCTACCTGGGACTTTTTCTATGGGCCGGATGAAAAGTCATGAAGTGGATAACAGGAAGAGGATAGGTGGAAAAAATGAGAAAACTTAAGGTTTTGATTGCGCTCTTCATAATCTCGAGCTTATTCCTACCCTTCGTTAGCTCATCGGACGCGTGGGAGGTTATCTACGAGGTTCAGCGGGATAAAACTATGTTCGACAGTCCCTACAACCCGGTGGCATTCGTCTCGGGGAATGGGGGGGACTACTACCTCTTAGGGAGCCACGGGGCTGGACTGGCTGTGCTGATACACCTCTCGCCCATGGGTGAAGTCCTCTGGTCAAAGAACTTCAGCCTCAGTCAGAAACTTCCCCTTAACCTCCCCTACGGGCAGTCTCAGATGATACAAGACATCGCCGTTGGAAAGGACGGCATCTACGTCGTATTAATGACAAACGGCGTCGTTAACATACCTTATCCAGACGACTGGATTAGAGGAGATCCGCTCTTCACTCTCGTCAAGTTCGACTTCTCTGGAAACCCGATCTGGATAAGGGCATTCAAGAACTCCGCAGGTGGCTATTCGGGCATCAGGGTTCAGCCCACCGGTGACGGGGTCATAGTGGTCGCTCCCCTTTATGCGCACATGCACCATAAAAACCCGGACGACCCCTACGATCACGATCACATAGCTTCCGCCCTCGCAATAGGGGCGGTGAAGTTCGACTCCTCCGGGAACCTGGAGTGGATTCACATCTACGGCAGGGAAAGTCTGCACGAGCATATCCAGGCGGTGAGCTTCAATGGAGACGAGGTGCTGATAGCGTACTCCTCTCCCGGAGGTCCAGACCTTGGATTCCTGGCCATAGATCCCGAAACTGGAAAGCCGAAATGGGTTAAGGAGTACAGACAGGCAGTGGATGGAGCTGAGCTCTGGAAGATGGGAGGCTTCAACACCCTCTCCGGCGGAAGGCCGATGCTTTACAGCGTCCCAGACGGGTGGCTCTACACGAACGGTCTTCCCGGGAAGTACGATGGCGGAGCATCGATCTGGGTGAAGCTCGACAAAACGGGCAACATCCTCTGGAGCGGCTTCTGGAACACGACCCTCCGTGATGGACAGTCCCCGGCGGGCTTTGCCCTCGCCGATGACGGGAACTACGTTTTCTTTGACCCGCTCGTCAAGATGTCCCCCTCGGGGGACATCCTAAAGGTCTACTACGACGTCCAGCCCCACAGCCGGTATATAGCTCGGGCCGGAAACGGCTTTGTTATCTTCCTTCCCCCGGACAGGCTCCTGAAACTCGGCCCGGAGATGGAATTTGCAGGCTGCGACGTCCACCACGTCGAGCAGGGCGGAGAGCTGGCTGCATGGGTTCCGAACTTCGTGGATCTAAGAAAGGACGACGTGAAGTTTGTGAAGGTGCCTTTCTACTCCGAGGCCAGCTTTGAGGGGGCATTTGAGTTCGACGACCTCCCAACGTGGGAGTGGTACAAGGTCGCCCCGGTGGATGTTTGGGTGCACGATCATCCGACCGAGTACTTCCATGTTAAAGAAACCTGCAACCAGACTGAGACTCACGCGGAGGGCAGCTCTTCAGGTGGTACCCAGAGCTCCAGCCCATCGTCATCCACCTCCCCGGAGTCAAGCTCTCAGGCAACCTATTCCACACCATCCTTGACGTCAAACACTGGAGGCACAGAGACTAGCAGCAGTCATTCGATAAGCTTTACCTGCGGGCCGGGTGGGATTGTGGCGCTCGCACTCCTCCCAATAGTGTTCTTCAGGAGGAAAAAACAATGAGCAGAGTTTTGGCGAGTGCCTTAGCTGGTCTCCTCTTGGGAGCTTTAATGCTGGCCGGCACAGTTGTTTCAGCGGAAAAGTTTCCGGATCAGTTGCCCTCGATAACTAAGGAAGAAGCTAAATCCCTCGGTCTGATACTCACCTTCAGCAACGGTGGGGGTGGCCGCCCGGATTCGAACTACATCAACTTCTACCAGGACTTTATGTGCGTCAACCATAACCCGGAAGTTACCAACTACCTCGAGGTCATGGTCACATACTACACAGACAACGAAGCCGTAGAGCAGTTTAGGTGGTTCCTCAAGCGGGGAAAGAACTACACCGACAGGGAGGAGGATCTCATAGGCTTCTGGAGCAATGAGAAGAAGGGGACAATATCTTACCACTACGAGTTCAGCGAGGGGCCTGACTACGCTGACCTCAAGTTTGTGTATACCAAAAAGTACTTTGATGGCCGCGGGTTCACGTCGATTGAACACACCTATGTAGCTCTGGTTAACGACCACTACTGGGTAACCGCGGAGGCATCTTACAATGAGGGGACGAACGCCTGCAACCTCGAAGCCCTTGCCCCGGTTCTGCTCAACATGTATCTGAGCAGGATACCCAACAGCACTGTAAGGGTTCCGGTTAACGCTTCCGTCAACGTTCCCGAAAACCAGGGGGGCTCTTCCAATGGCCTGAGTCCCGAGGCCGCCAAACGGATGGAAGAGACCAACGAGGGGCTCAAGGGACTCGGTGAGAAATGGGGAAGCTTCGTGGTCATCAAAACGCCGAAGGGAGAGGTCGTCAGGGTAGTCAACTCAAACCCGGACTATTCTAGAGAGGGCTCGGCCCTTGGCTGGAAGGCCAAATACTACGGCAACAAGGCCCTCGATACCTTCATCGATCAGGTGGCAAACTACCTTCCCAAACCATTGGGGCTTTTCAAGGACTACTTCAAGGCCGACAAGGACGTCAACGTCTTCTCAGACGATGAGATGGTAAAGAAGACCGCCAAAGACCTGCACGTGGACGAGAGGAGTGCCTCGCTCTACAACGGCATGTCCGATATAGAGAACCGCGAGAAGGCAATATCTCCCTACAAGAACGCCGTTCCATCGAAGGTCGAGACGAAGCCGATAGAGGTGGTTCTCAACTCGATGGGCGTGGCAATAAAGAAGACCCTCGCTCAGGACTACAGGTGGGAGTTTGAAAGGACTGCAGAGATTGCCGTCCGCTACAAGAAGGCGGGTATGAAGTACCGCGACATCATCAGGAACACGATCGACGAAATGAGGGACACCACCATGGGGATGCACAGGGTCAACATGATAGACAGGAACTCCAAAGGCGACTTTAGAGACCAGGAGGCTAGGGTGAGGTTCTACATCAACAAACTCTTCGAGGAGGGGGTAATATGAAGGGAAAGCTTCTCCTGGTACTCCTCCTAATCGCGGGTGCCTACCTGTACCTCAACTGGGACTTCCAGATTCCCGACAACCTAAGCCCTGAACAACTCATAGACACCGCCAAGAACGTGACGAACAACCCCGGAGAGACTTCCAGCACCATCGAAACCCCGTCCTCCAGTGGAACGGAAACCTCGGGCGAGGATTTGGCCGGGAACGTCAGCGTGGTTAGCTCCGGCAACTGGACGGTTATACAATTCGAGACGAGCGTCATCGACGGGAGCCTTCCTGGTGCCCTCTACACCCTCGCGGAGAAGGCCCGCGAAAACGGCTCCGAGAACATCAGGGTGGAGGCATACTTCGGGGACGAGCCTATTCTGGCCATCTCAATAGAAAACGGCGACTTTGACAACCCGCTCTTTGAAGACATAAGGAGACCGGAGTTCAGGATAGAGACCGACTTGGGCCTCTTCGATGTCCTCGTGCACAACGTAACTGTCACGAACGATACCGCGAGTGTTTCCCTTGAGTACCTGGCTGGGGAGGACTCCTTCTGGAGGGACTACGCCAGGATGAGCCTTGCTGTACTGGAGGACGCTCCCTGGGTGGAGAGGGTTGAGATTATCTATCTCGGCGAGAGAAACGTTAGCATTTCAGTGTCAAGTAAAGATCTGCTGAAGGCTCTCTCTGGAAACATCACCCCCAAGGAGTTTGCAGATGCTGTGAAGATAGTCGAACTTGAAAAGAAGTAGAGGAGGTGAAAAAATGGGACTTATCAAAAAATTCATTACGGGTTTCCTGATACTCATAGTCCTTGGGATAGTGAGCGTCTTCGGGATGAACTACTACTACACCCACGCTTACACCCAAGTTCCTGTAGAAGTCAAAAGCGAAAGTGTTACAGGTGATGTCTTCTACCTCTCACATGTCCTTGATCCCGGCAAATATATGATAAAGGCAGGCGGTGAGGGCATAGTTGATAAGATAACAATACTCGATGAGAATGGAAATGTCATCACAGAATCAGATACAAACAATTTACTCTACTCCTCTTCCAATCCGTTTCAGGTCAGGATTGACTACAAAGCAACCACAAGCGGACAGTACACCGTCAAAGTTGAGATATACAAGCTTGTGAAGAAGTGATTTTTCTTTTATTTTTTGCTTTTTGATAATCCTTCTTTAAAAAAGTGTTGCTTTCCTGCAGAGTTGATGGAGTGAAAATAAGTCCTTACAAAGAACCATTAATGGCGTGGACAATAGCGAATGAAGCAATTGTAAACTACGAAAATGTAATTTTGAATAACCTTTTAATATCCCGAACCACAAAAGAAATGTATAGAATGCTCATCGGGGGGATGAAATTTGAGAAAGTTGACGATTTTAATAATCCTCCTAATAGTAGGATATATGGTAGGGATTTGGACATTTTTGCTGTTTCCTCAGATACTTATAGCCGGAGGAATGAAAGCTCTTATGTTATACATAGCAATATCAGCAGTGTTCGCAGCTGTTCCATATTATAGTCTGGAGACAACAAAGAGAAGCAGGTATTTCTTTTTTGAATATCTGACTAAAGTCTCCAAAGCACCAAGTATTGGGATAAGCCTTCTGATGTTCATTATCATTGGGGCATCTCTCATACTTTACTACTCCTCACTGAGCATAACATCAATTGTTGGAAAAGGCAATACACTTTATGTCGCACTTGCGGTTGTTCTTTCCCTGCTTCTCTCGTCTTTAATTCTCTTCCGAGCAAAAGAGAAAAGCGTGGTTTTAATGGGATGGTTTGCAATTTTGTTCCTGATTTTTACATTAATTTCGTGGTACATAATCAGGAACTTTGCTCTATCGGTTGCAGAAAAAGCAGTTCCAGTTCAGTTTGCACTTGAAACATTAACAGGGAATATAAAGTCAACCCATCTTTCTATAACCTTTCCTCTGGTAATAAAGATAATTTTACTGGCGTTTTTGGGCTTGGGTTTAGGCTTTGGGTTCTACATAGTCTTTGGGACATTTTTGCCAGAAGAAACAGACTCAAGAGCACTGATCGGTGCTGGCTACATACTCCAATTGCTGATAGGAGTGCTGGCTACATACATAGTAGTGTATTCTCTTGCAGTTAGCTTTCCAGGGACAGCGATGCTCTACGGTCATGCAACCATAAATGAAGCAACAGGATACATAGTAAAAATCGCAGCAGCGCTAACTGAGATCAAATCCATGCAAGCAAAAACAGTTCTATATCTTTTGATGATATCAGTGTATTTAGCCGGGATGACAACATTTATACCTCTAATTGAAACTGCAGGGCACATAATAAGTGAATCTATGCAAAGCTCAAGAAACAAGGCAATCTCTGTTGCATTGATTGGTGTTTTTGCAGTTTCACTTATATTAACATCTCGCTACTTAAGAACCCTGTTCTTAGCATTATTTTTCTCTTTCCTGGGAATAATGGTGGCAGTTGAGACTCTGCCCCTAATACTGAGTGGAAATATACTTTCCAAACAAGCCAAAATCTACAGCAGTGTTGTAGGGGTATGTGGACTTTTAGTGGGAATCAGCATAATAGTGAGGACACTGTCATTGGGAGCATGGGAAAAACTGGGCATTGTAGCAGGGATTGTACTATTGGTACCACTTCTCCTAAACAGTGTGCTAATCAAAACAAGGCCCTAATTTTCAAAAATTTTTTAAACAGCCAAATATAAATCCAGTTAGAACGCTTATTGGAGGTTTGAAAAATGGGAGACAAAACTAAAGTCCAGGTCAGCAAGCTTAAACCTGGGAGATATATAATAATTGACGGAGAACCATGCAGAATTGTGAACATCACAGTTTCCTCACCAGGAAAACACGGATCAGCGAAGGCAAGAATAGAAGCTGTTGGTGTATTCGATGGAAAAGTTAGGAGCATAGTCAAGCCGACAAGCGCTGAGGTTGACGTTCCGATAATTGACAAAAGAACTGGACAGATCATTGCGATAACTCCGGATACAGTTCAGCTCATGGACATGGAGACTTATGAACTGTTTGATGTTCCCATAGAGACAGGAGTTAACGATGAGATCAAAGACCAGCTTAAAGAGGGCATCAATGTTGAGTACTGGGAAACCCTTGGAAGGGTCAAGATTATGAAAATCAAGGGAGAGTGACTTAATCTCTTTCCTTTCTGAATTTTTGCAGACCCTAAATCTTATAATTAAAATTCTCGACTTCTTCTTTGGTGGGTAAGAATGGAATTCTTTTATACCTATGAAACCATAAAAACCGCTCTACCATTGGTTGATGCTGAAAATGCAGATTTTGTAATATTTGGCGTGCCTTTTGATTCAACCACCTCATATAAGCCTGGGGCAAGATTTGGGCCAACGTTAATAAGACAGGCTACGATAAATCTTGAGAGCTACATTCTGGATTATGATGTTGATTTATCGGAGCTCAGAATTGCGGACATTGGGGACATGGAAATTGTGGCTGGAAATCCCCTTGGGACAATAAAAAGGATAATAGAAACAGTAAAGGAGCTCAAAGAGTCAAACCCGAAAGCCATGCCCATAATGCTGGGCGGGGAGCATTCAATGACGTACGCTCTGGTAAGAGCTCTAAGACCAAAAAGCTACATTGTTTTTGATGCCCATTTAGATCTGAGAAATGAATATGAGGGTAATCCTTGGAACCATGCATGTGTAGCGAGAAGGATTTCAGAGCTTGGAATGAGCATGGCTGAATTTGGAATAAGGAGCGGCATAAGAGAGGAGGTCGAATATGCCAAAGAGAAGGATATAAAATGGATCCACGCAAGAAAATACAGCGTTGAGGAGTTTAAAGGAATTGCAAAAAACCTGCCAGAACCAGTTTATGTATCAGTTGATATCGATGTGTTTGATCTATCAATGGTTCCATCCACTGGAACTCCAGAAGCAGGAGGTTTAGAATTCTGGGAGGTTATAGAAGCACTGGAGTGGCTTACTGAAAAAAAGAAGATCGTGGGTTTTGACATAATGGAAGTTGCTGGAACCGAACTGGGAGATATAACAGCACTTACAGGGGCAAAGCTTATGTTCTATCTCATTGGAATGTTATCAAGATGATTTTGGTTTGTATCCGCTCCGTATCATCCTCTTTCTTATGCTCTCAACCTCAAGAAGCCTCTCTCTTAACAATGGAACCCAAAGTGTTTCCACTATTACAGAAACCAGAACCGTTATCACGGTTGCACCCAAGATTATTTCACCCCACTGAATCATCTGCTGGTCATGATATACCAAGCCAAGTGTCAGAGGAAGACTTGCCAATGCTGAAGGCACAACCCCTCTTGGACCTTCAAGGGCTATAAAAAGATATTCCTTGGGCTTCCACCAAGGTAGAATCGGCAACACTGCGATAGGTCTTGCTATCAGTATCACGATAAATGCCAGAATCATGCCGGGAAGAAGATTTGAAGTTATAACATTCATGTCAAGGCTGGCACCAAGCAATGCAAATATAAATATTGTGGCTAAAGTTGCCAGGCTTTCATTGAAATGGACCTCTTTTTCTATAGCCCGCATGATCCTCTTTACAGTTCTTGGATTGTCCCTGAAGAAAACCTTATGATTTCCAAGCACAATTCCTGTAACCGTAGCAACAAGATATCCAGAGGCTTTCACGTATTCTCCCATTAAAAAACCGCCAAAAGCAAGCATAAGAGCAAAGACTTCTATCTCTGGAAATCCCCTGATTCCAGTTTTCTTTATAAAATAGTAGCCAAAAACCCCCAAAAGAATCCCTATTCCAATGGACATCCCGAGTTCATACAAGAAAAAGACAACTGCAGCGGGATAAATAGAGATGTATCTTGCAATTGATTCAAGAACTGCAGCACTTGGGGCTTGGGGCAACAGCAGAGCAATTGCAACGGATGTTAAGACAATTCCGAGGGGATCATTGAAGATAGATTCAGTTACAATTACCGTTTCTATATCCTCTTTAACTTTATACTGCCTAAATAATGGAATTAAGGTTGCTGGATCAGTTGCTCCAATTATGGCACCAAATAGAAAGCCAACAATAAAGGGAGTATGAAACAGCACAGAGAATGCAATGCCAGCTATGATCGCAGTTATGAGAAGACCAGCAGTATCAAGAACAGCGATAGTTCCCATATTCCTCTTCAGCATTTTCCAGCTTAATGTGTGCCCCTCAGCAAAGAGTATCATGACAAGACCAAAGACCCTTACATAACTGAAAAGCTCATGTGCAAGGCTTCTATTTATCAAACCAAGGACTGGACCAGCCAAAATCCCAAAAAACACAAACAATGGGACATAAGAGATGTTGAACCTTCTGCTTATCAAAAGCGATATCATTCCAACTGCAAGCACCATAAAGAGTATGTATGCGATGGTATCAACATCCGGTACCAAAACATTTGACGTCATTTAAACCACCAAATTCGTCATTCAATATACATTCTCTCTAAACCTTTATAATATGCCCTATATATGTCTCTTTTGGTTACGACCCCTATAAGCTTATTTCTCTGGGGGCTCTCAATAACAGGGAGGAGGTTCTGATTGAAGGTCATAAGCTTCTCAAGTGCCTGTTGAGCAGTTTCTGTTGGGTATGCAACAGCGTAGGGTCTTTGTAGAAGTTCCCCAACACTCATGTTCTTATCGGGACAGCTTATTAGATCCCTCACTCCCACTATCCCGATGACATTCATTTTTCTGTCAACTACAGGAAAGCAATCATGTCCTGTCTTTGCAATGAGCTCCTCAACATGCACTATCGGATCGGTGAAATAAACAAATACTGGTCTCTTCGTCATTATATCGCCAACGGAGATGGTTTCTAAGATAAGGGGTTTTCCTGTTTTAATTTTAATTCCTCTGCGTTCAAGCTTCAACGTGTAAACCGAAGACCCCTTTAAAAGAACTCTTGCACTCAAAAAACCAGCAACAGAGGCAAGCATAGCTGGAGGAAGCATTGTGTAGTCCTTGGTCAGTTCAGCCACCATGAGAATCTGGTTTATGGGAGCTTGGGCAACTCCACTGAAGAATGCTGCCATTCCAGCCAGAGCATAAGAAGAGGGATTCACCCATGGCAGGAAAAAGCGCAGGACCATACCAAAAACAGCACCGAATGCTGTTCCAATGTACAAGCTTGGAGCAAAGATTCCCCCACTGTATCCCGAAGCTATAGAAAACATCGTTGCAGTAGCTTTCAAGAATATTAAAAGTACAAGGAGGTAGATAGGTAAAATCCCAAACATGGCGAGTCTCATGCCCTCATAACCAATGCCAAGGACACCATATTCAGGAAAAAACATCCCCAAGATTCCAACAGCTGCTCCGCCTATAAGAAGCCTCAATTTGGGCGAAAAACCAGAGCTTTCAAATATATCTCCTACAAAATACAAGAGTTTTACAAAAAACGCTGCCAGCACACCAGAAAACACCCCCATTAAGAAGAAGAAAGGCAGCTCTGTGACAGTATAACTCAGGGGCGAAGGTATCTTAATGCCTGAGGCGGATCCCAGAACTGCAAGAGTTACAGCATTTCCAGTGATGGATGCTATGAAAATCGGCACCAAATTGATGGAGAACGCCCCCATATATAAAACCTCAAGGGCAAAGAGTGCCCCAGCAAATGGTGCATTAAATGTCCCAGCAATTCCAGCAGCCAACCCACAAGCTGTCAAAAGCCTCTTCATATCTTTAGAAAGACCAAAAATCTGGCTGATTATGGACGAAAGGGATGCTCCTATAAACCCTATAGGACCTTCTCTCCCCAGACTTGCACCTGATCCAATAGCTACCGAGGTAGCCAATGTTTTCATGACTGCAAACTTCCATGCTATTGTACCCTCTTTAAATATGAACGCCTCAATAACTTCAGGCACACCATTTCCTCGGATGTTTGGAGCACGAGAAATTAGCGGAGCAATCAGAACACCCCCAAGTACAGGGAGAACTATATACCCAAGATTAAACCCTCCAATATAAATGCTGAAATACGGCAGAAGAAAAGAGAAAAAAATCCAGTGGAACATTTTAATGAGAATTCTAAATACTACAGCCCCAAATCCCCCAACTAACCCCGCTACAAATGAAAAGATCAGAATAACTGCCCATCTTTTTGCATATCTTCTTGTCCGCCATTCCATCAGGGATATTATTGCATCCATACTTAATTAAGATTTGGGAGTTCGAATGGGTATCTTCTTGTTTTAACAAGATACAGCCCACTTAAAGCACCCAGGGTGTTCATGAGTATATCTCTAAACTTATTTGAAAGTGTCTCATGGATAAAGGAAATCTCACTTTCGCTGAGCTTTTCAGCTATTTCCCACCCTATACTTATCCCAAGCAGGATCAAAAAGGAGTAAATAACAAGCTTTTTTTGATCTATTGAGTTTTTCAAAGAAAGCTCATTTAAAATACCGGCAACAATAATCCAAACCGTCAATCCACCCAAAAAGTGGCTTATCATATCAGCATCTCTCCACTCTTTGTGAAAAAGATCTATCGTGGTAAACGGAACATTTACAAGAGAGACATGAACAGCGATAAAAACTGCCAGAATGGCAATGACCCTATCATTATAAAGCGGGCTCAAAAAGGGCATTAATTTTTCTGGAGGATTCAGCTTTCTTTGAAAAACATCTGGAATGAAAAGTCCTATAAGTGCAACGCTACTCCTATAAATGTGGTCAGTGCGCATATACATAAGACCACTTAGGAGTCCCACAAAAACAACTAATCTGCATAAGGTTATTACAAGCCTCTCCCTTGTAATTTTCAATCACCAAAAAGAGAGATTGTCTTGTATCTTTATTTAGTTTTTTCCAGCTGTGTCTGCTGGTAGTTTTCTATATTGTTTGTCACAGCATTAATCAAACCTTTGGTTGCTAAGAAAAAGTTCCAAAAAGATTTTTATAATGTGCTACGTCTTAGTTTTTGAATGACACAATTTGGCACGGAGGTGGGAACATTGCACATTCCAGATGGACTTTTGAGCATGCCAGTAATAGTTATCACTTATATCATAATGGTAGCAACAGTTGCATATTCAGCAAAAAAGCTTAAAGATTTCCCAGAGAATAAGATTCCCCTTCTCGGGCTTTTTGCTGCTGGAATCTTTGCGGCTCAAATGGTAAACTTCCCAATAATAGGAGGGGTCAGCGGTCACTTGCTGGGAGCAACCCTTGTGGCAATATTACTCGGCCCCTATGCTGCTGTGCTTGTGATGACGGCAGTTCTGATAATCCAAACGCTGCTCTTTGGAGATGGCGGCATCACAGCGCTTGGAGCTAACATACTCAACATGGGAATACTCGGCGCTTTTTTGGGGTATACAGTTTACACCAAGCTAAGGAACATAAATGAAATTGCAGCAATTGGGATAGCCTCGTGGCTTTCAGTGTTCCTTGCAGCAGTTCTGGCAGCAATCGAAATTGGGATGAGCAGAAGCCTACCCTTCGGAAAGGTTTTAACGCTCATGGCAGGATATCACGCAGTAATAGGGATAGGTGAGGCATTATTAACCATAGTAATCGTCCAAGCAGTCAGGGCCAAACTTCCAGAGATAGGGGGTGTTCCTGCATGAGAACGGTGATTAAGGGATTAATTATCATTATCATCCTGCTTGCAATAGCTTTGCCATTCGCTTCAAATAATCCAGATGGACTGGAGGCAACCATGGAAAAAGTTGGACTCGAGGAACATCCAGTTTATAAAGCACCGCTCGACTACGGAGAAACATGGGGACAAAGTATTGCCATGGGGCTGATCGGAATAATTTTAGTGTTTGGAGTCAGTTATGGGCTTGCTAAATTGATAAAGGAGGTTTAAACTTGTATCTGCCTTTTCTTTTAATTTATGCTCTTGCAGTTGTTACAAGAAAAAGTTTGAGTGAGCTCGCATATTTTGGAGTAGTTCTTATTGGACTGATTGTCTTTTTAAGACCAAAAAAGAGCATTTTCAAACACTTGGGATTTTTACTTGGGTTTGAGGGCTTATTGTTCATTCTCGCACTTTTTAATCCCGGCGAACCTTTAGTAAGTACACCAATTGGAGCCATAACAAAAGAGGGAATACACTCCTTCTTCTTGCTTTTAGGAAAGGCTTTCCTATCTTCTTCAGCTGTTGTTGTGACGTCTAACTCCTTAGGTTTCTCAAGACTTTTGGCTGAAATGGAAGAGCTCAGATTTCCAAGAATACTAATTTTAACCCTCGCATTCACTTACCGCTATCTTGACCTGTTCAAAGAGGAAGCACTGAGAATGAAACGAGCCTTAGATTCAAGAGCTTTCGGAATAGGAAAAAGAGAATACTACAGAAAACTGGGAATGCTCATAAGCGAGATATTCGTGAGGGCTTACATTAGAAATGACAAGATTTACAAGGCAATGCTCTCAAGATGCTTTGGCGAATTTCCAAAATTCGAAAGAAATAAAAGCCTCGTGCCATTAATCCTCAGCGTAATTGCACTGGCAGGTGTCTTGATATGATAGAAATAAGAAATCTGCATTTTTCCTATGGTGAAAGGGAAATACTCAGAGGCATAAATTTAGAAATCAAAAAAGGAGAGATCTTCGGATTATTAGGCCCCAATGGAGCCGGAAAATCAACCCTCATTCTGCATTTGAATGGCATATTAAAGCCCAAAAAGGGGGAAATTCTGGTTGATGGAGTAAATCCAGTTGAAAATCCACGGGAAGTTAGGAGAAAAGTGGGAATAGTTTTTCAGGATCCAAACGACCAACTCTTCTCGCCGACTGTTTTTGAGGATGTCGCCTTCGGACCATATAACTTAGGATTGAGGGGTCAGGAACTCGAAGAGAAGGTTTATGAAGCGTTGAAAGTTGTTGGGATGGAAAGCTACGCTGATAGAGAGATAAAGCATTTGAGCTTTGGGGAGAAGAAGAGGATTGCAATAGCCACTGTTTTGGCAATGGATCCGGAAATTCTGGTCTTCGATGAACCTTTTGCAAACCTTGACTTTAGAGGAAAAGAACAAGTTAGAACACTTATTGAGCAATTTAAAGGGAAGAAGACGATAATCTTGGCTTCTCATGAAGCTGAGTATTTAGCGCTCTGCGATAGAATTGCATTGATTGATAGGGGACGGATAATCAAGGTTGGCACTCCAGAGGAAATTTTGAGAGATGTTGAACTCTTGAAAGCTCACAACTTAGAGGTTCCGCCCCTCATTGAGCTGTTTCTCAGCTTAGGCTTAGGGATGCCAAAAAATCTCGAAGATGCTATAGAGATGCTCAGGCTTAGAAATAAGGGTTAAATACCACAGCCATAAAATAAAAACTTGGGGGTTATCATGATTCTGGTGCCAAAAGATAAGCATGTGTATTCTTTTGGTCCAAATATGAAGCCGGCAGCCAAAGCGAAGCCCGGCGATGTTGTTGTTTTCGAAACGATAGACGCTTTAGGAGATCAAATACAGTCTGAAAAAGATACGATAGCCCAGATCGACTTCTCCCGCGTAAATCCTGCTACAGGACCTCTCTACGTTGAGGGTGCCGAACGTAACAAAGTTCTGGCAGTTAAGATTCTTGATATCAAGGTGGGGGAGGAAGGTGTAATAGTCACCGCCCCAAATGCAGGGGTGCTTGGAAATATCGTTAAAGCACCAAAAACAAGGATATGCAGAATAAAGCGTGGCATCGTTCACTTTGGAAACATCAAGATACCGGCAAAGCCCATGATAGGGGTCATTGGCGTGGCATATGACGAAGAAGTCCCAACAGGAACACCTGGGAAACATGGAGGTAATATGGACACTAACCTGATAGCAAAAGATACAACATTGTACCTGCCGATCTTCAGAAAGGGAGGTCTTTTGGCAATAGGCGACCTGCATGCTGTCATGGCGGATGGTGAAGTGTGTGTCTCCGCCTGTGAAGTCTCTGGAAGCGTGAAAGTTGAAGTTGATGTGCTGGACGGAAAGCTTGAATGGCCCCTCCTTGAAACAGCCGACGCTTATTACCTCCTTGTATCCAAAGAGGATATAAACGACGCTATTCGGGAAGGAGTTAAACTGGGAGTTGAAGCACTTGCCAATGCCAACAAGCTTGAATGGGATGAGGCATATATGCTGGCAAGCCTTGTGATGGATGTCCAGATAAGCCAGATAGTTGATCCAGCGAAGACTATCAGGGTGAAAATCCCAAAGGAGTACGTGAGTCTTGGGGCATTTCTTTACACAGAAGGTTTTTAAGCCAAAAGCTTGGAGTGAACAAATAGGAGGCATCAAAATGAAAGTTGAAGGATTCGTTGCAAGCTTGAGAAATGCGGAAACAATAGCTCAGCTCTTTGAAATTTTAGAGAAAAAGGGAGCACCAGTAATAGAGCTTGATGGGGAAAATTTTCTCCTTGTTGTTGAGGGAGATTTTGAGGGGGTTAAGTTCTGGACAGAGATCAACGGTAAAAAAGCAAATATGGCACTTGGAGACGCTATGTTAAATTCAGCAAGCTTTCCATTCAAGTGTAAAAAACCATATACAGGTGGAAACGCAATCTTCGTTAAGATGAGCGACATTGAAAGCGAAGAGTTCTTAGTTGCATACAAGAGCGAAGGTCTCGGCTTGTACTTCAAAGTCAAAGAAGGTAAAGCTGAAAAGATAAGCCCAGCTGATTATGAAAGATTAATTCCAGAAATGCCAGAGTTTAAGGTTAAAAGCTTCAGCGAAGAGCAGATGGATATGATGGGAGCTTTCTTTGGCTGATAAAAAGCATAATTTTCCCCTGTGATCCTTTATCTTTTCTGATTCTCGATATTAAATAGACCATGCTTCTTGATAAGGCTTCTAACTTGCTCAATGGATAGAGTTCTAATGCCCTTTACTGGTGGATATGCACCCCTCTGTACGCTTCCATTTTTGAGATGCCATCTTTCATATAGTCTAAGCTCCACTTTCTTATCCCGATAGTCGTCAAGCCAGACGTTTATTGTTAAGTTCTCTGGTATCTCCTCAAGTTCAATAACCAACTCTCCTCCAAACAATACCAAAGGGCACATAAGTGTCACTGTTTCTCCAGCCACTGTTTTAACTCTCCTTGGGGTTCTGTTGAAAAGAACATCAACTGTCCAATCTTCCAAAATGTAAACATCAATTGTAGAGCCGCTAATATTGTATGTGAACGCATCTGAACAATAACCCAGAAATTCACCATAGAGATGGATAACACTTCCATTGATGTGATCATCCTCCTTAGAGCCTCGCTCTATTATCGTGATATTTAGGAGATTTATTCTCCCAATATTCGAAGCTTTTATCTCATCTAAAGACGTTTTGACATCCTTTTCCCGATATTGAGCGAGTGATATAGCCATTAAAATGAGTGCAATCAAAAAAAGAAGGAGACGCTTCCTCATGAGTTCCACCAAAGCAAGTTATGTCATTTGAGTATTAATCTTTTACGTAAAATTAAAAAGAAAAAAGAGAATTAACCCTTCAAAGCCTCATCCAAAAGGCTAAGTCCCAGATCAAGATATTCTTTAGCCTTCTCTTCGCTCCTCGCCTCTGCGAAAATCCTTATTATTGGCTCTGTTCCGCTTGCTCTAACCAAAACCCAGCCATCGTCAAAGAGGATCTTTGTTCCATCTGTTGTGTCGATCTTAAAGCCTTTCTGCTCCGCAATTTTGGCGACTTTTCCAACTATTGCATGCCTATCTCCCTCAATGTGCCTCTTTGTCTTCACCTGATAGAACTTGGGAAGCTCGTTAATAAGCTCGCTGAACTTCTTTCCGCTCTTTGCAAATATCTCAACTATCTTTGCCACAGTCATTGCTCCATCTCTGCCCAAGACATGATCCGGGAAAATCACGCCACCATTCTCCTCTCCGCCAACCAAGCCATTGTGCTCGAGCAAAGCCCTTGAAACTATCAAGTCTCCAACCTTCGTCTTGAGAACTTTTCCTCCGTACTGCTTTGCAAGCTCATCAATTATGTGTGAGGTTGCTATCGTTGTAACAACCAAGCCTCCGCCATGTTCTTGAAGCATTGCCTTAACAACGAGAGCAAACGTTTTGTCTCCCTGAATGAAGTTTCCATTCTCATCAATGAACACTGAACGGTCTGCATCCCCGTCTTGAGCAACACCAAAATCTGCCCCCAACGCTTTGACAATCTTCATGAATCCCTGCAGATTCTCTTCATTTGGCTCTGGATTTCTTGCTGGGAAGTGCCCATCCGGATGAGCATTCACGCTGACAACCTTACAGCCAAGTTCCCTAAGTAGATAGGGCAGCACCAATGAGCCTGCACCGTTTGAAGTGTCAACTACTACAAAGGGCTTTCTCTTCTTTATTGCTTCAACATCAACCTTAGACTTTATTGCGTCGATGTAAGGTCTTATTATGTCTCTCTTTTCTAAACGGCCAATTTCATGCCACTTTGCCATGTCGAATTCTTCTTTGAAGAATAGCTCCTCCACAACAGCCTCTCTCTCCTTCTTTAAGCCCAACCCATTTGGTTCCAAAAGCTTAATTCCATTGTATTCTGGAGGGTTGTGGGATGCAGTAATCACTGCCCCGCCGTCAACTCCAAAGTATCTGCATGCAAACTGAATTGCAGGGGTTGGGGCAATGTCTACGTCAATAACGTTCACTCCGACACTTAGAAGTCCAGAAATTAATGCATTTTTCAGCATTTCACCACTTACCCTTGTGTCCCTCCCCACGACAACCCAAAGTTCTTTGTCCGGCTGCTCTCTTTTCAGCAAAGTTCCAAATGCCATCCCTATCTTAAGGGCAAATTCCGGGGTTATCTTTTCATTTGCGATTCCCCTTACCCCAAATGTTCCAAACAGCTTTCCCATTTTTATCACCTTTTTTGTTTTTGACATTTAACTTCTTCCGAAGTCATCTTGAAACCTCACTATATCATCTTCTCCGAGATATTCTCCTATTTGAGTTTCTATAACTTCCAAAACAACTTTTCCCGGGTTTTCTAATCTATGTTTAACTCCAGCTGGTATGAACACACTCTCCCCAGGTCTTAAGAGCATTTCTTTGTCCTCAACAACAACCTTTGCTGTTCCTCTAACAACGACCCAGTGCTCCGACCTGTGATAGTGCATTTGAAGTGAAAGTCTTTTTCCAGGCAGTACTGTTAATCTCTTGATTTTATAGCGGTCTCCCTCTTCGAGGATGGTATAAGAACCCCATGGCCTGTAAGCTGTTCTGTGGACAATAGCCCTTTCATCATTTTTTTCTTTGAGCTTTTCATAAACCAGCTTAACTTTCTGACCTTCCCCCCTTGATGCAACAAGTAGAGCATCTCCCGTATCAATTATTATAAGATCCCTCACACCAACCGTCGCCGTTAAACGTTCTGTTATAATCAAGTTGTTGTTTGAGTCAATTCCTATGTATTCGGCTTTTAATCCTCTTATCCTAACTGCGTTACCGTTTTGATCTTTTTTGAATGCTTCGTAGATGGAATCAAAGCTTCCAAGGTCATTCCAGTAAACGTTCAAGGGCACAACTGCAGCTTTGTCAGTCTTTTCCATAATTCCATAATCGACAGATATGTCTGGAACCATTTCATAGGCTTCTTCAATGCTCTTAGCCTCTTCAAACGCCTTGTAAACATCTGGAGTTAGCTTTTTGACCTCCTCAATGAAAAGCTCTGTATCAAACATGAACATTCCGCTGTTCCAGTAGTAGCCTTCCTCAACGTATTTTCTCGCTGTCTCTAAGTCTGGTTTTTCTTTAAATTCAGCAACCTTATAACCAACATCCAGTTTCTCTCCGGGTCTTATATATCCGTAACCAGTATGGGGCTTTGTAGGCTTGACTCCAAATGTTACGAAATAAGCCTCGGCAAGCTTTTCTGCTTTTTTAAATGCATCGATATATTTTTCATTGACCTCAACTAAATGATCTGAGGGCAAAACAGCGACTTTGGACTTACCAAAATTCTCATTAATCGTTCTTATCCCCCAGTAAATAGCTGGAAGGGTGTTTTTTCCAACCGGCTCGAGGAGAACGTTTTCCTCTGGGATATCAATCCCCATGTCTCTGAGCTCATCAAAAACCCTGAAGTGGTATTCTTTGTTGGTTACTATAAAAATCTCCTTCGGTTTTGAGAAGAGCAACGCTCTTTCTACAGTTTTTTGGAAAAGAGAGGTATCATCAAATATCCTTATGAACTGCTTTGGCATTAACTCTCTACTCAGCGGCCACAGACGAGTTCCTTTTCCTCCAGCCAAAATTAAAGTCTTCATTCTATCACCTCCAGCAATTCTTTTATTGAACTGATATTCACAGCCTCTGGATGTTTTAGGTTCCCAACTATAAACGCCTTGTCAACAACTTCAAATAGGGGGAAGTCATTAAAGCTGTCTCCAACAGCATAGCTTTCTATATCTCCAAATAATTTAGAATATAAAAGCAAAAGCACATGAGCAGCTTTTCCTTTGTTTGTATTTCCATGAACATTATAAAATCTGCTTCCCTTTGACACTGTAAGCCCCTTCGATTTAATTATATCCACAAATTTTTCATTCCTCCACCGAAAGATAGTTTCTGAGTATTCTCTCCTTGCTGCAAGCTCAGCAAGATGCTTTGGCAAACCCGTAAATTTCATTATCTCTTCAATTGTCGAATTTCCATAGTATTTAAGCCCAAATACCCAACCGATTTCACTAAGAACATTTCGAATTTTTCTATAGCTTTCACCAAGCTCTATGATAAAATATCTTTCAGTTTCCCTTGTGAAATTAAACTTAAATGGGAATACGTCCTTTGGGATGTATATTGCACTTCCTGTCTCCACTATGAATGGATCCTCAACATTCAAAGCTTTTCTGTAATACTCCTGCTCTGCCCTTGTTTTTGATGAATTAAAGATTATTCTAAACCCTATTCTTTTTAGCTCGTTAATTATTTGTTTTGCTGGTTCTGGAGAGTAATCATCTCCAATTAAAGTTTTATCAAGGTCAAGGAATATCACTCTCATTCTATCACCTGATAAAGTTATATAGATGCGGCATATTAAGAACAAAAGACTCCCATGCTCCGGATTGGTGTTTAGTTAATGCAGGTATATAAAATTTATCAAAGGAGTAAAAACAAGATGAAAACAAAAATATCAAAGATTACACGTACACCACCATGCCATCGTATGCAACGTTAACTTTCTCCCCATACTTTTCAATCACGTATTCAAGCAGCTTCGTGAATGGCAGATTATGATGGGCAATATGGGTTAGGTAAACTTTTTCAGCGACACTCAAGCCAAGGAGTGCGGCTTCATCAACGTTGTTGTGGGTTGGCATCTCAACGCCTGGAGGGTATGTGGCATCAACAAGAGCAACTTTGGGCTTCTTCTTTTTAAGAAGCTCATATGTCTCTTCAGGAAGCCCCTTGGTGTCATACAGGATAGCAACCTTTTTCTTTTTGCTTTCCAAAAGATACCCGAGGGTTTCTGGGAAGTGATTCAGCTTTAATGCGGTTATCTTTAGAGGAGGAAGCTTTATTGTATCCCCTGCTTTGATGAAGTGAATTTCGAGGTTTCTTGGTTCATTGAGAATTGTGGTATCGGCACCTTCCCTCGGTGCATATAATGAGAGCTTCTTTGCCACCCACCTCAACTTGTAGAGACCATACGTATGGTCATTGTGCCAATGTGTCAGGAATACAGTTCTAATTGAAACTCCTGGCAGATGCTCACCAATATCAGAACCAACATCGAACAGCACAACCCCCCCTCTCTTCAAAAGCACTGCAAGGGTGGGCGGTTTTCTTTGAGCAAAAGCAAACTTTCTTGCCTCTTGACAAGTTGAGCATTTGCATAATGGATTAGGGATTCCTTCAGAAGCTGCGGTTCCTATGAAGTATAGTATCACTCCCAATTCCTCCTGCTCATCTCCTGTCACAAATTGAATTGTATGTCCTTTTGTTCATTAGCATATCTACGGATAAATCACTACCTTCAGGGCTTCCTTTTTCCTCATGAGCTCCAGTCCTTTGTGAATGTCTTCAAGCTTAAGCCGATGGGTAATTATATTCTTAAGATCATCGGTCTCTCTTTTTTTCAGTATTTCAATCGTCTGATCAAAGCTTTTTGCTGCAGCGTATGATCCAAATATATGGAGTTCCTTCTGATTCATCAGGGTAAAACTAACTTTATCTGCAAAGGCATGAATGTTCTGCTGGCCAAAGAGGGACAGCCTACCTCCAGGTCTTAATGCCCTAACAGCTTGCTCTATGACAACTGGAACTCCGCTTGCATCTATAGCAACATCGACCCCATATTTGGTGACCGAGTGGACAATTTCAACAACGTCTTCATTTATGGGATCAACAACCTTTGTTGCCCCAAGCTTTCTGGCGATTTCTCTTCTCAAGGAACTTGGTTCGGAAACTATTATCTCATTTGCTCCCGAAATTTGTGCGAGTTTAATAAAAAACGCCCCTATTGGCCCAGCTCCGAATATCAGGATGTTCTCTCCTGGCTTTAAATTCACCTTTTCCCAGTTGTGAACTGCCGTTGTCAGAGGTTCAAATAAAACTGCCTTGTCAATATCCATGCTCCTTGGGAGCACATATACCTGCTTAGCCGGAACAACTGCATATTCCGCGAATCCTCCATTTCCGTATATTCCAAGAGTCGTCATTTCTGGACACATGTTTGGATAGCCGTTTCTACAGAACCAGCATTTTCCGCACTTTATATTTGGATCAACCGCTACAAGATCTCCCACATTAACGTTATCAACTTCACTTCCTACGTCCACAACCTCCCCAACGAACTCATGTCCAAGTATTGCTCCAGGAGTGGCAGTGTGTCCTGGGGGAACGCTTAGTATGTGCAGGTCAGTTCCACAGATTCCTGCTGCTAAAACCCTCAAAAGGACAAGCTCTTCTTTTCTGACTTTTACAAATTCATTTGGTTTGTATTTTTTTGGAATAATTAGGTCTTTACTCAGATCGGGCTTTGGAACGTCCTCAATTACAAGCTTTCCTTCCCCTTTAAATACTGCAGCTTTCACAACAACACCCCCTATATAACCCCAACAGCTTTCAGTTCCTCCCTTAAACATTGCAACTGATCTTTACTCAAAAAAACTAAAGGACTCCTCAAAACACCCATATCAATACCTCTAAGTTTTAAAGCTGCTTTGATACCAGAAAGATATGGGTATTTCTTTAATATCTGTCGTATAATTAGAATCCTATCCTGAATCTCTTTTGCCTTGGCTAAATTTCCTGCCCTAAACTCCTCGTATAATTTAATCACTATTTCGGGAAATGCATTTGCTATCGCTGAAACTGCACCATTCCCTCCCAACATCAAATGGGTGTATATCAATGCATCACTGCCACCCAAAAATACAAAATCTGGATTTTCCTTTTTTACAGCCATAATAGCATTATAAAACCATGTCACATCTTTGGAGCTGTCCTTAATTCCAATTATGTTTCTCAATTTAGCAAGCTCACACAGCGTCTTTACATCAATTTTGTTTCCTGTTCTGCTGGGAATGTAATAGATCAGAATTGGAAGATCTACTTCTTGAGAAACTTTAGCATAGTGCCTTAAGATACCCTCTCTTGACAATGGATAATAATAGGGAACTATCACATGGATTGCGTCAACCCCGATTCTCTCAGCCTCTTTACTTAACTTTATGGTTTCCCTTGTGGTTATTGCTCCAGTTCCAGCTATAACAGGGACTTTTCCCTTTACGGTTTCCACGGCTATTTCCATGATCCTGATTTTCTCCTCCTTTTCGAGTGAGAGTCCTTCTCCATTAGTTCCAAGAAGAAAAAGTCCGCTAACTTTTCTCTTAACCAAAAACTCCAAAAATGATGCAAATCTTTCTTCATCAATGCTTTCATCTTCCTTAAAAGGCGTTACAACCGGAGGAAAAATTCCTTCAATCATCAAAATCACCTCATTATTTCGCAATACTCTCTGCCTTTAATGAGCCTTCTAACTTCGTCTCTAACTATATACACTGGATCACCGGGTATGGTATGTGCCAATGCTGCCATAGCAATCCCCCATTCTAATGCTTCTTTTACATCTTGCTTCTCCAAGTACCTATATATGAAACCAGCATCAAAGGCATCTCCAGCTCCTATCCTGTCAACAACTTCTATTGGATAAGGTTTAACTCTGTAAATCCTTCCATCCTTAATTGCCATTGCTCCTTCAGAACCAAGAGTGAGCACAAGAACCTCAGGGCCATATCTTTGATACAGCTCCCGTACAATGTCCTCATAACTTCCTTCAGCAAGCAGAACACTCTTTGCATCTTCCTTTGTGACAATGAGTATGTCCACCTCTTTGAGAATCGCGTCAAGAGCTTTGAACGCTTCTTCAGGAGACCACAACTTTGCTCTGTAATTAACATCAAACGAAACTTTCGTACCAAATTCTTTTGCTCTTGTGATCCCCATTTTCACAGACTTTCTGCAACTTTCGCTCAATGAAACGGTTATCCCAGTAGTGTGGAATACATCGTATTCAGCGAGCACTTCCCAGTTTACTTCATGCGGCTGGATATTAGCAAACGCTGAGTTCTTTCTGTCATAAAGAACCTCAATTCCCCTGGGTTTTCTGCCAAATTCTATGAAGTACAATCCAACCCTGTATTCTTTTGTCCATATGACATTTGATACATCTACCCCATGCTCCCTGATCCGGTTAACTATTAGCCTCCCAAGAGGATTATCGGTGAGTTTGCTTATCCACGCCGATCTTCCACCAAGCCTGGCAAAGGCTATCGCAAAATTCGATTCGGCCCCACCAATACTAACTTCAAACTCCCTCGCCTGTTCAATTCGTTCAAAATTCTTCGTTGAGAACCTAATCATCGTTTCCCCAAAAGAAACTGCAGAAGGCATTTTAGACACCCCTAAGCTATTATACCAGTCAGTTCAATTGAAAACTCAATATGTTGGCTTTTCTCTGCTTTTGTCAGCTTCCCATTTGCAACACGTACTATCTCCTCCAGTATCATCCTCCCACCAATTTCAAGTATTTCATCAAGAGAAGCATCCCTTGATATTATCTCCTCAAGAAGAACGCTCAGGTCAACGTCTATTGCATCACGAAGCTTCCTCGCAGTAGTTGGATTCCCAGTTATTTTAATTACAGGTGAAACTGGAGAACCAAGATAGGTTCCCAAACCCGTTGTAAAAAGTATTATATGACTCCCGGCACACATTAGTCCACTTACTGCTTTAACGTCATATCCAGGACCGTCCATAAAGTACAGCCCTCTACCTTTTGGTTTTTCTCCGTAATCGAGGCACCCCTCCAATTGAGCATTTCCAGCCTTTTTGACTGCGCCAAGAGATTTTTCCTCTATGGTCGTTAGACCTCCCTTTATGTTTCCCATTGATGGCTGAGATCCTATCCAGTCAACCCCTCTTTTGTTAACATCCTCAACGGCTTTCTTTATTCTCCTAAGAAAATCTTCAGCAACCTCTTTGCTTTTAGCCCTTCTTGCTAAGATTTGCTCGGCTCCAACAAGTTCAAGCCTCTCAGTAATTATGGCAGTTCCACCATGCTCTATAAGAATGTCCACAGCTTTTCCAACAGAAGGGTTTGAAATTAAGCCAGAAGTATAGTCAGATGCCCCGCACTTCAAGCCAATAACGAGCTCTTCAACTCCAGCAGTCTCTCTCCGCGGAGTTAGATTTTCCTTTGCTCTGTTTACAAGTTCAACACCTTTCTCCACTGTCTTATCCATGCCAAGTTCTTGAATCAACAACGATTCTGCGTTTCTACCCCTCTTAGATATTTCATCAGCAAGTTGATGAGCATCGATGCCCTCACACCCGAGACCTACTACTAATGTCCATGCAACGTTTGGGTGAGAGCCAACGTTAGCCATGCACCTCAAAAACCGCTTCCTATCCTCTCCAAACATCCCACAAGCACCTTCTTCTTGAATTATCGGGATTGCTCCTGTTCTCCTTGCAATTTCCAGAGCTGCATGGTTTGCACATGCCACCGAGGATAGAACCACGATGTGGTTTCTTATCCCAAAGTCCCCATTCTCCCGCCTCCAGCCTTTTATCTCACCCAACTTCATTTCATCGCCCCCTGATACCTGCTCCTGACATTATGAATGTGTACATATTCACCAGCCTTTATGTTCCTCGTAGCGATTCCAATAATTTCCCCGTATTTAATGATGAAATCACCAGCATTTATGTCCCAAATAGCAAATTTGTGTCCTTGGGGGATGTCTTCAAGCAGAATTATTTCTCTGCCTCCAACTACAACTTTTTCTCCCTTTTTCAGTGGCACTATTGCAGTTGCAACATTATCCTTTCTGTTCATTATCACGAACTTCATGATATACTACCTCTGGTCATGGCTTTAGAATAACCCTTGGACTAAACCCGGTCTCAGCTTCTTTAATGGCCTTTTCCCATTCTTCAAGCCTAAAAGGTTTGGAGATTAATGGTTTTGTTTTTACTTTTCCTTCCCTCATCAGATAAAGAATCTTTTCCCAAGATGTCCACGAAGAGGACAGATGGAAAATTACTTCCACTGCCTTAAAGACAATCATGTTCCACGGAATAGTTACACTGCCCTTGGGGATTCCAAAGGCTATTATCCTTCCAAGATTTCTTGTTATTTGCAAAGCTTGGAGAACCGCTGGAGCAGCACCGCTTGCTTCAAAGGCGACATCAGCTCCTTTACCATTTGTTAAATACTTCACTTCTGAAACAGGATTTTCTTCGGCATACAACACATAATCAGCCCCAAGCTTTTCAGCCAGCTTCAACCTGTATTCATCCCTTTCAATCTTTGTGCCAACTATGGCGACTTCAGCTCCCGTTGCTTTAGCCACTTGGACAGCAAATAGTCCAACTGCTCCGGGACCGAAAATAACTACAAATTCCCCGGGTTGCAGGTTTGCTCTCTCATTCAAAGCGTAAACAACGTCAGCCCCGATCTCTGTAATGGCTGCTTCTTCAAAGCTCATGTTTTTGGGTATTCTGTGCAAACCGCTCACTGGAACCAAAATTTTTTCAGTGAATGCTCCATTCGCTTTTATGCCTATCACTTTTTTCTCTGGACAGTGTTGGGGATAGCCAGATTTGCACAGATAACACTTTCCACAAGTGGAGAATGTCGTCTGGGAGGTAACCCTATCACCTTTTTTCCACTCCCCCTTGTCCTCAGCGACAACTCCCGAGAACTCGTGACCCAGAATAATTGGAGGCTCATAAGGATGCCCTTTATCATGGATTATCAGCAGATCAGAGGCACATATTCCCGCAGCTTTCACATCAACAATTATATAGCCTTCCCGGCTTTTGGGCTCTGGAACATCTCTAAGCTCAATATTCCAAGGTCCTTTGGCGTATTTAACAAGAGCCTTCAATTCAGACCCCCCAACGATATAAGTAAAAAACGAAGATCAGCCCTTCCCCCCCAATCTCTTTACGAGTCCGTAAACCGGTTTCCATCCTTCATCTCCCGGAAGCTTGAGATAATCTTCCATCTCTTCTCTTGTTCTAAAGGTCACTTCTTCCACCGGCGGAACCTCCCCAGGTGGGAATTTCTCAAGGATTTGGTCAATCAATAGCTCCAAGTATTTAAGTATAAATGCTATAGCTCGTTTTGCTTTTTTTGCATCAGCGAGCGTGGCTTTTCCAACAACTCCTTCAGGAGTATTTACTATCTCAATTGGAATGTGACCCTCAGCACTGCTCCATCTCATTGGTCTCAGCAGACCATCCACAGCTTTATCAAAGTGGCCATCCGGCAGATAAGCCCTTGGAGTGGTATCAACTGCTTTGTCCATATCAACCATCTCTTTTGGGAAGAGAAGCAGGGCTATTGACGTTTCAGCCTCATCTGCATGAACAAAGTCTGTCTCAAATTCCCCTCCCCTCTCTTTGGTTCGGAAGAATTTTCCTGCCGCCCTGTGCCAATCAAGAGCAATATATATCCCCGGCAGCTGATACTTTTTCATAAATTCCTGAATAGCAGATTCAAGAACCCAGAAGTGACCGTGGTTGTTTATGAGTATCTGCTTTCTATAGCCGAGGTTCCAAAGTCCCAGCATAACATCAATGATGTAATCCTTCAGGTGGTCTTCCTCAATTATCACTGTTCCAGGCATTCCGTAATGGTGCCAGGGATGGGAGCCATAGTTTATTGGCCAGGTTATCGCTACAGGTTTTCCTTTTTTCTTCATGTATCTCCTCACGGCTTCACTTATCTGGGTAACATAGAGGGTGTCCGTCCCCGAAGGTAAGTGGTTGCCGTGAAATTCCGTACTTCCAATGGGAATCAACACAACATCACACTGTCTGACTTCTTCAAAAACCTTGTATCCCGGGGTTGTTTGTATATAGACTCCCGGCTTAGCCAGTTCAGGCGGACTTGGAATTCCAAATTCCTCCAAAATCCTGTCTATTTCTTCTTCACTTGCAGTCCATATATATTTTTCCAACTTTCCAACTGGAGTGTTCTCAAATGTTAAATCTTTTGGAATTTCACGTGACATTTTTACACCTCCATTTAGCATGACATCTGAAGCTCAAAAAAGAATAAAAGTGACGTTAGGGCTTTATCAAAACCTTCCCGATGTTGCTTTTCTGCTCACTCGCAAATTTCAATGCTTCAGCTGCATCCTCAAGTTTGAACCTGTGGGTCACTATTTTTGTCATATCAATTTTTCCGGATGCCATCAGATTAATAACACTCGGGAAGATTCCATGTCCAGAATGCCCTTGGGCTCCAAAAACCTGGGCTCTTCTAACCTGCAGAACTTCAAATTGAAGAGGAACATGTGTTACAGCCCTTCCGATGGCAACGACTTTTGCGTTAACTTTTTCACCATTCCATATTGTCTCTTCAATTGCTGGCCATGTCTTTGGGAAAGCCCCAGCAGCTTCCACATACATATCAGCGCCTTCTCCATGTGTAACTTCAAGGATTTTTCCAGAAACTGAATCTATTTTAGTTGGATCAATAACGACATCTGCACCCATTTCCTTTGCTAACTTTTGCCTTGCTTCTGCGATCTCAACTGCTATAACCTTGGCAGCCCCGGCAGCTTTAGATAGTGCAACAGCTGCCAGCCCTATAGGGCCAGCACCAAATACAACCACGTATGCCCCAGGTCTAAAACCTCCTCCCCTTTCAAAGATTCCATTGTACGCAACAGAGGTTGGTTCAACTAATGCTCCAGCTTCATAACCTTTTTTCTCCCCATATCTTTCTACAATTTCTGTTATCTCCCAGACAACCCTTGCTGGAACAGCAATGTATTCAGCGAAAGCACCATCCCTGCTGAATCCAATTTCTTGGAGGTTGATGCAGTGATTTGGATAACCATCCCTACAGTGTCTGCAATAGCCACACCATACCATTTCCTCAGCCGTTACTGGTGTTCCAACCTCAAATTTTTCTCCCCACTGATTGTATGCCTTTTCCCCAACCTTAACAATTTCACCCGAAAATTCATGTCCGAGAACACAGGGAAATGCCGTAAGCCCCGGATAAAGAATATAGCCATCCTCGTCGGATTCGTACATGTGTATATCAGACCCACATATGCCACATGCTTTAACCTTTATCAGGACTTCGTCCTCTTTGATCTTTGGAATTGGTCTACGCTCCACCCTAAGTTCAGGATACCTCCATACAAGCCCTCCAAGGTATGTCAATTTGCCTTCAATGTCCTTTGGAGTGG
Source organism: Thermococcus sp. SY098 (assembly GCF_035621495.1). NCBI lineage: Archaea > Methanobacteriati > Methanobacteriota > Thermococci > Thermococcales > Thermococcaceae > Thermococcus > Thermococcus sp. SY098. Next base: position 1,728,435 of record NZ_CP141821.1, on the reverse strand, counting down.
GCTTATATTCGGGTTTCGGATCCCATTTTGCATACAGAACAGCAGCCAGCATATCATCCATTGTGAACACCTCATGCCGCTTTAAGATACAAACAATATATAAGAATTTTCTTTAAAATTTAAACTACGCTGTAGAACATTCCCGCACTTAAAGGTAGATATACGTAGATCAAAATTCTTTAAGGAATCTCTCTGTCCATCAAATATCCATTTTTTGGAATATCTTCAGTAGAGAACATGCAATCTACTGGGGTTTTTCGATGTTAAATTTAAAATTTAACTTAAGCCAAGAAATATTGAAACTTCATTTAATTCTCTTAGATATGATTATTGTAGTAATTTCTTTAACCCCCTCAACAGTTGAGATATTGTAAAGCAAATTTGAAAGCTCCTCCCTCGTTCCAGCATGAACATGCACGCACATGTCGTACTCTCCAAGAACCTCATATAAATGCAATACCCCTTTCATTCTGGATATTTCATCTTCAACAGGAACCTGTCGATTCTTAGGTTGAGTTTTTATAAAAAGAAATGCCATGATTCCCTTCACTCCGATCACCTCTTGCCTACAATAATTTGTCAAACTTAATTCTGTAATTCCTAATTATAAGTAATGTTTGAGTTGATATGATTCCCTCCATCTTAGCCAGAGTGATTGCCAGAAATTCTCTTAACTCCTCCATGTTTCTGACAACTATTTTGGCCATAAAATCACATGTCCCTGTGACCTCATATAGCTCTATAACTTCCTTACGCTTTTGCAGTGCCTCTGCAACCTCTCTTCTCACTCTTGCTTCCACGCTTATTTCAACAAATGCCATGATATCATACCCAAGTCTTGAAAGGCTTATATTTGCTGAGTATCCTTCGATTATGCCCCTTTCTTCAAGCTTCTTTATCCTGTTTTTAACCCCCATCACACTCAGCCCAACTTTCTTGGCAATATCCGTGAGTGACATTCTTGCATTATCTTTTAATAAAAGTAAAATTTCCCTATCTATCTCGTCAAGGTCTGGCATCGATTCCACCTCCCATAATACAATAATTTTTAATTTTTAAACTACCTTGAGAGTTATTACCTCATTCGCTCCGACTTTTAATTTAATGATATTTCCATTGGTTTTGATCTTTTTGATTGGTTTCTCTGCCATGTTTGCAAGCCAAACCTCTTTAGGAACCCATCCCAGTTTTACAGTTGCATTAACATCCATGTCTTTCACATTATAAAATCGGATTATAGTACCATCTCCATCTTCAGATACTTTAAATGAACTCAAAATAAGGCATTCTGGCTCTAAACTTAAGAGTGAAATCTCCGTTTCCCTTATTCCTCCAATGGAAAATACCGGAGGAAAAATCTGATACCTTCTGGAAAAATTGTAAGCTTCAATCAAGTCATGCTTATCTGTAAACCATACTGAAAATTCTGCAATATGGTTTCCCAGACACTGTGCCTCAGGTGTTAAAAATGAGGGACCTGCATCCTCACTCCGAGTTAGTAGTCCTGGTCTGGAGAGCATACCAACGCTTCTCAGCAATGTAAGAGCAACTTCAACTTCCCCATCTTTCTGTATTGTTTCATATTCTTTAAGCCCTCTTGTAGATATAGCAACCCCACCAGTATCATCCGCGATGTAAACAAAGTTCTGCATTGGGTACCTTGACTCAGGGACTTCAGAATACTGAGAAAGATCCTCCGGAATCTCAATCTTGTTGGGCCTTGTCACTATACCAAAATAATCATCTGACATATTTGTTTCCACATGCACTGGAAGTGGAATATGCACCCTCAGTCTATGATCCTTTGCGATATTTTCAAATTCAATTTTAATGTCAACCCTTGGACTCCTCTTGTAAATTATGTATGTAATATTAACAGGCATTGAGACTTTCTTCTCGGATCTTCTTTCCCTCTCAAAGTCAAAAGATTGTGGCAGTCTAAGTTCATGTTCAACCTCCACGGAAAATCCAATAGAATCTTCCGTTATGCGTTTAATTTTAGCCTTCTGTCCAAGAGTTGTTATTATTTCAGGATTTTTTGAGGGAGAGTAGTTGTACTCGTCGCCCACATCTTCTGCATCTTCAAGGAAGAAGAGGTTTCTGTACATCCTACCTGTTCTCCTGTCTTCAATTGTTAACGTGCCATCTTCATTGACGTTAACTTTAAGGAATGCTGTTTCTATGACATTCTTTGATATCTCCTTTGGTCTAAGGATTCCGCTGTCAAATTCAATATTAAATGTTTTGAAGCCCATTGGCGGAAGCTCCGCCTCAAATTTGATTTTTACAACTTTTCCTTTTTTCAGCTGAGGAGGTGCCTCCTCCGTGAGAAATCTTGCAATGTACTCTTCCTCAAATGTATTACTCAAAGCCTGTATTCCATCAAAGACCCTCTCTTGTATGTATTCAACAACTGTCGGCAGTTTTTTCCCCTTTTCCATGACCACTAATCGTTCAAGTAAATTCTCCGGAAGTTCTTCAGGCATGTAGAGTTCTTTCTCAACTACCGTTTTTGTTTTCCTTTCAAAGGGTGAGAATACAAAAAGCTGAAGATTTCCATTTTCTGTCCCATTTTTCACTAATGTCCCTGCTATCTTATTCACAAGCTCTAATTTTATGACTTTAATGAGCTGAAGAACCTGATCTTGGAGCACCTCCATTTCCTTGTGAACCTGGTCAATGCTGCATCCACATATGTCATCATGGGGAAGTGTTTTCAAAAAGAGCTTCCATGCATAGAACAACAGGTCTAAAACTGAACCCAAGGGCAGACTATAAATATATGCAATGGCACTCAGTGGCTCGACGATACTCACAAGTTCTTTTTCTATTAGATGACTCCTCTGCTTAAGATGGATACGAGCTGAAGCAACATCCTTAAGTATTGGAGCATATTTCGGATCACGCATTTCTCCCTCTATCTTCTTCAAGCTGAGTTCCATTCTCTGCAAAATTTGAACATATTCATCGAGGGTTACAATTTTACACTTTAAGCCCTCTGAATTCAACTTTCTAACGAAGTCTGGTAACAGGGGAAAGGGGAATCTATGATCGTTTCCTGCCATTAAAAGTATGTGACCGCTCGGAGAGTGTTTGAACAGAAACTCAACTTCTTTTTCCACCATTCTCTTAAATTCATGGTAATCACTGGGGGGAACTCCTAAATTCCAATAGCCCCTTATTATGTTTATGCAAAGAACCTCGCTTCCATCTGGTCCCCTCCATATAAACTCTGTATCACGACATTTATCTCCCACACCACGCCATATAAGAACGGAATCCATCCCAAGCCCTCTTATTAAAGTCGGCACATACGCAGAATGCCCAAACATATCAGGGAGATATGCAACTTTCATTGAAGGTAAAGACAGTTCCTCTAAAACTCTCTGTGCAATGAGGAAGTTTCTGATAAAAGTTTCCCCAGAAATTAGGAACTCATCTGGAAGAACATAAAATGGCCCTACTGATACCCTTCCATTGCGAATCATTGAAAATAAGGTTTCAGTTTTCTGAGGATCCTTTTCGATCTCCAAGTAGTCCTCAAGGGCTATTACCTGACCATCCAGATTAAACTTGAATTCTGGAAATTTCTCAAGCATCTCTAAAAGCACGTCTATTACATGAAGGAGTCTTGCCCTAAATATCTGAAAAGGCAGATACCATTCTCTATCCCAATGTGTGTGAGGAAGAAAATAAATTATCTTTTCTTTCATGACAACCATCTCCTTTGCTTTGTAGGCTTCCAAATGCTTAATTTTCACTTTTACAAGTCAATTTATATGTTTTTCAGAGAGTCTCTCCAGTTTAAAAGCTTTTCTACGATTAAAAGAGTTTTGACATCCCCAATTAGCATAACAGAGAGCTGAGATATTGATAACGGAAAGACTCATGGGTATAAAGTTTTTAAAGGTTTATCCATGGTGAGGATCACGCCGCCCGAATTGTATCCATACCCCTATAAAAGAGACATTTGAGTATGCGCTTCCTGAATTTCTAAACTCTAATCCAAACTACAAGGACACATATAGAGTGTGCTTTTCATACATCAACTATTTCAACAGAAAAATTAAACACATGTGTGTTGAAAAAGGTTTATTAGGTAATGAAAGGGCTTAGCATATGATAAAGGCGTTTAAAGCCCATCATGGGAACTATCAAAGGAGGATTTTCCGAGAGGTGGGAATATGGATCCAAAATTGGTAGAAATGCACAGAAAGTTGTTTAGCAATAAACTCCAGAAAAGGCTAATTTTAGATGAAAAAGGAGGAGTGGTCTTTAATCCAGGAATATACCGCTCGGAAGACGGAAAATACTATCTGTATGCAAGAACATCAACCCACCATGTTAATTACACTTCCTGGATACGCCTCTATGAATCAGAGGATGGCATTAATTTTAAGAAGACAAAGGAATTTTTCTTATATCCTCCATACACAATTGAAGAATACATCTACGGATTTGAAGACGACAGATGCTCCAAAATTAATGAATGGTGGGTTCATACCCATTCAACATTGCTTGCAAACGATACAGAATCCCCATCAAGAAAAAACTTCACCGACTATATCGGAGTTTCCCTCGGAAAAAAAGCAGATGAGGCTTATTTTGTTGGAATAGTGGATATTCCAGACGATAAAAACTCGGCACTGGTTGGAGATAAACCCTGGCTAATCCACAGACCAGTAACATGGAGCAAACCACCGTGTATATGGTATGGAGATTTTAGCGAGGGGTTCAAACAAGCCCAAGCCCTTTATACCAAAGCTAAAGAAAATAAACTACCTTATGAAAGGCTTATAAGGATAATTCCCCCAAAAAACAACAGAATTCTGCTCGCACCTCTTGATGAGTGGGGAGTTTACAAAATTGGACTTGGAGCACAGCCAATTTACATTGGAAACTCAAGATACCTCTTCACAGTCCACGTGAGAAGTATCCCCTATCAGTATTGGGTTACAGCGGGTATCTTAAAAGTAAAAGATGAGCCAAAGATTGAAAAGTTATTGCCAATACCTCTCTGCATTCCCGATACTCCCTGGGAGATAATAGGTGATGTGCCAAAAGTGTGCTTTATCTGTGGAGTAACCTTGGCAGATGGGAAGGTTGAAGGGTGGTATGGAGCTGCAGACACAAGGATAATGAAGTTTGAAATTGACCTTGACTATCTACTTTCAGTTATCGAGGAATACGGCATTACCGAGGAAAAGATAAATGAAAATATTGAAGAGTATGTAAAAGAAAACAGAGACAAGCTGATAAATAACGAGCTTATTGATCAGGAATGGCTGCATACAATTCTCCAATGATCTCTTTCTTTTCTATTTTGCACACTGTTTTCCGGGACTTATTATGAAAAGCTCAGCATTTCCCTCAACTACAAATCTGCCAATTGAGCCCGGAACAAGCACATGCTTTGTGCTGTCTATGTAGGTTTTTTCCTGCTTCCCCGTAATGTTTGCTTTTCCGGCAGTGCATACAATAATTACAAATGAATCAACTAAGAACTCTTTGGATCCCTTCAAATGCAGATACTCAATTCTGAAAAATTCTGTATTCAGAGGTTTATCCCTTATTGAACCCAGCAGCAATTCATCCAGGCTTCTTTTCTTTACAACCTTTTTCGCTTTATCAAGATGCAGCTCCCTTCCCCTGCCAAAGTCATATACCCTGTATGTGATGTTCGAGTTTGTAGATACTTCAAGCACTTTTGTACCTGCACCTAATGCATGCAATGTTCCGGATGGGATGTTTATTGCATCCAGTCTTTTAACATCCACCCTGTGCATCTTTTTGATAACATCTTCTTCCACTTCAGAAAAATCGCCCTCAAAACCCAAATATACAAAACCCCTGTCCGAGAGAACTACCCACGCTTCTTCCTTTCCATGATCATTTTCTCCAAGCTTTTTAGCGTCTTCCTCCGATGGATGAACCTGAACACTTAGAGTTTCATTTGGGTCTATTATTTTTACAAGAATTGGGAAATCGGAACATTCAATATTGCCAAATATGTACTCTTTATGTTTTTTCAACAAATCCAAAAAATTGTACTCCTTATCTCCCACCTCAACAACCGATGGATTCTCTGGATGTGCTGAAAAAATCCAGGTTTCAGTGCCCCATACCTTTTTTATAACGTCTCCAGAGTGCTCTATAAACTCGAACATGATTTTCACCAAAAGTTTTATAAAAATTCAGCTTATATAACTTTCGATTTCATTTATGGAGGGAGTACAATGCTCATATACGACATACCGGAAGTTAAAAGGGAGAATAAAACCACAGATATCGTAAAAAGAACCGGAGTCCTATCTGCAAACAACATACATCTCACCAACTACCCGGGAAAACCGGCGGCTGTCTTCAACCCAGGACTGCTTATTGAAGGGGACACACTAACTGTATATGCAAGGATGGTTACCGGATATTACATGCACCCGTATTCAAGCGCAATTGTTGAAGTTAAAATACCTGTAGATGACTTGGATGAAGTCTCCAGAAAAAGATATGAAGGCAAGTTAATAATCATTCCAGATACGGAGTACGACATGTGGGGAGTAGAAGATCCACGGGCTACAATTGTTAATAGTGAAAAAGTTCTTGTGTACTGCGGACTGACCAAAAGATATTACACCGAAGAACTATTCAGGAATCTCCCAGTGGCTGCTGTTTATAGAGATGGGAGCTGGAAAAAGATAGGGGCATTCAAAGTTAAAGGAGCAAAAGTCGTTGGGGATAAGGACGCATTTCTTGTCGAAATGAACGGATTAAAAATGTTTCAGAGACCAACAATTAGGGAAAATGGAACAACCAAAGATTTATGTGTAATCAGTGAAGTTCCAGAAGATATTTTTGAGACTTCTGAACCAAGGGAGATTGAGACATACAATGGAATTGTCCCAATAGACAAAGAAAAATTCGAATACAAAATTGGCTGGGGAACCCCACCGCTTAAAGTTGGAAAAGATGAATACCTTTTGATTCTCCATGCCGCGGACATGGATGCTATATATAAGGCATTTGCAGTTCTCATGAACGGCAACGGAAAGATAACTGCAGTCACTCCCCATTATATAATGGAACCTCAAGAAATCTATGAAAAATATGGGGACAGACCCCACGTTGTCTTCCCCACAGGAATAGCCCGGCTCGATGACGAAATCCTCATAGCATACGGTGCCGCTGACAGCTTCATTGGAATTGGAAAAATAGACTTCAGTGAGATAATGTCAATTCTGGACTCCAACAGAGTTTATTGATATTTCTTTATTTTTCTATTTCTGGCATCTTTGTATTGAAGAGCAGATATCCCAATTATGAACAATAACAATAGAGACATCCCTATAATGTTAGCATAAAACGCAGGTTCACCTCGTTTAAGGAAAGGCATCACAATAAGACCCAGCACCAAAAATAAAAGGGCAGAAGCCAAGAGGGATCTGTATAGCATTGGATGCATGAAATCACCCCTGATACAGATGACATGCTACATAGTGTCCAGGGCTGACCTCCTTTAATTCTGGTTCGACCTTACTGCAAATGTCTTTTGAATACGGACACCTGGTATGAAACTTGCATCCGCTTGGTGGATTTAATGGGCTTGGGATATCCAGACTTTTGAGCTTCAATGGCTTCCTTTTTCTTGAGAGTTCTGGATCTGCCACAGGAACCGAAGATATCAGAGCCTTGGTATATGGATGCAGCGGATTCTGAATAACCTCCTCAGCCGCCGCTACCTCTACGATTTTTCCGAGGTACATGACTGCAATTGAACCTCCACCCTTTGCCGAAAAATACCGAGCTGCCCCAAAATCATGTGTTATAAAGAGATAGGATGTTCCAACTTCCTCCTTCAGCTTTAGTAGCAGATCCAGTATTCCAATTCTCAGCGATACATCAATCATTGTGATAGGTTCATCCGCCACTATAACATCTGGATTGACACTAATGGCCCTTGCAATAACAACCCTCTGCCTCTGACCACCACTGAGCTGGTGTGGGTACTTATTTATAAATTCTCCCGGGGGGTTTAAACCAACCAACTCCAAGAGTTCAGACACTTTTTCTCTTAATTCATTCCTTGACTTTGCAATTCCCCATCTTTTCAGAGGGGCAGCAAGACTTTGAAATACTGTCTTTGTTGGATTTAATGCGGAGTAAGGATCCTGATGTACAATTTGAACATTTCTCCTATACTCCAGATATTCCTCCTTGGAGAGACTGGATGTGTCTTTTCCTTTGTAAAGTATCTTCCCCGCTGTTGGCTTTACTACCCCCACAATGGTTCTTCCAACTGTTGTTTTCCCACATCCAGATTCTCCAACAAGTGTGAAAATTCCCTCCTCAGGTATCTCAAAACTCACCCCATCCACTGCTTTGACATAATAAGTCCTACCAAAAATGCCCTTCTTCACAGGAAAGTAGACCTTCAGATCCCTCACTTCTATTATAGGTGTGTCCAACATCGTTCCCTCCATTGCTATTGTTTTGAATACAGCCAGCATGATACCACATGTCCAGGCTTGATCTCAACCGCTGGTGGCTCTTCTCTCTTGCACTTTTCGAAAGCATATGGACAGCGCGGGTGGAATATGCATCCGGAAGGAGGATTTATTAAGTCGGGCAATGACCCTGGGATTGACCTCATTTTATTTATGTCACCGGTCAAGTCAGGAATGCTGCTCATCAAAGCTTTTGTGTAAGGATGATGCGGATTTTTGAAAACTGTAAAAACATCCCCTTTTTCCATAAGTTTTCCAGCATACATCACTATAACATCATCTGCAATATCGGCAATTGTAGCTATATCATGGGTTATGAACATCACCGTCATGTGTGTTCTTCTGTGGAGATCTTTAATCAAATCCAAGATAAGCCTCTGAGTGAGCAGATCAAGTGCTGTGGTTGGTTCATCCAATATCAACAGTTCGGGTTCAAAAATCATTGATAATGCTATTAACACCCTCTGTTTCATTCCCCCGCTGAGCTCATGGGGATAACCGTACAAAACACGCTCTGGCTCAAGATTGAGCATTTTCATAATTTCCACGGCTTTCTCCACTATCAGCTTTTTATCATTTATTCCGTGGGCATTCCCTGTTTCTATAAAGTGATCTATGATTTTTATTGTTGGATTCAGAGCATTCAATGCTGCTTGTGGAACATAAGAGATCTTTTTCCATCTGATCTCATTCATTTCCTTTTCTGAAAGCTTAACGAGGTCTATTCCATGAAACATGACAGAACCTTTATGAATCCTGGTTAGACGAGGCAGCTGTCTCAATATTGCAAGTGCCAGCGTGGTTTTCCCGCTTCCAGATTCTCCAACAACTCCCACGATCCTTCCCTTCTCTATTGAGAAAGAGACATCGTTCACTGCAGGTAGAGGACCACGTGCAGTTAAGTAATGAACTACAAGATTTTTAACCTCAAGAATGCGTTCGTTGCCCATTCCCCTTCCCTCCTTATGACACCTCTGTTCTTATTCTCGGGTTGAACACTTCATCCAGTGCATACGTCAGGAGAATTAAGCCCGTCTGTAGAAGGACTATTGCCAAGATTGGGGCAAGGAAGTAGTGCAGAGCTGCAACAGAAGCTCCTCCTCCAGCTTGCTTGTATGCCATGTTAAGCATAACTCCCCAGTTGTACGTACTTATTGGGAGAACACCGAGAAAGTACAGACCAACGGAGGCATAAATTGCTCCCACAGCGGCAAACACAAAGTTTATTGCAATATAGCTTATTAGATTGGGCATTATTTCCCTTAATATTATGTGGTGAGTTTTCATTCCAAGGACTTTCGCTGCCTCTATAAAGTCACGTTGCTTAATAGAGAGCACCTGCGATCTTATGCTCATAGCTAAGCCTGTCCACCACCTGATGGCTATCAATGCACCTATTGTCCAAGGTTGGTATGTTCTTATGACCGTTGACAGAACTATAATCAATGGAAGACCCGGTATTGTCATGATTATCTGGGTTATCCCAGTCAACACGGTATCCACCATACCCCCCTTGAATCCAGCTGTCAAACCCACAAGCACTCCGATTATTGTGGTTATTAATCCCGCAGTAAGGGCTATCTGAAGCACGATTGGAGTTCCATACACTATCTGAGCCAAGATGTCAGTCCCAATGTAATCGCAACCCAGCGGGTGTTCAAAAGATGGGGGCCATTTTAGCAGAGAAGGGGGCTCGTAAGGCATGCAGGTAAAAGATTGAGGCTCCTGAATTATATGTGTACCTACTATCCCCACAAAGAGATATCCTAAGGCGATTATCAGTCCTACAAGCCCCCTTTTGTTTCTTGCAATTATCTTTCCAGGAATTATAATCCAATCCTCTACAGCATTTCTGATGAGCTCAGAGAAAGATGATCCGTTCTGAGCCATTTTCATGCACCTCTCCTAATTCTTGGATCAATCACTCCGTACAGTATATCTGCTATAAGCGCCGAAATTACAACAGCCACGATAATGATGTTGAAAACCCCCAGCATTAGGTATGTATCTCTCATGGTTATTGCCTGATACAGCAGGTTTCCAACCCCTGGATAAGCAAATATGTATTCTATGAAAACCGAACCTCCAAACATGAAGCCTATACTCAGCATAAAGCTTGTGAACAGCGGCAGTATTGCATTTTTCCCGATGTATGAGACAAGTATCCTTCTGCTTGGAAGGCCTCTGATTTTTGCGTAGGTAATGTAGTCCTCTCCAAGCACAGTTACAGTGCTTGCTCTCATGCTAAGCGCCCATCCACTAACATGCACTATAACCCAAGAGAGTATTGGGAGTGCTGCATGTTTCAGCACATCTTTTATAAATGGTAAATTAAATCCGGGGGTAACATTGGGACTATACGCCCCTCTTGTTGGGAACCATCCAAAGTGGAATCCGAACACAATTAAGAGCACCAAAGCAACAACATATTCTGGAATCGATCTGATTATAGAGAAGAAGACTGCCAAAAAAGAATCAATTTTACTTCCATGAACGTAAGCCATTCCCGTCCCAATTAGAATACCTATAGCGAAGCTTATAATAAGAGCGGAACCTACAACCAAAACGGTCCAGGGAATTGCTTGAACCAGCAAATCCTTTACAGGAGTCCCCGTACTGTACGAAATAGAAACACCAAGATTTCCATGAAGAAAACTGATTAGATAGCTTATATATTGGTGCAGCACAGACCCCTTAGGTATGAATGGTGCTGCAGCCTCTGCAAGACTCTTTGCGGAGTCATAGTCCATGTAGTACTGGGATACAAACATCTGAATGAGAGCCTGAACGGGATCGCCAGGCATTGCCTTTACAACAAAAAACGAGAGAGTTACTGCAAAGTATATGGTAATTAATGCAATCAGCAAACGCTTTGTAAACCACTTCAGCACAGGCATGTACCCCTTTAAGGCTGAGGATGAACCATCCATTTCTGCCACCTCTGGAGGATTTAACTATGTTGATATATTTAAATCTGCTCAAAAGGAAGCTCAAAAAATAAAATTAAACAAAAGAGAATGCTACCTCCTCCTTCTCATGAGCAACGGAATTATTGCCAGAGCAACAAGCACTGCAGGTCCACATGTCTTGGCGCTGGTTGAAGTTCCTGTGGCAGTTGCTGTCTTTGTAACTGTTTCCGTCTTGACTTGTGTTTCTGTTTTAACGACTGTTGTCGGAGTTGGAGTGGATGTTGTAGCCTCCCAGTATGATGGATTGGGCTGCACATAGCCATTGATGATCATCCAGCCAAGTGCCTCCTGGTGCCCACCTGCAGCAGCTTGCCAAAGGTTGAAGTGAGTCTTCGGGTCTGGCCACTTGAAGTGCTGAACGTTGTAATATATCATAAGTTGCTTTTCAGCAATTGGGAATATTGGCAAGTAGTGGTTAACAATCCATGCAAGTTTTTGGGCAGTATCCTTCTGCTCTTTTGGATCCCAGATTACAGCCAGCTTTTCTGTCAGCTGCATTGCATTTACCGTTCCGCTAAACGGTCCTCCAAGCTTAACATTCTCGAAGAATTTCTCAAAGTCCTGTCCCTGGATCTGGGATTTGGGTCTGTCGTTAACTTCAATGAATATCCTGTTAAATGCTGCCCATGGGTATGTCATCCAAGCACCGAAGAAGTCGAATGCAAGGTCGTAGTTCCCGCCAAGATACCAGTCCTCACTCCAGTAGCTTGAAGACTCGGGGGTTCTAAGCTCTACATCTATTCCAAAGTTCTTGAGTTCATCGGTTATTTCCTTAGCGGCTGCAACCCAGTCAGTCCATCCACCTGGAACTACAAAGCTCAGCTTGAATACTTTCCCATCAGGTGTATACCACTTTCCGTTCTTTTTGGTGAATCCTGCTTCCTTTAACAACTCTTCAGCTTTTGATGGGTTGGTGTTGTATGGGTTCAAGTAACTCTTTATGTCCCCGATCCACTTGTCCTCAACAACCTTAAGGATTCCAGTTGGATAGTCAACAGGTTCAAAGGCAGAACCACCAGCGGCTTGAGCAACCTTCTGCTTGTCAATAACATATGCTATGGCTTCTCTTACTCTGAGATCCCTCAGATATGGGTTCTTGAAGTTGTACACAATAGCGAATCCTGAGAGATCATAGACCTTGGTAACCTCAGCAAATGGAAGCTTTTTAATTTCATTATAGACTGCTGGTGGCATCATGAATACATCATAATCAAGCTGTCCAGAGCGGTAGTAGAGCCAACCAACCTCGTTTGCAGTTATATATGGCAGAACTATCTTATCTATGTGTATTTTGTCAGCATTCCAGTACTTGTCAAATTTAACTAAAACAACTTCACTGGTTGTGATCTTTTCAAACTTGAATGGACCTGTACCAAGAACAGTTTTTGGTTCGAATTTTATCAGTTCAGTTCTTATGTTGTTTAATTCACTTTCACTCTGTGCTTTAGCCACTTGCTCAGCAAACTTTCCATAGATGTGGTATGGCGCAACAATCTCTGCGTCTCTGTATAGCAGGTAGTATGGAAGCAAATAGCTCCATTCTTTCACATCATATTCTACCGTGTAATCATCTATTACCTTCACATCGCTTATGTACTTCCAAATGGGCCTATTGAACAGCTTATAGAGCATTAAGGTGGTCCACACATCCTTGGCAGTGAACTTCTGTCCATCATGCCAATAAACGTTCTTTCTCAGGTGAATTATCACCTTCTTTTCGTTCTCTTTGAATTCCCAGCTTTCAGCAAGCCAGGGTTCATATTTGTTGTTCAGCTTGTCCCAGAATGCCAAACGCTCCTTAACAAGACCAGTTAATCCTATGTGTCTTGGGGCAAATGGATTGTACCTGTTTCTTGGATATGGCTGCCACCAGCCATGGGTGTAGAGAACTACTTCCTTTTTCTGTTCAGCCTTTACAAGTGGCAGAGTTGCAGTTGTTGCCGAAAGGACTACCAAAACCATTAAGATGGCCGCCAATACATATTTACGTCCGGCCATGCATTTTCACCTCCAGCCACAGAGTTTTAAAATCTCCACAATTTCCTCCAATATATCGCCGTTCTGTGCCCTTTTTGTCGTTATATGGATTCTAATGCCTCGGATATCCAAACAACAACAAGATCCATGTGCTAATGCAATGTTGGAGTTTATGCAACTCTTGAATGATGTTCCAGAAAGTTTAAAAAGAAAGAAATATATAAACATTTTCTTTAAAATTTAAAGTTTCCCAATGTAAAAACTCAGTTGTACAATGTCATTTACCTGTAATATTTCATCTACGCATAACCTCTACGCCTTTGTACTTATTCCTATCTCCCTACAGCAGATAAAACCCGAGAAATTGATTTATTTCATGATAATCCACATAAAATCTAAACTCAAAACAGTGGTTGTAGTTTACAAAGATGTTAAAGTGCTACATAATAAAAAGTGAGGTAAGATCTCACAAGCCAAGCTTGAGCAGTGTTTCAGAATGATTTTCGACAATTTTCATCCATTTTTTGACATCAACATCCTTCACTGGAGGCATCACAGTTGGCTTTGGCGGCTCTTCGTTTTCCCCGATTATATTGTGCATTCTTAGGTCTTCAAGTATCTTTTTCCTGAGTCCATCTGAAGCCAAGCTCGAGTGATAAATCGTCGCCAAAGACATCAAAATCATTTCCTTCACATGCCTCTGCCCCTTGTCTTCATGGAAGTGCGGATTGAGGGTCTCAATCTGAAATATCTCTACTCCCTGATCAAAAACATCTTGGTACTCTTCCACTCCCTCCCATTTGCCAAACCTTTCAAGAAGGTAAACTATCTCATATGGCTCTATGGAGTAGCCAGTTGAGAACGGCATTATCTCAGCAAGCTTCATGGTCATTGCATGCTCTCCAGCATTTCCAGTTACCATTATCGTGGTTTCAAACGCCGTCTGCTCGCTTATGAGCTGATTGAGATAGCGGTTTGTTATCTCACTAACCCTTCCCCATTTCTTGAAGTACAAGCTGCCCTTTGTAACTTTGGGCTTGTGCCTCCAGTGAAGGCGAACCATCGTATATTCACTCTCGCTCATGAGAAAGCCAGCAGCATAGTCTTTAACGTACTCGTTGACAGCCCCTGGGATGTAGTTGTCTGCATCAACAAATCCTACATATTTTGCACCAATAGCCTTTGCAAGCAGGATTCCAATGACCATACCTTCACCTTTACCACTCCTAACGTTTCCGTTCTCGTCAAGTATTGCAGTGTAGCCAACTTTTTCAAATGCCTTAGATATTCCACTGTCCTTTTGATGAACCATGATAATCCTTGAATGAGTCAGATTGTAGAAATGCCTAACCAAGTCAACCTCCTGTCTGTACCTGTTAGGACCTTCTCTCTTGCTGTTTGAGACTATGATTATAGGACATTTATGGGGTATTGCCTTTAAAACACCATCAATCAAGTGCAACTTTTCGTTTTTCATTGGAACAACAACCGCCATTTCTCCCAGTGTACGATATATATCCTCCCTTGGGATGTTTGTGACTGTGAACATAGGCACTTCCTCTGTCTCGGTGTCCATTTTGAGCAACTTTTGCAATTCATAAATCTTAACAGCTCCAAATATTTCCTTGTAAACGGGAGCCTCTAAAAGCATATTATCACCTCCGGATGATTAGAATGAAGGTTAAACCTTTGAAAATCACTAAGGAGCACCAAGTCCTTAAATGAAACTCCATGAATTATTAGTAAATTGGCGTATATAAAATTTATCAAAAGAAGAAAAGATCAGCGCTTCATTGCAAATTCACTCACAAAGGCTGAGCTTGAGATTGTATCCCCGATTCCAACAGTGCTCTTAGGTGATGCAACTATTTTCGTTGGTATAAATGCTAACTGTCTGTCAGTCATGTCGATTATCCCATTTTCGACTTCACCAAACTCCTTCTCAAGCTCCTCTTCAGTGAGGAAAGCCCTTTCATTTGTGGGCACACTTAAAGCATCCCTAATCTGGCTCAAATTTTCTATACTACCATACATTGCCTTAGCCGCAGCAGCCAATGCGGCAAATAACAGGGCATCCCTGACTTCCTCACCCCTGTATTGGGTCAATGCAACGTAATAGCCATAGGTATGGAAGTGGATTCTCTGAATTCCAGTTTCATCCATGAGGAGGTGCATCGCATCTATAACCGAGAACACGTTGCCCTCAAGCACTTCTCTTGCAAGCTCCTCATCGCCAATTATCTCCATCAAAGATGCCAGTTCAACTTCATTCAGCCCAACACTCGTGAACTTTGGCAGCAAATTAATTAGAGCCTCTCTGACTTTCTTATTTGCAGTGTAGGCAAATTCAAAATGACTTTTCACATTTCTCTTGTTGAGCATATCAAGCTGAGCTTCAACTTCATTAAGCACATCCCTGTATGTAGTCCCGTCTTCGTAGGATTCTTTTAAAACTTGCAGACCGCTTATTATTGCCAGATCAACATTCTTAACAATTTTATTGAAGTGCTCCTTGAATTCATCCCTTATATACACCTTAGCATTGTAATCGTCAGCATTTGCTATGAACCTGTTTTCCCTTGGAGCAACTATGTCAAAAACATGGAATCCCCTTGGAAATTCGAAGATGTAGTGAATAAGTTCCTCCTCGTTTTCTTTCACAGCTTCTTTAGGATGAACGAGCTTAAATTCTCCATCAAAAACTGGAACATAAATTGGGCCATCAACAAACAACTCAGCCTGGAGCTTTGGATTCTGGGGAACATGAACTATAGTTGGAATCCTGTAGACACCACCCAGCAGATTTGCCATTATCCCCGCTTGTCCACCAATTCTGAGCTCATCCCAGCCCCACTCCCTCAAATAATTGCGCACGCCTCTGTCTTCGACAAACCATTCCATAGCCTTTCCAAGCTTAATGCTCCTTAAAATTCCAGCGAAAAGCTCTTCAAGGGAAGTGACTTTCTCAGAAGGGCTCTCCATCAGCTCAAAAACTCTCTTTTTTCCAACTTTCTCAATTCTCTCTTCAAGGTCTTCTTTGTCAAGATATTTTATTGCATCAATGTTGGTGTTGTAAGCCAAGAGAACCCCCCTAACTCTCGGCAGTGCGTTTGTTGCGTTCTCAAACGCGTTAACATAAAGACTTTTCCAGAGCCTAATTTTCTCCTTTAGGCTTTCTTTCATTGAAATCACCTCAAGTATATATCCAAAATTAAAAACAAGTAATCGGACAATTCACTCCTTCCACTTTGGATTGTCTTTAACGACTACTTTCCCATCTTCCTCAACGACTATCTTTGAAAAGCCCTTCTCCTTTATCGTTCCGTAGTCGTGACCAGCATCAGCTGGGTAGACAGCCAAGAATATGAAGGGTTCATCTCCCGTATTGACTGTCCTGTGAGCCCAGTAGGGTGGAACGTAAACTATTGTCCCAGGCTTCATTTCAATAAACTTTGCATCTCCCTCCGGTGTCTGCAAGAGCATGCCACCTTTTCCTCTCAATGCGAAGTATATTTCCGCCCTATCCGCCTTTGCATGATAGTGGCCCTTTGTGAAGAAGAATTCCTTTCCAACCTTTCCTGGATAGAGAACAGTTGTTGCAAAGTTCAAGTCTCCATCTTTCTCCTCCTGCTCAACAGCATAGACCTCATAGACAACAGGGTCTTCCTTTTCTACAAGCTCCTTCCATGCCTGCTCATCAAGGAAATACCCCTTCATGTCGCTCAGCTTTCTCACCAGCTTTTTGGCATTTTCAATTATTCCCGTTTCAAAATCAAGTTTGACACCAAATGGCTCTTTGTACATCAGCATCACCCCTAATATAGCCTAATGCAGCAAGTATTTTAACTTTTCCCCCATGTATCACTAAAGGTGTTAAAAGAATCAGACCAGAGACCTTAGAACATACGCTACCCCAATTGCAACAGCCCAATAGCCAGCGTTCCACTTGAGGACTTTGTAGCCATCGAGAGGTGGAAACGGCAAAAGATTGAAGAACGCTATCCAGAAGTTCACTATGGCAGTGTAGAATAAAGATACCAGTGCATGAAGCGGAAGCGATAATGTCTTCAGCAAAATTAGAGCAACTATTCCAACTATTATGTTTGTTAAGGGCCCAGATAGGCTTATCCACCCCTCTGCTTCCTTATCTTCCCAGTACTGGTAAGGGGCATAGATGTAAACAGCTCCTAATGCGGCAAAAAATATCGCATGACCGAATATTATCTTCCCCGCTATACCGAGCAGGAGAGCTATTACAATTCCAGTGTCCCATCGCTTGTAGAACGCTATATAGCCATATTTCTTCGCAACCTGTCTGTGAGCCAGTTCATGGAAAACAAAAGCCGTTAAAACAGCCAAAGCTACATATGGCATGTTTTTTATCTCGAAGTTTGAAAACAGAATCAGCAGGACTATATACGAGATTACTAAGTCCTCAAGCTCCTGCTTTTTAAAATCTTTAATCAAAACTATCTCCCCCTGATTTCAATCTTTTTTCCTAAGACAAGCTCTGCAGCTTTTACAGCAGAACCTCCCGTACCCACGGCAATTCTAACCTGATCCTTCGGAACATACACTATAATCCTGTCTCCGGAGTATTCAACATCTATTACCTCAACCCGGAGCATCTGCCTTAAGCGGTCTATCATATCCCATCCCCAGAGTACATTAAAGTGTTCAAATATAAACCTTAACGCTTGTTTTAATCAAAGTCCCAGATGGTTCTCCCTTTGTAGAACATCATCACATAACCGCAGTTCTTGCAGATGACTATCTTAACTTTGTGAGCCGTAAACCCCCACTTGCTGTCAAGCTTACCCTCCTCAACCTGAAAATCTGTACCCCCGCATAGTGGGCATTTTAGATGCTGTCTCTCCACCAGTACCACCGAGGATATGTCGTCTTGGGGGATATAAAAGAGTTTTTATACCTTGTGAGAATTAAGTATTCTTTCAACCCCTCTCTTATGCCCCAAACCCACAACTGCAATAACTTTAGGTTTTTTAACCCCTTTTGCTTTTAAGCTGTCCACAATGGCTATTAAATTCCTTGCCATTATCTCGTTCCTTTCCTCAAGGAGAACCCGATACAGATACGGATACCTTCTTCTAAACTGATTCATCATGATTTTAAAATCCATAATGACATCTGTTTGCTCTCGTTTAAGCGGTAGAGGGATGAAAACCGCCAAGCCTTCCAAAAGGAGTAAAAGCTTTTCCCTAAAAGGTGCTTTGAGGATCTTCATTGTTATAGTGTTTATGTCCTCGTCTATGAGATATAAGGGGATTCCTAAAAGTCCAGCCAGATTTATTGCCTCTCTCATCTCTCCGCCAGGGCTCATACCAAATTCCTCTCCCAGCTTTTCCTCAATTTTTGTGAGGATATACTGGATGATCCCTTTCCTCCCATACTTAACTGCATCATTAAATGTCATCTTTTGAGGATTTTGTATCGCATAGAATCTCCTTCTATCAAGCTCTATAGCTATTGCATGCGGTTTTTGTTCCAATATTACTCTCCTAACTCTCTCTCTGCTTTCTGGAGAGACATGCATCGTTCCAATGACTTTAACGTATCGAAGATAACTCATAGCTTTCACCCTTGAAGCTTATCTTATCAAAATCTTTTGGCACTATAAACTTATGGTTGCACAGCTGCTTCGCTTTTTGAAGGTATTCATCGTATTTGTACCGTGGAGCTCTGTGAAACAAAGCCAAAAGCTTAACTTTAGCCTTCCTTGCCACTTCACAAGCTTCACTTACAGTTGAGTGATAGCTTTCTCCTCTCTCTTCTCCTGTTAGGTAAGTCGCTTCATGGATAAGCAAATCCGCTCTCTCTGAAAAAAGTTCAATCCTTTTGCAGGGTTCTGTATCTCCCGTGTAAACAACCTTAACTCCTTTCCTCCTCTCCCCAGTAACATCTTCAAGATAAATAATCTGTCCGTTTATCTCAATTTTTCCCTTAAGCTCAAGCTCCTTCATCCATGGGCCGGGCTTTAGACCAAGCTCTCTAATCTTCTCCAAATTAAAGTTTCCACGCTTGTCTTTTTCTTTAAACACATATCCCAAAGCTGGAATTCCGTGCTCAACTTTAAAGCTCCAAATTTCATAATCCCCAAATTTTAACCTCGTCTCACCAAGTTCATGGATGTGAATTTCGAAGCTTGGAGCAAAAAAGCCGCTCTTCAAATAGTTTTGTATAAATTCAAAGGTGTATTTAGGTCCATAAATATGGAGGGGCATTTCTCTGTTCCATAGGGTCATCGTCTGGATTAAGCTCATCAAGCCAAGATAGTGGTCTCCATGAAAGTGAGTTATGAAAATCTTCTCAATCCTCATTGGACTGAGCTTAGCGGTGTTAAGCTGTCTTAAAGTGCCTTCACCCACATCCAAGAGTATAATTTCGCCCTTATAACGCAGAGCTATTGAAGGGACATTTCTCTCTCTTGTCGGCATTATGCCCCCAGTTCCCAAAAATATAACTTCAAGCATGATTTAGAATAGGGAGAGAAGAATAAAAATGTTATCTTCTTCTCATAACCAAGAAAACAGACACTGTGGAGAGAGATAATGCCAAAACGGAAAGTCCAAGAGCAAGATCAATCCTTCTCTGCTCTGGGGGAACAACGTAATATGATGGATTCCTCCGTAAAGATGCATCAAAGCTTAAAGAGATTATGGATTCACCCATATACCAAAGTCTGATTCCAGAGTTCACATCAGTGCTAAAGGCAAGATCATCAACTTTAATCCGAAGATACCTTGTTCCATCCTCCCGTCTGTTTAATGAAAAGATCATGGAGTGAACGGTTCTTCCCCCTAAAGGCCAGCATTCCTTTTTCCTTCCACTGTACCGCGTATAGAGATTGACGCAAACCTTACCCTTGCTTATAGATATCCTTGAATTTTCAGTGTTGCCAAAATCAAAGACCAGAACGTCTCCATCTCCATTGACCGTAAACACAACTTTGAACCACACTTCATCCCAAATCATGCCTCCCAGTGGATATTCGAATCTTACCAGGTTTTCCTCATTTCTGAGAAGATCCTCATTGACCGGCTTCCTTTTGGTTAAATAGTAGGCAGTTGAAGATGCAAAGACACCTTTGGGCAGATCGAGGATCAATTCAATTCTTCCACTGACATTCTCTCCAGGAATCCATATTTTGCCGTTTACCGCAGGAATCGTAAATTTCTTCTCTACTTTATCCCAGCTCAATATTGCATAAACAAGCTTTCCTTTATAGCCGTATAAATTAGCCTCAATTCCCAAAAGATTCCCAGGGATGTTGAAATCAATTTTCAAAGGGGCATTCTTAACGGCTTTGCCGCTCCACAAAACTTCAACGGCTTGTTTGGTTTTAACCTCAAGATGAGTAAGCCTGTTAAAATCAACCGCAGCAAACATCAGATACCGTTTTGGGACTACATTACAAGAAAAGTTGGGAACTAAATGAACTGTAAACTCATCATAAATCTCCAGAGGAACGTTTATTGAGACTTCTTTTTTAAGCCATCTAACTTCCGCACTCCCCTCTTTCACTACTTCACCGTACTGATAAACCCTGTAGAAGGCTGAGGCGTTGCATGTTTCATTTGAAGAAAAAATGAACTCAACCCACTCTGCTCTGTACTCTGGAGGAACCTCAGCGTGAAGAGGGTTTGTGAAGTTGCCCCCAATAACCTTTGAGCGCTCAAATGCTGCAGCTGAAGGCAGCAAAAACAGGAAAAGCACGGAGATTATGAACATCCTCTCTGCAAGGAGAGAGTTAAAACGCTTCATGAAGTTCGCCTCCTCTCAAGCAGTGCATAGATCATAAGTGGCATTAGAAGAAAGGCAGTTATTAGAATGAGGATTGCCTTATCGTCAAAACGAGCATAATCACTGCACGTGCATGGGATAATGTAATAGTTGTTCTCTCTTACAGCATTCACTTCAAAATTCACCAAATCCTCTTTTTTGATGCCCAGCATTCTTATGCCAATTGGTGAATCTACCTCAACTTTTATCAGCGGTAGAAAGTACCAATCCTCACCAATTATTTCAGCCGAATTAACCTTAATCTCGCCAATTTCCAAGTATCTTCTTCCTTCATAATCTCTGACGAGAAAAATTCCAAGTCTTATAAAGCCCTTGCCATAACCTTCAAGTACTGAACACTTATTGATGTGTCCGTAATATTCGCCCTTCCCAGAGATGCAGAGAACTCCATCAGAGCTAAGCTTAATCTCAGCAACGTATGGATACGCAGGAACGCCAAGCTTTGCAACCAATAGCTCACTCCCGTTCCAGAAGAAATCCAAAGTCAAGTTAAGCTCGTCCCAAGGAGGATAGCTGAGCTCTTCAAAGAGCATTCCATACCTTGTGAACTTTATCTTGCTAAGATTTACGGTTTCATTTATTGGAATAGCATAGTATGCCTTAATAGTAGCTGGAGCACTCAAACTAAGCAAATATCTTCCAGAGGGTAGGGGAGGGTTAAAGGATACGTATCCTTCAGAAACTTTGACACTTCCATTACCATATACCAACGTTCCTTCCAGAGCTCTATTGTTTTTCCCCTCACTGCTTTCAACTTTGTGAATTTCAATTCCAAGCAGGTTTCCAAATGCTGTGAAGCTGAACTTCGAGCGGGCAAATCCATAAACTCCGTGAATTTCGGCAGTTTTGTACGCAATGTGAATTTTCCTTGAAAATCCCCGCCTATTCTTCTTCGTATAGACAATTACCTTAAGCGGTACAGCTTTTTCTGGAAACTTCAGCTTGAAGTGGGCTATGTAAAACCCAGGAGCAACGTTAAATCTGACGGAGAACTTTGCAGTGGTGTTGCCAAGCCAATGAATGCCAAAGGGTGAAGGCATGGAGATATTCCCATCAGCCCATTGAAGCCAGAATTTTCTCATAATGGTGTCATTGGAAGTATTAAAGTACACATCAAAGCCCTCGAGCCTGTATCCGTAGGGTATTTTTACGGGAAGTCTAATGTAAAACTCCTCTGATGAAGTTTGGTTGAGGAGTATAACCTGTTCAGTTGTGTTTATTGTTACAAACGTATTGGTAAGGTTAGTTGCAGAGCCAAATGGATACGACAGGAGGAGCAAAAACATGACTGACAAGAGTCTCTTTTTCATCTCTTCCACCTAAAGGCGATTATCAATGCAATAACAACGGCAACTGCGAAGACAAAGCCTCCATAATCATCTTCAGGAGTATGGAATGTCTCTGAAGGTGAACCTTCAATGCCGTAAAAGCTAACATTGCCAACTATTTTGCCGGAGCATGGATCCCCGATTGAGTCCAGATAGATAGGATGTCCAATATGCACAGATTTCTCAAATACCAGTTTGTCATTAAAAATTTTAACCGACAAATTACCATCTTTCAAGCCCAAAGCTATTCTATATATCCCCGGCTGAAGCGATGCCTTTGCTTCATTACAATGACAGTAGTCATCTGACAAGCACACACTGCCATTGTACAGGCTGAGAATCGGGCAGGGCTCGCTTTTCCATCCAACGACGAGATCAGAGAAGCCCCCATCATAAATATACGTAAAGTTCAGCTCAAACTCCTTCCAATATGTTCTGTTTGCAAATTCAACTGCTCTAATTCTCGGCTCCTTCATCGGGCACCAGCTGGGAGGAATAAGCTTCAAGGGAGATTCCTTAGGATGAGTCTTTGAAGTCACAAAGATGAAGTCTTTCACCACAACCTCACAGTTTTCTACCCTTAAGGTTATATTGAATGTGTAGGGACCTCTGTTGAGACCGGGAGATAAATACAAATCCGCTTCAAAAATCGGAATATACAGAGTCCCTTCTGCAGGCGAAGTGCCGTAACTTACATGGAATCTCTTTCCATTTTTATCAACAATCTTAACATCATCCTTCAATGTGCAGTTGCCAGAGACAGAAACAAGGATTCCAGCCCAGTAGAGATAGTCGGTTATGTTTAACTCATAACCGTGCCACTCAAACGTTGTACTGCCAAAATCAGCCCAAGCAAAAGTTGGCTTTTCAATTATCTTGTAGTTGTCAACGGAGAAGTTAAAGCTGTAGGCACTGACCATAGCCGATGAAAAAAGATTCAGAACTACTAAGACTAATGGAAGTTTTCTCATAAACTTCACCACTGAGCATTTTTGTTTTTACTATAGTGAGTAATACTTAAAAGCTTTGCTTTGGTGCATAAGGTTAAATATTCAAAGATCCAAAAATATCAGGGGTGAATGTATGGAGGAGATCCTTAAAGCAATCCAAGAAAAAGACTGCAAAAAGGTTGCAAGCCTTTTGTACTACAAAGTTGATGAGCTCAGCGAAGAGGACTTAAAAGAGGTTCTCGAAAAAGCTGAGAAGTTGGCCTTAGAGTGTAAAAATCCCGAGCTATACAAGTTGGTTGTTTACTATTATCTCGAATTCCTTGAAATTGATAAAATATCGGAATTCGAAAAACTTGCCGAGAAGGAAGACACATTCGAGGCTAAATATCATCTTGCAGATTTGTACTTCCTCATTGGAAATCTTGAGAAGTCCCTTGATCTTTACAGGCAACTGTTAGAGGAAGAAACCGAGAGAGGAAACAAGGAGAACATCGCAAAGGTTTATTACAATATGGCACTTATCCATGAGGAATTACTGGAGTACGACAAAGCACTTGAACTAATGAAAAAAGCAGAAGAAATCCTGAAAGAGCTCGGAAGATATGAAGATGTTCTTCACATTCAGATTTACAGGGCATATGTAACCTTTGAGAAAGGTGACATTCCGACAGCAAAAGCAGAATTAGCCAAAATCTTGCCGAAGGTTCTTGACAAACCCCAGCTCAAAGCCCAAATTCACTTGGCATTTGAAGAAATATTTGAAGAGCAAGACAATTACGAAGCCGCTCTGCAGGAGTGCCTCTATGCTATGGTAGAAGCTAAGAAAGGAGAGTACTTTGATATTGCATTTGACGCACTGATTGACGTAGTCTGGCAGCTCATGATTGAAGATGAATTCGAGATAATTTACAACAACATTGACATGTTCGCCAATGCCGTTCCAGAGCTGAAGGACTTCTTTGAGGGCATTAAAGCAATTGCACTGTTCAAAGATGGCAAGGTTGGAAGGGAAGAAGTAAGTGAGGCAGTACTTAAAGTTAAAGACAGAAGACTGCTTGATTTACTCGAATTCTTAGGCGAAGCTGAGCTTTGATTCTTTTTCAACTTTCACTGGTGATGGGATGAGGATTAGGATCGCCAAGCTTGAAGATACCAGAGGTATCGTTGATGTTCACTGTTCCGATGTAGAGGAATGGCATCACTACGAAAATGGACAGAGAAGAGAACCAGATTCCTACGATAATTTAACCCTCAAAGAAAGGTATCTGCATGGCGGACCTTGGATGAGTATTGAAACATGTGCCGTTCATTTGAATAACCTCCTTCTTAACGGACAAATTCCGCTGATAGCAGAAATTGAAGGCAGAATTGTTGGAGAATTGGAGCTGTTCATAAGCGAAGAGCTCATAAATGGGAAAATCAAAAAGATAGCCCACATAGACGTCCTTGAAGTTCACAGGGAATTTAGAGGACAGGGAATAGGACGAGAACTTGTAAAAGCGGCTGAAGAGCTTGCAAGAAAAGAGAAATGTGAGCTTTTGACAGTGACACCAGAGAAAGAAGCAGTGGGGTTTTATGAAAAGGTTGGAATTAAAGACATCCTTCACAGGGGTTGCTTCATTAGCATTGATCTTTCAACGCTTCCAAATAAAGATGCTAAAGCTGAATTTAGCATTCGAGAGTTCTCTTGGGAAGAAGTCAAAAACAAAGAAATAATTCTCGGAAAATTTCAGAGCTCTTATCATCACTGGTTCACACCATTCAAGGACAGAATAGCCGGGATAGATGATCTTCTCTACTTTGAAAGCGGGCAAATTGGGGAGAGTTATTATATCCTTGAGGAAAGCTTCTTCGGAAAAGACATTGCAACGTTATATGCATGGGGAGACAACATTGAGGAACTCGTTCTGCAGATCGGAAGCAGAGCAAAAGAGTTAGGATTTAGAGAGATTAGGACTTCAATCTCAGAAAAAGACCTTGAGAAAATTCAAGCTTTCAAGCCTAAAGTCCTTGACAGATTTGTAATCCTTGCGAAGACACTATAATTGGCATGCCGCTGTGCTTAACCCAAAAGACGTTTTAAATCATGCTTCGTGTTTATGTTGAAGAAGCTCTCTTTAAATTCTTCAGGAAGGTAATCAATCGTAATATAACAAGGATCTGCCTTCTCTATCGCTTTTCGAATCATGTACTCTCCTTTCTCTATCTGCTCTTTTAAAATTGGGAGAAGATCCTTGGAGTAGACAGCATGCAGTGGCTCTATATAGCCATTTGCCCACATCGGGATGCATGCCAAGGACTTACTCTTATAAAAGCGTTCAACAATGTAGTCCACAAATTTTGGATTTATTAGGGGTAAATCTCCAGCCGCAATGAAGGCGTCACCAACCTCTTTTAGAGCCACAAAAATGCCACCAATTGGCCCAACCAAGAGGTCATCAATCAGAACTCTAAACCTCAATGCCTCAAAGTCTTCCTTTTTTTCTTGACATGTAACGATTACTACATCATCGATATTCTCAGCTTTCAGCAACCGCTCTATGGTGTGCATAACAATGGGCTTTCCATCAACTTTGTAGAGTAGCTTATTCTCACCAAATCTTCGGGACTTCCCACCAGCCAGTACTGCCGCTATCATCTTCCTCGCATTCCCATACATGGCAAGGGGTATAAAAAAGTTGAGTTGTCACTTCTCCAAAAATCAAAGGGAAAGAATTAAATTCATGAATTTTTGTTCATGAACGCTAGGTGAAGAAAAATGCTCGCAGTTAGATGGTACGGAAAGAGGGACCTAAGGCTCGAAGAAGTTAGAGAGCCAAGTATAAAGCCAGGCTTCATTAAAATCAAGATAAAAGCATGCGGCATCTGCGGAACAGACTTAAATGAGTATCTAAATGGCCCAATTTTTATACCAACCAAAGAGCCCCATCCCCTCACAGGAAAAACTGCTCCAGTCACCATTGGTCACGAATTTGCTGGAGAAGTTGTTGAGGTTGGAGCAGGAGTTAAAGGCTTTGAAGTAGGTGATAGGGTTGCCGTCTTTCCAGTAATTCACTGCGGCGAGTGCTACTTCTGTAAGAGAGGTATGGAAAACCTATGTGTAAACTTTGGAGTAACAGGGCTAAGTGAAGACGGAGGTTTTGCCGAATATGCCTTAGTCAGGCCATATCAGGCATACAAAATACCAGAGAGCGTTTCATTTGAAGAGGGTGCATTAGTTGAACCGCTCTCAGTTGGCGTTAGAGCTGTTAAAAAGGCTCAGCTGATGCCCGGTGACAGCGTAGTGATAATTGGTGCTGGGCCCATTGGCTTATGCGTCCTTTTAGTTGCAAAAGCTTCTGGAGCAGGGAAAATAATTGTTGTAGAGCCTTCCAAAGCAAGGAGAAAGAAGGCAGAGGAGATCGGTGCTGATATAACAATTGATCCAAGTGGAAAAAGTGTTGAAGAGGTTATCGAAGAGATAAGAGGAGAGACAGAACTTGGAGCTGATGTCAGCTTTGAGTGTGTTGGACTAAATGAAACATTCAAGATTGCTGTGGAAAGCATAAGAAAAGGTGGAAAAGCAGTTGCTTTGGGAGTTTTTAAATGTCTGACATCTTTTGATGCTAAAGGACTTGTAGTTGGAGAAAAAAGCATAATTGGATCGGTCTCTCACAGCGCCGATGATTTCTGTAGAGGAATCTCTTTAGTTGCATCAAAAAGGGTTGATGTTAAACCTCTAATAACCTCAAAGGTTAAGCTGGAAGAAATAATAGAGAAAGGCTTCAAGGAGCTCATAAAAAACAGAGATAAACATGTAAAGATACTTGCCGTTGAAATGTAAAGGTTTAAAGCTTTCTTTTATTTTATACCCCATAGAGGTGATTACAATGAGACAACTTGACTATGATGAGGTAATTACAAAGCTAGTTTCTTTTATTCGGGAGAAGGTTGATGAAGCCAAGGTAGAGGGTGTAGTGGTTGGTGTTAGTGGTGGTGTTGATAGTGCTACTACTGCTTTTCTTGCGGTGAAGGCTTTGGGAAAGGAGAAAGTTCTTGGCTTGATAATGCCATACTACGAGAATCAGGATGTGGAAGATGCGAAATTAGTCTGTGAAACTCTTGGAATTAACTATAAGATCATCAACATCAAGCCAATTGTTGATGCTTTTGAAAAAAGTCTTGACTTCGAGCCGAACAAAATTACTAAAGGCAACATAATGGTGAGAGCAAGGATGATTTTGCTCTACGCTCATGCAAACCAGTACAACCTCCTCGTCTTGGGAACAAGCAATAAGAGTGAGCTTTTGACGGGTTATTATACTAAGTGGGGTGATGGTGCAAGTGATTATGCTCCACTGATAAACCTCTACAAAACGGAAGTCTGGGAGATTGCCAAGAGGTTGGGTGTTCCGGAGAAGATCATTAAGAAGAAGCCCACTGCTGGGCTCTGGATTGGGCAGACGGATGAGGATGAACTCGGCATAAGCTACAGGCTCTTGGATGAGATTCTTTACAGATTAGTTGATTTGAAGATGCCCAAGGAGAAAATTGCCGAGGAGTTGAATATTCCAATTGAAAAAATCGAATACGTTGAGAATTTAATAAAGAAAACCGAACACAAGAGAAGACTACCAATAGGACCAGAATTTTAGAGTTTAAGTAGAACAATTGCCAAAAAGATGTTGTAAAGAGAAGATAATCCAGCTTGAAGAAATAGGAGCCTCAAAGTCACTTCCCTCGGATAGAGCCCAGAATAAAATGGCAAAATCCTAACCCAGCTTTCATTGAGAAGAACAAACAGCCCATTCCCAAGGAACATGCACCCTAAGACTTTTTGCATTGGGTAATTGTAACTCAGCATCACTTTGGCTATTCCATAAGCAGCCCTCGGGCTGAAGATGGCGGTTGTAATGTAAGTAATACCCAAAGAGTCTAAACCAAGCTTTTCAAGTATGGGAGACAGAGCAAGGGCTATCTTATCTGAGATACCCAACTTAAGCATAAAGACAACCAAGAGGAAAAGAGGCGTAAACCTTAAAGCAAAGTTTAGTGAGGCTGTTAATCCCTTGATTAACCCCTTTTTGAAAGCTTTCCTTGAAAAGTTAAGCTTAATTTTGTTATTCTCGCCGTTGACTTTTACACCCCTGTATCTCTTATGTCCAATCATCAAAACTACAAAAACAAGAAGAAAATCAAAGAGAATCCTCAGACCAATGAAATAAAGCATTACGATCCCTAAGAGAGGTAGAAGCACAGGTAAATAATAGCGATAAATATACATAACTCTCAACGAGAGATTTGAAGCAAGGATAGCTATGTAAAGGTCAATTGGCTCAATTAACCCTTCTTTCAACAAGGCAGAGGCATTTGCATGGGCAACTCTTGGACTAACCAAATACAACGCTGGAACTGGCGTCAGAGCCGGGTGAATGCCAAGCTTTGCTATCTTGGAAGTTTTAGCCCCAATGAGCTTTATCAGGTTAGTCTCACTTAGAGTCTCGGCTAAAATATACCCAAAAGTAATTGAGGCCATCGAAATTATGTAGAGCTTTAAAAAGTCCAAGCTCTCACGCCCTGTAAACTTTGGCGTTTGCAACTTCCTTCAAAACTGGAACATACGAAATTCCTGGATTTATCCCCCTGCCCCGTGTGTCGTAGATATTAAGTTCTATTCCCTTTTTCCTCAGAGCTTTTGCCAGCTCAATGATCTCATCCTTAATTCGCTTTCCAAAGAGCGACACATTCGCCTTTCCGTCAGTTATCAAGAATGCCCTAACTTTTAGAGACTTGTCTTTTCTCCTCTCACGTTCAGCAAGCAGAAGAAGATTATAGAGGGCCGAACTCAAAGGCGTTCTCCCTCCAGTTGGAACGCTCTCTATTTTCTCAAGTACTTCCCAGTAGTTCTTAGTAGGCGGGACGAAGATTTCCGCCTGATTGTCTTTTGCGACTATCAAAGCTACCTTTGACCGCTTTGTGTACCCGTTCTCAACCAATTTCTCCGCTATTCCCTTCGCAATGCTGATTCTCTTCTGCACAGCCATACTTCCGCTCGAATCCAAAAGGAGAACCCAGAGCGTTGGTGCCTTTGCCTTCCTAACCCTAACACGAACGTCCTTTAAATCAAGCTTTATTGGCGGCTTTTTTCCATTTAAGACTGCCCAGACCAGAGAGTTGTAAAAATCAACGTCTTTAATTTTGCCGTTGGTCGGCGGAAGATAAGAAACTGGAACGCCTTTGGGGAAGTTTATCACTGTAACGCTGACGTCTCTTGAAGAGCGGTATCCCGTGAATTCGCTTCCATCAAAGTTTTTGCTCTCTATCCTTGGGATTTCAGCTTCGCTTGGACGAAAATTTTGCTCTAAATTTCCAGTCCCTTGACTTCGAGACTCTCCACCACTTTTTTCTTCCTTCTTGTGCTCATGCCTATGGTTGTGTTTGTGGTCATGATTGTGCTCCTTATCATCTTTAGGCTTTGGAGGCTTCATCTGAGGTGGCTTTTGGAAGGGCTTATCCCTCAGACGGTGAGGTAGAGCCAATTCCATAGCCTTCTCTAAGTCTTCCAGTGAGACCCTTCTCCTTCCGTTCAGGGCGGCTATTGCTTTGGCTGTTTTTATCGTGGCTATCTCAGCCCTGTTGGTTTTAATTCCCAAATTAATGACAGTTTCAGCCAAAAGCTTCAGCAGATCGTCGCTTATCTCGACCTTCGGCAAAATCTCCCTTGCCTTAACGATTCTCTCCGTGAGCTTATTCTCTTCGCTCTCAAACTTCTTATAGAAGCTTATCGGGTCTTCATGAAACTCTTCAACTCTCCTAACTATCTCTATTCTCTCCTCGGGATTCATTGGTGCTGAAACTTCAACGCACAAACCAAATCTGTCAAGGATTTGAGGTCTAAGCTCACCTTCCTCAGGGTTCATGCTTCCAACCAGGATAAAGCGAGCAGGATGCCTAAAGGAAATTCCTTCTCTCTCTATCGTGTTCCATCCCATTGCCGCAGCATCCAAGAGTGAATCAGCTATGTAGTCATCCAAGAGGTTCACTTCATCGATGTAGAGCACGTTCCTGTTCGCCTCCGCGAGTATTCCGGGCTGCAGAGCTTTTCTGCCCTCCTTCAAAAAGCGCTCTACATCAACGGTTCCAACAAGCCTGTCTATTGTAACGCTTAAGGGCAGGTCCACAATGCGCATCTTCCTCTTCGCTACTGGCAACTCTTCTCCCCGCTCATACCTCTCATAACAGCTGTCGCACATCTCCAGGGGATTCCTCGGATTGCAGTTGAAGGGACAGCCATCAACGACCTCAATTTCTGGCAAAACGTTGGCCAAAGCCCTAACTAAGGTTGATTTTCCCGTCCCCTTATCTCCTTTAAGCAGAACACCACCAATGAGCGGATTAACGGCTACACAAAGTAAAGCTAATTTAGCCTTTTCCTGCCCGACTATTGCAGAGAATGGGAAGACTAAGCGTTTTTCACGAGGCTCCATATTTTATCCACCTCCTCAATCTTTTCATTCCAGTGTTCGTCATCCTCAGCTGTGTAGATTTCAATTGTCCCACCTTGAACTTCCCCTTCACCAAGGCTCTCCTCCAAAATTCCCTCAATCTCGGAATAAACCTCCATGAGCTTTTCAATTAATCCATCAGTTGTCTTCCACAAGCCGCGCTCATAAGCTTCAATCAAACGTCTTGCAATTTCCTCGATGGCGTAGGGGTTGTGCTCCTCGAACCATCTCCTCATTTCTTCATTCAAAACGTACTTTTGTGCTATCTCGTCAAAAACCCAATCTTCAACGAGCTTCGTCGTTGCCTCCCAGCCGTACAAGTGAAGAATCTTCTTTGAGAACTCGCTCGCCCCTCTGTAGCCGTGCTTCTTCATTTCCTCAATCCACCTATCATTGAGGAGCTTTGTCCTAACGACCCTTTCAAGCTCAACTTTCATGTCAACTATTTTGGCATCGCTTATGTCCCTTGTGTCCGTCTGAACCACTTCAACGTTCTTGCCTGTTAAGGCATCAACGGCCGTCTTAAAGCCCCCGTGATGGGCAAAATAGCAGCAGCAGTTCGTCGGGTCGTGCTCATCGCTTATGTGGTTCCTGTTAATCACGTCCACCTCTTTCAAGTTCAAGACCAGCGAGTCATATGCTTCAACGCCAAAGGTATCCTTTCCGTAGGCGTAGCCGCTCCACTGAATCCACACCTTGGCCAAGTCCTCGTCACTCCTCCAGCCCGATGATTCAACCGCTAAATTCACTCCGGCACCGTAGGCACCAGGTGGGGCTGAAAAGACTCTAAACCTCGCAAACCTCTGCGCTTCCTCAAAGCTCTTTCCGAGCTCAATGAGCTTTTTAATGTGCTCAATGTAGTGCTTTTTGATGTAGTTCATCTCCGGGGGCTCGTCCAGCATGACAACTTTCTCTATGGCCTCGTCAATTAGGTAGATGTAGTTTGGCAAGGTATCCCTCACGATTCCGCTTATTCTGACCAGAACATCAATCCTTGGTCTTCCGAGCTCTTCTAAGGGAATTACTTCGAGTCCAGCAACTACATCTCCTTTCCAAACCGGCCTAACTCCAATCAAATAGAGGATTTGAGCTATCTGCTCCCCATCCGCTTTATAACCGTCTATGCTCCAGAGAACTTGCCCAACACTCTCCGGATATCTCCCGTGCTTTTCTTTGTAAGCTTTCAAAAGTTTTTCAGCAGTTTCAACCCCTATCTGCCATGCCGCTTTGGTCGGTAGAGTCCTTGGGTCGACGGCATAGAAGTTCCTCCCCGTCGGTAAAATCTCGAACTTCCCTCTCGTTATCGCGCCCGAGGGGCCGGGTTCAACGTATTCTCCCTTCAGTCCCTTCAAGAAGCCGTCGTATTCTTTTTCACATTCAGCTATCTTTTTGGCAACTTCAAGGGCTTTTCCAAACGTTTCTTCAAGCTTTTCTCTCTCCTTAACTTTGAATCCGAACTTTCCAATCTCTTCTTCGACAACTTCAAAGCTTTCTCCCCTAAGCAGACGCTCTAAGCTTTTAACCGCTATCTTGTGGAAGATCTCCAGCAGTTCTCTGTTCGTGAAGCCGTTTGTGGTTCCCAAGGGGTTCTTTCTTATCTCGTTATAGTCCAGGCCTATTGCTTCAGCTATAACCCTTCTAATCGAAGGGGAAGCGTAGGAATCGTATGCCATCGCAGTGGCAACGTATTCCGCCAATGTCTCGGGCTCTTTTGGTGGATGTCCAAAGACGTGAAGGCCGAGGTTTATTTGAGAATTCCTCATCAGCTCAATATAGCGATGTACTTCCTCTATCGTCTGCTCCTCATCTTCTGGATTTGCTATTCTCAGCTTGTTTTCCTTAGCTTTCTCCAGAATCTGCTCATAAATTTTCTTCCTCCTCGCTTCATCCCCCAGGCTCTTTGCCTTCGCATACTGGGTTAGGAGGGAATCCAAATCATCCAAAACCTCTGCCATCCCCATTGGGGGATACACGTGGTCTATCAACGTTGCGTAACCTCTTCTCTTAGCAATAACACCTTCCATTGGGTTGGAGACTGCATAAACGTATAAGTGCGGAACGTCATCTAAGCTTGCCTCAGGAACACATGAAGGAGAAAGCCCAACGCCTTTTCCTGGCCTAAACTCAAGGTAGCCGTGGGTTCCGAAGTGTATCATTACATCAGCCATGAATTTCCTCGTTATCCACCTGTAAACAGCCCACCACTGGTGCGGTGGGACTATCGTTGGATCGTGCAGAATTCTACAAACCTTTCCGTCGCACCTCGCTCCAGCACAGCCAAACTTTGGCTGAGGGGTTATGAAGACGTTTCCAAAGCATATCCCGGGAACGACAAATCTCCCTTCGTAGACCATCCCAACCAATGCTTTGTCCACTTTCCCGGCTAAGACATCCTCTGGCTTTCCCCAGTCCTTGATGATTCTCTCCCTCAAGTCCTCCGGAAGCTCGTTGAACCACTCCAGATACTCCTCCAAGCCTACAAAGTCAACCGCTCCGCCGCTTTTGACTATTTCCTCAACGCTTGTCCATCTGAACTCGCTTATCGCTTTTTTCTCCAGAATCAACTTTATAAGCTCCTCTCCATTCTTTGGCAAATCTTCGCCAACGTAGTAGCCTTCCTCTTTAAGCCTGTGCAGAAGTCTAACGATGCTCTCCGGAACATCTAAACCAAGTCCAACGCCGATGTTCGCCTCAAGCCCTTTACATGGAGGATTTATTAGGACTATAGCAATTTTAACTTCGCTTTTTGGCTTCTTCCTGAGCTCGATCCACTTCTTTACTCTTTTGGCTAAATATTTCATGTGCTCTTCGTAAGGTTCTCCAACCTTGTAGCCTTCAATATTTCTGGTCCCAGCTATGAAAATTGGCTCAATTGTTCCCGCAACTTCTGGAATTATCACTCCATAAACCTGAGTCATATAGTCAACGCCTTGTTCGCTCTTCTCCCACTCTTCAAGGGACTGGTAGTAAGATCTTATCGGAGCAAAAACTGGAACGTTGAGCTTTTCCAGATTCTTTAAATCGACCGTGCCGAAGGAGATTAGGCTCACGAGGGCATCTATAATTGGCTTCCCACCCTTCATGAAGAACTCCTCAAGGGCCTCGCTCTTCTCTCTCCCAAGTCCTGTCGTCGAGTCTTTCCCATAGGTAAACACTGGAATTACACCGAAGCCCTCTTCTTCAAGGGCTTTGATGAGCTCTCCAATTGGTTTAAATTCCTTATAAAGCCAGGCACTCCTCCAGAAGAGAACTCCAATTAGGGGCCTCCTTTTGTAAACCTCCAGGTATTCATCAAGACTTTCAAAGAGACCGAGCTCGGGGTGATAGACGCCGTGCATGGGAACTTCTTCCGGTTCTTCGTATTCAATTGCCTCCCCAGTTAAGCTTGCCAAAAATCTGATCAGATTTCTAAGATTCTTCTCGCCTCCAAGGACATAATATGTCTTCGCTTTGATTAGGATTTCCTCTGGAACGTTGGTCAGGCTTTCCAGTCCTGCACATGCGATGACTTTAGCTTTGCTCTCTCTAATTTTCTCCTCCACTATTTCAGGAAGCTCATGGGCGTAGATGAAGATTACCTCAGCCCTCTCTACCTTATCCAGCTCCCTCTCACAGTTCTGGTCAGTGAGCACAATGCCCTCTATTCTTTCTTCTCTAAGGATTTCCTGAAGCAAAGGCAATGCCCTTGCCCCATAACCTATGATCAAACATATCACAGCACCACCCCCATAGCGGCGATAATACACAATATAATCACGCTCCTCGTTGTCATTGAGATGAGCATGAGCTTTGTTCCATCTCTTGGACCATAAAGGCCGACATAATAGGGAACCAACACCCTCAGGAAGGTTATATTTGCGAAAATCGAACCGAGAAGAAGAGCCCTTATTAGAGCTTTTTCGCTTATTAAACCAGCTTTTAACAGGTTTGCACCAAGGGTATACGCTGCTACGCTACCAGCCATTGCACTTAGGGCCACACTCAGCTCCTCTGGCGAAAATGGTAAGAACTCTGCAAAGTTCCTCACAAGGTCACTTAGATGATTGAAAAATCCAACCGCTATGAGCAGAGCCGTTATGTAGGTCACTATAACCATAGTCTTCAGAATTGGGATTGAAGTTTTCTTTGTTTTTGCCAAAGCGTTCTTCAGAACATCCTTAAAGGGCTTTTTCTTCCTCATCTGCTTTTGAGGATTGCTCATTTTTCTTGGATTTTTGATCAAAATCTTCCCAGCCACTGCAAAAACCGTTGTCTGGATTAGTCCTATGAAAACCAGAATTCCAAAGTAGAGCAAGCCGAGCTTTCCGAGTGTGGCCAGGAGAACGGGAATTAGAGAATTCCAGTGCCTGACCATTGCAGGGAAAGCGTTCATGAGCGAGGCTATGTAGAGCTCCCTCTTTCCAATTTTGCCTCCCCTATAAAAGTCCACAAGCATAGCATTAGCGGCTCTCGTGTTCAAAAAAGCTGTTGCAAAGGTTAATGCACACTCTGCCGGTAGGTTTGAGAGCTTGATAAATGGCTTGCTAATGAATGATACTTTCTCCACTATGCCCTTCTCAATTAGAAGCTCAGCTATAAATATTCCAATAAGCAGCCCGGGGACAGAGCGTTTTAGAAAACTGAACGCAATTGCAGCTGAAGTTATCAGCAGTTCCACCTTTAGATCCCCTCCATTTTTGGGAGGATGAGCCTAAACCCATTGAATTCGAGGATACATATCGGAACGCCGTACACTTCTTCAAGAACCTCCTCCCTTAGGATTTGGCTCGGCTTTCCAAGAGCTTTGATTCTGCCTTCTTTAACAAGGGCAATCCTGTCTGAATAAAGTGAGGCTAAATTCGGGTCATGGAGCGTCATAACTGCAGAGATGCTTTCCTCCTTCGCCAACCTCTTCACTATTCCAAGCACTTTTACCTGGTTCTTGAAATCCAAGTGAGCGGTTGGCTCATCCAGGAGGAGGACTTTCGGTTCCTGCACGAGGGCCCTTGCTATGAGGACAAGCTGCAGCTGACCTCCGCTCAGCTGTGTGTAGGGCTTATCCTTAAAGCGCTCCATTCCTATGAGCTTGAGCTTCTCTAAAGCCTTCTGATAGTGCTCTTCCCTTGGGCTCTCGAAAACTCCAAGCTGAGAGGCTAAGCCCACAACCACGACGTCCAGAACGGTGTAGGGGAAAGGAGGGTGGTGAGACTGAGGGACATAACCAGCTAACTTAGCCCTTTCCTTTAAAGAGAGTGAGTGAAAGTCTTTACCATCCACAAAGACGCACTTTTTCTTTGGCTTCAGCAACCCGTAAATGTTCTTTAAAATTGTTGTTTTCCCGCTACCATTTGGACCGAGTAGCGTTAAAATCTCGCCTTCTCTCACCTCAAAGCAGACATCCTCAACGCTGAAATCACCGTAGCTGAATGATAAGCCCTTGACTTCAAGCATTCCAACCACCGCCCGTCTTTCTTAGCAGATAGGCAAAGAATGGAATTCCAAGGATTGTCGTCAATATACCAATTGGAATTTCATAGGTCGTTACCGAGCGAGCCAGTGTGTCTGCTAAAACCATGAATGAAGCTCCCACAGTTATTGTTAGGGGTATCAGTGTTTTGTGGTCTGGCCCGAATGCCATTCTGACGATGTGCGGAACCATCAACCCTACCCATCCAATTATCCCGCAGAAAGCAACTGAAACAGCGGTTATGAGGGAGATTATTATGAT
Source organism: Thermococcus sp. SY098 (assembly GCF_035621495.1). NCBI lineage: Archaea > Methanobacteriati > Methanobacteriota > Thermococci > Thermococcales > Thermococcaceae > Thermococcus > Thermococcus sp. SY098. The sequence continues at coordinate 1,691,698 of NZ_CP141821.1, read as the reverse complement.
AAAGGCAAACTTCAGCTTTTCAGTTTCAACTCCAACGATTTTAGCCTCTTCTCCAAAGGATAGAACGTTCAGCTGCCAGCGCATCATATAAATCAACGCACATCCAAGAAAGATTACAGGGAATGCAACTTTGACTGAATGCCACTCAGCATCTGCAAAGCTCCCCATGAGCCAGTAAACAACGCTCGCCAGCTTTTCATGCTCCATCAAAAACTTCAACAGGGAAGTCAAGGCTGAAAAGAATGCATTAACAATTACTCCAGCAAGAACGAGCGAAACAGGGGTTATTCTTCCCCCAATTTTGGCCAGAGAAGTTGTCAAGAACACAGCGAGTATAGCAAAGACAAATGCCAAGGGAGTTACACCTAAGCTTAGGGAAAGCCCTATAGCCAAAGCGGCACCAAAAGCTGCTCCCGCTGAGATTCCTAAGATATAGCTGTTAACTAAGGGGTTTCTAAATATCGCCTGCAAGACTGCTCCAGAGAGGGCTAAAGCAGACCCAACAATCATCGCCAAGATAACCCTTGGGAGCCTTATTTTGAAAAGAATGGTCTGATAAACGCTTGGATAGGGAATTTGAACAGCGAAATCAATCCTTCCAAAAGTTATTTTAGCCAAAATTCCCGAGATGAGCTGAAGGGTCTTTAATACCACCATATCCACGATGGCAGAGAGAGGAATATGATAAGCCCCAATGCATAAGCTTATGAAGAACGCAAAAATTGGGGAAACTAAAAGAAAAAGGAAGAGGAGCCTTTTCATAATCAGCCCTCCATGCCGTAGAACCTCTTGAGGAGCTCTTTGTATATCGGCTTCCAGTCTGGGTAATATTCTGGGTAAATTGCGTGTCCAAAGGCATAGATTCCGGTGATGAATCTCGGCCCATATAACGCTACAGCGTCTTTTCTCCATGAGCTCACCAATATTCCAACGACGTTCCCTTCTTTGACAGCTTTGATTTCCTGCCATGCTGGATCGCTCTTTATCTTTTCCACAGCTTCATTGAGCCTTTCTGCATCCCAGTCAACCACTATCAGAACATCTGTCTTATCTCCAAAGTACGCTATGAGCTTCTCCAGGTCGAGCTTTGGATACTGAGTTGAGAAGTTGTAGTCGAATGCAACATTGTGCGCTCCAATGAGCTCAGCGGTTTCAGCATATGCTGAGCCCTTATAAGATATGCTTATCGCTCCAGTAGCATACTTCCCAGCTATCGATGAGCCATAGACTATCAAAACGTTTTTCTTCTTATCTGGTGGTATCTTGCTTGCTATGTCCAAAGCTTTGTTGTAGTACTTCTCCAAGAAGCTTGCAAGCTCTTCGGCTTTTCTCTCTCTGTCAAAAACTTTTCCAAGGACTCTTATTATCCTGATGTTTTCGTAGGGCATCTTTGTTCCTGTCACATTGGAGTCAGGAATCCCAAATGCCAGAACTTTGAAGCCGAGCTCTTTTGATTTCTCAATAACATCCTGCTCCCCCGAAGTGAAGCTTCCCTTCCATCGCCCCATGATTATCAATTCTGGATTTAGGCTTGCAACGGTCTCCCAGTTTATACCGCTGTACGTTGAGCCTACTTTAGGCTTTTCTCTAATGCTTTCGGGCAAAAACTGATCATATGGTGTGTACTTATCAATCCCCACTATCTTGTCTGCAACTCCCAAGCAGTACATAACCTCCGCCCAGTAACTGCTCAGGACAACTACCCTCTCTGGAACTTTCTCGAAGGTTACCTTTCTCCCCATTGAGTCCATGACACTTATTGAGGCCTCGTATTTAACCCCATAAAAGGTCTCAAGCAGCTCTTTTGCTATTGGCTTCCACTCTGGATAATACTCGGGGTAAATTAATCCGCCCAGCTGATATACACCCACTATTATTCTCGGCCCCCAGTCTAAGAAGGCTTTAGAGCCAGCCAAGATGCCATAAACATGGCCTTCTTTTACAGCTTTAATCTCCCTCCATCTGGGATCATTTTTAATGTCGTTAACTGCTTTCTCAAGCTTATCCTGGCTGAAGGAGGTTACGATTATAACATCGGCTTTGTCTCCCCAGTAAGCTATTATCTTCTCCAAGTCAAGCTTTGGCCACTGGGTGTCAAAATTCTTGTCAAAAGCCAAGTTGTGAGCGCCGACGAGCTCAACGATGCTTGCCCATGCGCTTCCCTTTGCATAGACGGTGATTGGACCACCTATATCTTTCGGAGCACTTATAAGAAGAACGTTCTTTTTCTTGTCTGCTGGAATCTGACTGGTTATTTTGTTAACTTCATCCAGCTTTTCCTTCATCCAGCTTGCAAGTTCTTCAGCCTTCTCTTCTTTTCCGAAAACTTTTCCTAAAATCTCAACAACCTTAATATTATCTTCAACACTTTTTGCACTCAGGGCTATAACAGGTATCCCGAGCTCTTCAGCTTTCTTAATCGTCTCAGCGTCTTTGTATTTGCCCCCATACCAGTCCACGATTATCAAATCCGGATTCAAGCTTGCAACAGTTTCCCAGTTCAACCCTTTGAAGCTGCTTCCAACAACAGGCTTCTTTTTAACATCTTCTGGAATGTATGGATCGTAAGGGATGTACTTTCCAATACCCACAATCCTATCTTGAACCCCAAGGATACACAAAATTTCAGCCCAGTAGCTTGTTAGAACAATAACTCTCTCAGGTGGCTTTTCTATTGTTACGGTTCTCCCAGCAAAGTCTGTAAGCGTTATTGGATATTTGGCTTTGCTTGTAGTTGTTTCAGGCTTCTGCTCCTGGATGCTTTGGGTGGGAGAAGATTTAGCTGTAACCTTGCTTGTTGTCTCTGTCTGATGACCCTGATTTATACAGCCAGCACTGAAAATGCTAAAAACTAAAACTGACAGCACAAGCAAAGCCAAAACTTTTTTGCTACTCTTCATAAATTTCACCACCATTTGTGCTACTGATTTTAGATTTCGTATTATCAAATGAGAATTAAAATGGCAATTTTTAACGCTTTTTAAAACAGACGGTGTTTAACCAAAGGTTCAAAGAAAGAGGAGAATTGTCACCGAATCCAACAATATTCGCAGACATGGTGTTATTGGTTTTAAACACAAAGTTTCAAAAACATCTATAAACTCCTTTACCAAACAGAAAATGGGTGAAAGTTATGTGTCTGGCAGTTCCGGCTAAGGTTCTTGAAATCAAAGGGAAAGTTGCAATCGTTGATTTCGGTGGTGTAAAGAGAGAGGCTCGTTTAGATTTGCTCCCAAACGTTGAAGTTGGCGATTATGTGATTGTGCACACGGGCTTTGCAATAGAAAAACTGGATGATAAAACCGCAAAAGAAATTCTGCAAGCATGGGAAGAAGTTCTAAAAGCCATGGAGGAATGAAGATGGAAGCCTTTAGCGTTTTTAGAGACAAAGAATTCGCTCAAAAGATAACAAGGCTCATTCATAGGGAGGCTGAAAAAATAGGAAGGGTAGTTAAAATCATGCACGTCTGCGGAACCCATGAAGATACGGTAACAAGGAGCGGAATCCGCTCACTTTTGCCAGAAAACGTTAAAATCGTCAGCGGGCCTGGCTGTCCTGTCTGCATAACCCCCGTTGAGGATATTGTGAAAATGCAGGAGATAATGAGGAAAGCATATGAAGAAGGGGAGAGAATAATTCTAACGACATTTGGTGACATGTATAAAATCCCCACGCCAAGAGGAAGTTTTGCCGACTTAAGAAGTGAGGGATATGACGTCAGAATAGTCTATTCAATTTATGATGCGTATAAGATTGCCAAAAACAATCCAGACAGGTTGGTTGTTCATTTCTCTCCGGGTTTTGAGACCACAACTGCTCCAGCTGCTGGAATGCTTAATGCAGTCGTCGAAGAAGATGTGGAGAACTTTAAGATTTATTCCGTCCACCGATTAACACCTCCCGCTGTTGAAGTGTTAGTTAGACAAGGTACAGCCTTTGACGGATTAATTGATCCAGGACATGTATCTACAATAATAGGTGTCAAAGGCTGGGAGTACATCACAACAGAGTATGGAATCCCCCAAGTTATTGCTGGCTTTGAACCCGTTGATGTGCTGATAGGAATCTTAATGCTCCTGAGAATGATAAGGAGAGGAGAGGTAAAAATAGAGAACGAATATACAAGAGTCGTAAAATATGAGGGAAATGTTGAGGCTCAGAAGCTGATAAACAAGTTCTTTAAAGTCGTTGATGCAAAATGGAGAGCTTTAGGAGTGATTCCAAAGAGCGGGCTTGAGCTTAAAGACGAATACAGAAACCTGGAGATAAGAAGCTATTATGACGCCGAAGTTCCTAAGCTGCCTGACTTGGAGAAGGGATGCCTTTGCGGAGTTATACTCAGGGGATTGGCACTACCTCCCGACTGTCCTCATTTCGGAAAGACTTGTACTCCAAGGAATCCAGTTGGGCCATGTATGGTTTCATATGAGGGAACATGTCACATCTTCTATAAATATGGCGCCTTGTTCTGACCTCTTGTACTTTATTTTAGTATTTTCCTCTTTGAAATTCGGCAAGAAAAGAAAAAAAGAAAAATTAAATCAGAAGCTCACCTTCTTCGACATTTATGGTCTCTGGAGTTCTCCAGATAAAAGCCCCTTCTCCTTTAAGTACCCTCTTTCTCATAGCCCCTGGAGGAACGCCATTTGACTCATAAATCAAGCTTTGTATGTCAGGATCAGTATACAGCACAAGTGTTGGCCCTGAGATGTTGAGGATTGACTCAACCGTATATCTTGTTGCCAGTGCCGTTACCCTTCCTCTCATTGGCTGAGTTAGAAGGGGGATAGCAGCGCTTCCGGCTGGAGTATAGCTTAGCACCGCCGCGTCATCCAGACCTATGAAAATGTGCCTCCTTTTCCGCACAACTGCCGCAACAATGAGAAACGCCATGCCAACAATTGTGATGCTGTGTGCATCACTGAGATCCACAAGAATGGAATTTCCAAAATTGGGAGTGCTTCCCTGAAAGAAAGCCTCATCAAGAGAGGTATAACTTTCTTTAATAACCTCTGCATATTTCTCTTCAGATGAAGCTGCCTGAGGGACGCTTTCAATTTTGCCAAACAGAACATCAGCATAAAGCTTTTCCGTTAGACTCCTGTCCAGCTCATAGATTGTTTGAACTATTGTTACCGCCGTATATGGATCGTCTATTATTCCTTCCTTAGCCATTTTTATTGGGTCAAGACCAGTGGGTTTTCCATCTTTAATTTTTATTATGCTCTCAAAGCCTTCCTTTGGGTAATCACCTGTAGTATCAAAGATTACTATTCCATAATCCTTTTCAAGGTATTTATCTGCCAAGTACTTCACTATTTTTGTTGGATCATTATCAATGCCAAATATCTTCAGTGTTCTGCCGTGATAAACCGGATCATAATAGATTACCTGCTCCGCCCCCTTAAGGACTTCAATAGCAAGTTTGCTGTATTTCACACAGACCACCATTTTTAACTAAGCGCTCCATGTATAAACGGATATTGGTACACTCGTCTTTAAATAGAAGGCTAAATGACCTTCACGATTCTATCTCTCCACGGGCCTATCTTTACCCTGATGTAACCCTTAAGCATTTTGTCGACTTCTTTGTCACCCGTATACACTCTTATCGGCTTTTCAACTTTTGATGGAGCTGCAACAACAATGATGTTCTCTTTTGGAATATGTCTAAGAACATCCGAAGAAAACTGCTGATTGCCCCTTCCAAAGAGGAAATTAACTCCTCCCACAACTGTAACAATTATTTTCGGATTTCTGTTAATGAACTTCAGCAAATCCTTTTCTTGGGCATCTTTGACTAAAAGCCTAACCCTCCCGTCTTTAATTTCAACGATGTCAACTCCCAAGAGAGTTCCATCAATGCCAAGCTTGTCTTTTATCGTTTTTACTGTCGAACCTGCTCCCAGAAAGTAAATTCCATCTTCCAGCTCTTCAACGATAGCTTCAGCCAAAGCTTCGAGCTCTTCACTTTCATCAACGGTTGTTGGCTCTTTGGAGCCTTGAACTAAGGTTTCAAGATAGGGGGTTAATGCAGTGCCGTAAAGCCTTACTCTTACTTCATCTTTTCTATATGAATCTTCATCCAAATCTAAAATTTCACGCTCAACAATTTGAGCATTTCCTTTAAGGAATTCAATTAACAGCTTAGCAGCATCTTCTGGAGATGAAGCAAAAACTCCGGAGAACATTTTTACTCCTGTTGGAATTCCAAGGATTGGAACTTTCCTATTAACTGCCGAATATACATCCCTCGCAGTTCCATCTCCTCCTGCAAAAACCAAAATATCAACCTTATCTGCCATCAACTTTGCTAAGGTTTTTGTGTCTTCACTCGTGGTATCAGGAATCCTAACTCCAAAAATCTCCTTATAATCAATTTCTCTGTGCTTAAGGACTTGATAAGAAAAATTAAATCCTCTGAGGGCGTATTCACCAAGCTCTTTAGGGCCTGTGAAGAATTCTATGTCCTTAGATTCATCATAATGTGAAAGCTCACTTAAAAAGAGCTTAACCAAATCTAGTGCTATCGGCTCAGCCCCTCTTCTTATCGCTTCCTCAACAACTCCATCCGTGCCTTTTAGGGCAACTTTTCCTCCCATTCCAGCTATTGGGTTGATTATTAAGCCTACCCTCATTTTTTCACCTCATGTACTTCCTGGCGAAAACTGTTAACAGCACTGCCCACATGAACATTCCAAATATAGCCTCACCAGAAGCCAGAACTCTTCCAATTCCAACCGGATGCAAATCTCCATAACCAAGTGTCGTTGCAGTGACTATGCTGAAGTACACATAATCCAAAAAAGACTTCAAAGGAACTCCACTTCCCTCAACACTTTTTGTAATGTAGAAGAGTATCGGGAATATTATATTCACAGTGATAACCCAGATTACAATTGGCCTCTTCCAAGTGGTCCCATATTTGCATGTAAGGTCTGCTAAAAGCCACTCTACATAGGGTTCGATCAGAAAAATTTTCCTCTTTCCTCTCTTATACGCAGTCATTCGCTGTTTCCTTTTCGCAACCATTTCCTTGTAATAGTATTCGTCTGCTTTGTCCTTATCCCCTCCCCTTTCCCATGAGGTTCTCGCCAATCTGTAAAAGATTTCTTCAATGTAAGGATTATTAAACTGGCAGTCTTCCAAAAGCATAAAGCCTTCCACATCCAGCTCTGCCACAAGATTTGGCAGAACAGTCAGATTCCAAGTGGTATCACTGTAGAAGCGAACCTTCCTAAAAATTATGTTATTCAAAATTTTAACGTGCACAAACTCCGGTAGCTTAATTCTGCTCTGGGTTACCTGAACATGGCCAGGGATTTCAAGATTTTCCATTAAAAGCTGTCCGTTGAATGCTCTGAGTAAAATCCTGACCTGTCGCTTAAATCTTGGATTTTCATCGAACTGAACCCCGCTTATAGCAAGTATCTCAGCCTTGGCGTGCTTTCTTGAGATATCGCTAACCTTAATACCATGCTCCTCAAGAATTTGCCTTAAAAGGGGATATCTCGAATTAATTCCAATCCTTCTCACACCACTTAAATTTGTCAGCTCAATCCTGCCGTAAGCCTTGCTCCTTTCCCCATATTCTTCTTCACTTGGCTTCTCCTCACCTTTGGTATAGTGAAATGAGTTCATCATGATGTACCTGATTTCGCTGTTTTTAAGATAAATAGAACCTGAAAAGTTCACTTCAAGGGCATTAAACCCGAATATGTTTGATCTGGTTATCATAAGAGTTTTTAAAGCTGTTTTAACTATGATTATTCTCTCGATTGATGATCCATAAATTGTGAGCCCTCCAATTTCTGAGCTATCTACTATGAGGGTTTTTATTTTTGAATTCTTAAAGACTATCGTCTGCTCAATTTTAAGGTCTGAAATCCGAACATCATAGAGATAAACTCCCTCAAAATATGTAATCCCCCTTCTTATCTTCTTGAGAAAAGCTTTTTTCTTTATCTCTTTGATTTTCTCCCCGTATAAGAGCTCGCCCTCCTCATAAGGAATATGTAGTGAGCAGAAATTGGAACCTTTAAGAGGCTTTGTCCTGCACTTCTGACCATTCTCATATACATATTCACACATCATTACTCACCCTTAAGCTCCATTTCTTCTTGCATTGCCCTAATCTTAGCTTTTTCGACTGCCTCTTCATGCTCAATCTTACCCCTGATTCCTTTGACCCTCTTTGAGAGGTTCAATATGACATCCTCTGGTCCATAAAGGACAACCAAATCTCCAGGGAGAATCTTTGTATCACCGCTTGGAGCACCAAGATAAACCTCTTTTTCTCCTACTTTTCTGTAAATTCCAAGAACGAGAACACCTTCTTTATCCAATTGAAGTTCCCTTAAAGTTTTATTTGCAAGCCAGCTACTTTTTCTAACTTTTATCTGACCAATTGAGTACCCTCGACTTATACCCAGAAGCTGATTGTAGTCATAGATTTTAAGTGAAGGAAAGAATCTATTAAGAAGTCTCCGAATCACCTTTCTCATCATTTTATCTATCCATTTAGATCTCACAAAAAAGTACAGAATCAGTAAACCGCTCAAAAGTACGACAAAATTCTGCTTAACCTCTTCAGCACTTTTGCCAATGAATGTCAACACAAGAGTAGCTATAGCTGAAGTTATTCCTGCACTGCCCAGAAAAATTAGAATTCTGATTATCTTTCTTCGTATTGGATGCGAAACCACATATTCCGACTCAGACGTTGTAAAACCTGTTCCAGAAAAAGCAGACTGAGCCTGAAAAGCCGCAACATCTCTTGAGAGCCCAGTCATCTCTAATGCAACCGTTCCAATTCTAACAATTATGATTGAAATGAGGATAACTAATAGGAATGATATGAGGGCTATCAGGGGACATCACCTTCCAGATTATGTATCTCAGATAGAACATAATTAAAGATTTCTGCTCTTGAGCTTCCTCATGTAAAACTTTCTGCCTTCATATTCAAGCTCAATAAGCTTTCCTTCTATCAAAAGCTTCTCAACAATGCTCCACTCTGCATTGGCCTTTTTAAGAAAGTCTTCAACGGCATCTTCTCTCATCGGGTGGACAGCCGTTATGCTCAGTAAATCCTCCTCAACATTTCCCGTAAAAGCAAATGCATTTCCCTCATAGCCAATGAGATACTCTATTCTATCACTTCCTAAAGCCTTAGCAAAAATCTGAAACGCTCTGTTTATCGTCTCCTCATTAGCTGGCTTAACCCACCTTTCCGCTGGGGGTCTCGTTGGAATAGCTATGTAAGCTATATCTGGTTCAAGCTTCTTCAGAAACTCAGCAATCTTCTCAAATTCGTCTCCATAATTAACTCCATCGATGAGCATAGTCTCTGTTACGAGTTTTCCTTTGAACTCTTTTCTAAATTTGAGCATTCCATCAAGGACTTCATCGAGCTTTAAGCTTTTATGAGATCTGTCAATTTTTCTCCACAGTTGCTCACTTACAGCATCAAGCTTTAGAGAGACAAAATCAAACTTCAATAAATCCTCCCTAACATCTTTCCTCCAGATTAGGGAAGAGTTCGTTAAAATTGCCAAAGGGATTCCAAGTTCTTTCAATAGCTCAGCTTCCTTTCCAAGGTTAATATCCAAAGTCGGTTCACCATCTGGAACAAATGTGATATAATCAACGCGCTCTCCTTTTGCTCTGGCTTTCTCAACTTTTTCTTTAGCTTCCTTGAAGATCAGCTCTGGGTTATAAAATGCCCTCCTTTCAACTTCCATCTTAATTGTTCTCCCAATTTGGCAGTAAACACAAGCATATGAGCATACTTTATCTGGAATGTTGTTTATGCCTAAGCTTTTTCCCAATCTGCGAGATGGAACGGGACCAAATGCTATCATTGACTTTCACCAAAATTAGGTAAACCTAATGGTGTATAAAGATTTCGAATAGATTTATGAAGTTGAACAAAACAAAAAAGTAAAACTGAAAATTCAAGCATGCTTTGACTTCTTCTCTTCAACTTGCTTCCAAAGCTCTTCAAAGCTTTCAATAACTCTTTGAAGTGCTAAATTTAGATCCCTCGTATTCGTAAAGAATGCAACTTTATTGCTCTGGTCTCTGATTCTCAAGAAGTTAGGGCCCATTCTGAACGCCGCCAGCACATCAACATCCTTTAGTTGTTCAATGATAGCCCTAAACTTCCTCAGATCACCGTGCTCACTCTCATGCTCCTCCATCTTCTTAGCTCTGTTTGATCTCTTTTCCAAGAGCTTTGCAGTCCCATTTTCTAAGATTTCGTATATTAAGAAGAACTCTGAGTCCCCATAGTGACCATCTGTCAGCTTTCCCTCATTTTCCATCCCAAACGCTATCCTAAGCTTCCTCATCTCCTCACCGAAATTAGGTAAACCTAATGAAATATAAACTTATTGCATAAGCCTGCGGAAGTAGCTTTTCATTGCAGACCAGTTGAGGGCAATATGCACAACCGAGAGCCCAAAGAAGGTAAAGCCAATATATGTGTGAATAGTATCCATCAAAGATATCGGCAGAGAAATCCCTAACTTTGCAAAGAGGCGACACTCACATTCTAAGCTTGAAGCTTATTTTATCATCCCTTAACGAATGTTTTGATCCCGCTTATCAATTTTTCATTCTAAGGAATGCTCCTTGGATGTAATGATGATGCCGTGAGGTTAGGGGGTATTGGTGGAAGCCTTGGCCTGGAAACGGTCCCATTCAGTTGGCTTCCACCTCGGCAAATGCCTGGATAGATTTATGGTAGAAGAGCATAAGAGCATGCTGGCCATATAGGACACCAAGTTGATATTATTGAGCCTTCTTTTTTGTTTTTGAAGATTTTCAATTTATTTACTCTAGTATAAATCTCCCATCATCCTTCGCCTTTGAAAGTTTATGAATATTGTTTTCAAGCCAGCCTATTCTTTCAACCTCTCTAACGTCGAAATCCGGGACATAAGGTTTGATATCTAAGAGAGGCGTTCTATCCACTATATCGACATCTTTAACGTGAAGTATATTCCCTTTAACTTTGACAAGCCTCACTATAGAGAGACCTATTGGGTTGGGTCTACTTGGGGCTCTAGTGGCAAAGACTCCATGATACTCATCGTCCATATAAGGCTTGACCAACAAACTGCCGGGTTTTGCCAGATGAAAGTGGTAAATTAAAATTACATGCGAAAATCCCTCAAGGTCTTTCAAACCTTGGACATATTCTGGGAAGACTTCTACCTTCCCTTCAATTCCTCTTGCTGCAGAAGGCTGTATTGGAATTCCTCTTGGCTCTTTAAATGGAGTGTGAATAATGCCAATGGGTTTATAGCATATCACGTTACTTTTCAATAGTTCCACCCCTTTCAATCTTTAATCCAACAACTTTTTATAACTACTTCTGATTGAAGTTTTGATACTTTAGTCGAATCCAATGATGAGATTACAGCAAGAAAATAGCCAGTTCCTCTTTTAAAGCTCCTTCTTCTTTATTTCCCAGCAAGGAAATGAATATTGGTGTTCATCAAAGCCCTCTTCTCTTCAGCAACCTTTATAAACCAAAACCTGCTCTTCACCAGCCTCGTGGTGGTCTGAAATGAGTCAAAGAATAAACGCCACAATGCATGCAAAGAAGGTCTCTCATAGGTATTATGGAATATCAAAGGTTCCTAAGTGGTTTTATTCGTTTATACCTTTTAAGATTTCAACCGGTGGAAGCTCAATCCTAATGCCTTTATACCTCCTTCAGCTTGGTGGAAATGCTCAGATGGTCGGAATAATGAACTCTCTTGCAAGCCTATCTTCAATGATTGGCAGCTTGTTCTGGGGGAAGCTGAGTGATAGAACTTTGAGGAGGAAGATATTCATTCTGTTCGGATTCTTCAGTGTGAGCATATTCCTAACAGCCCTCTCATTTGCAAACAGCCCAGCTGAATTCATCATACTCAATGCCGTTTACTCCTTTTTCTTGGCCTCAACACTTTCCGTTCCAATCGTCCTCGTTCTCAGAAGTGTTAGGAAGCACAGCTGGGATTATGGAATAGGAAAGTTCAATGAAATAAGCGGCTGGGCATGGGTTTTTGGGCTTGGTCTGGGATTCGTCTTATCTCAATACCTCACAATAAGGCAGCTCTTGCTACTCTTTGCCCTCCTCAATATTCCATCATTAATCTGGGGAGCCAAAACAATTAGGGAGATTCCAATTTATGTGAATAGAAAGAGCATCAGAATTTTCGGCAACTATGTAGTTGAAAAAATACGCTATGTGCCAACATTCATGCTGCACATAAATCTCAGGAAGCCAAAATTTGGGAAGTTTTACTTTGCATCATTCTTATTCTGGATATCTGTCGGAATGTATTTTTCCCAGTTTCCAGTATTGTTGGCAGAAAATGGTCTTGAAAGAAGATATATTTATTTGGCTGCAATACTCAACTCTTCAGTTTCAGCCTTTATGTACTTAAAGGTTGGATTGATGCTTGAAAACAGAGACAAGCTGAAGGTTTTAAAAGAGGGTATAACCTTGAGGCTGATTGGGATTGCGACCATCCTCATGGGAACATTTATGCTCCCGTATCTCCTTCCATTAGCATTTCTTTCATACTTCCTTGCTGGTTATTCATGGTCATTCATAAGCATCTCCTCAACCTCAATTGTTGGAAAACTTGCTGGCGAAAGAGAAAAAGGAACGGCGATGGGGACATTTAACTTAATCAACTCACTCGGATATATAATAGGAAGCTTTTTAAGCGGATTTTTAGTTTACGCTGGCGGATTTACAGCAAACTTTGGAGCATCTTCACTCTTCGCTCTCTTGAGTCTATTAAGCCTTAGGAAGCTTGAAATCTGAGGGAAACGCTGTAATTTCAAACTCGCCTGAAAGGGGAATATCCTCAAAGACCTCTATTTCCTTTTCAAGCTCTTTTAAATCAATGTTCATATCAAGGGCAATTGCACCCTCTTCTGAAGAGAATGTAAAGTGAACCAGCTTTCCATCTTTTATATATGCCCTAAATGTATCTCTCTTATCTAACGCTTTTCCTTCAATTTCAATACGGGTACTACCACTTGATAGATACAGCCTCATCAGGAGGGAGGGTAAAGTTGAGGGTATTAAATCTCTGACATGAGCTTTGATTTTTTCTCCAATTTTACATATCTCGCATTTTTCATAAACTCTTGCTTGGCTCTGGCAAAAGCTTTTAATAGAGTCAGCTATGCCGTTTGCAAATATTTCAAGGTTCTTACCCATCATGAATTCCCCAAATCCCGACCAGCTTGCTTCCACTCTAAGCTTGTTGTCCAAACACTCAAACGTAATCGTTAAAATGCCCTTATCACCCTTAAATGTATAAATGCACTTATTCTCTTCAAATCCAGCCTCAAGCTTAAATTCAAATCCAAAATTAAAAAGGAATTTAGGAACTTTAAATTTTACATAGAGTTTCCCATCCCGCACTTCTGTGTTATCAAAGTACGGAAAATATCTAACAACAAGCTGAGGGTTTTTCAGAACTTCATTAAGGAACTGCCAGTGGAAGGGGAATTCTCTCTCTGCAACCTTGGATTTCAAGATATCCACCCCATCGAACGTATAAGCTTCTATCTGAAAAATCTTTCGATGAGAAAAATTTTCACAATAAAATTTATTGGATAGAAATCAGAAAATCCATAAAAAGTGAAAATGGTAAGTCAGAACTTCAAAACCCTTGCCAGCACGATCAGTGGATCCCACACTGGTGCAAATGGGGGAGCGTATGCCAAATCGGCAAAGAACATATCTTTCACAGTGAAGCCGGCTTGTAGAGCTACTGAAAATGCATCAATTCTTGGCAATACATCTGAACCAACTGCCTGTAGTCCTAAGAGCCTATTGGTTTCTTTATCCGCTACTGCCTTGAGCCAGATTTTCTTCCCACCAGGGTAGTAGTGTGGCTTTGTTCTTGCTTCAATGAATGCTGTTTTAACCTCATAGCCCTCTTTCAATGCCTCGCTTTCAGTTAAACCCGTCTTCCCGATTTCCAAGTCCATGAACTTCGTTATTGAAGTTCCCAATACACCAGGAAAACGAATTTCTTTTCCTGCTATGTTGCTACCGGCAACATACCCCATCTTATTTCCTGGAGGAGCTAAAGGAACCCAGACCCTCCTCCCAGTGATTATGTGCTTTGTCTCGGCAACATCTCCAGCTGCATAAACATTCTCAACGCTTGTCTGCATCTTTTCATTGGTCCATATTGCGCCAGTTTCTCCAATTCTAACGCCAAGCTGCCTTGCCAGCTCAATGTTTGGCTTTATTCCCGTTGCTATCACAACTAAATCAGCTTTGTACTCATTTGCATCAGTAACGACTTTTTCAACCCTTTCTTTCCCATCGATTCTAATTGTCAGCTCTTGCAAACGTAAGTTAAGGTGCTCCCTAAGCTTTGCCTCGACTATGTCTGTGATCTCCTTATCGTAACTTTTTCTTAGAACCCTCTCACTCCTCCCAATAAGCGTTACATTCTTTCCTTGAGCTACAAACGCCTCAGCCATTTCAAGTGCTATGTATCCAGTTCCAATCACAACAACATCTTTAACATCGTATTCCTGCATATACTCCCTTATCGCAACTGCATCGGGGGGCAAATCTGCCGTAAAAACTCCTTTTAAGTCAACCCCTTCAATTGGTGGAAGTTTTGGTGAAGCTCCGTTAGCAAAAACCAAGTAGTCCCATTCATATTTATGCTCACCATCTTTTTCCTGAACCCTGACTTGTCCTTGCTCAACTTCCACAACTTTAGCATTTAAGTGCAGATCAATTCCTCTCTTCTTTCTGAAGAATTCTGGGGGGTAGTGCATCAGCTTCTCTTTTGGGGAAATTCCTTCAACAACGTAAGGAACTCCACAAGGGGCATGACTTACCCACTCAGTTGCCTCAAAGACTTTAACATCCCACTCAGGATTTAAACGCTTGACCCTTGAAGCGGCACTCATTCCAGCAGCTCCACCGCCGATGATAACAACTCTCCTACTCATTTTTCTTCACCGCCAAAGGTTCAAAACCAAAGGTTTAAAAAGGTTAAGAAAAGTTAAAGGTCCAGAGGAAACTTAACATAATCTAAAACGCTTCCTCTGGCTTTTCTAATCTCAACATGTTCGATTAAATCCTTAAACTGACCTCCCAAGAGACCATCGCCGATTATTGCACTTCCCTGGGCAGCTTCCTTGGCTTTTCCTTCCAAACCTCTCTGCTTAACCACAGGCAAACCAAACTTTTCCTCGAAGAGATCTTTAACGTCTTCTCTGAGCTCTCTGATGCGCATGAGTCTTCCAGAGAGAATTATCTCCTTCGGCTTTTCAATAACCGCTAATTCACTCGCTATGGCTTTTACAAAGCCGTCTTTCATCGCCTCCCATGCTTTTGCAAAGCTTTCTTCATCCAAGCGCTTGGCGAACTCCTCTGGAGACAAAACCTCACCAGCTGCTATTATTGAAGCTCCTCCGTAGAAGAGATGCCACTTCTTTATCTCACCAACCAGATAGGCAACTTCCCCGTCCAGAGCACCGCTGTTGACAAATGCTGGCCCAGGGAAGATAGTCCCGCCAATTCCATCGACTATCTTTCCTCTGTCAACCGCCCCAGCGAAGTTGTAGCCAAAGCCAACCTCAAGCAGGGCGAATGAAACCTCTTCATAGGAAATGCCCAGGCGCTTAGCCTGATCGTAGATCGCCAAAACAGTTATCGCCATTTTATCCGCAGTTCCCATGTCAATCTTATTGTATTTCCTAAATTCGGGCACCGTTGGGAGGTGTATTATCCCGGGAATAAACCAAACATTCATATCTTTTTCTTTCATCTCGTTGACCATCTTCTGAAGGCCAATTAAAACAGGGATTTGCTTCATCTCTTCTTCTCTAACGAGCGTCATCTCAAATCTATCTCTCTCAGTTAGCTCTCTGATGTGCTTCAGCGGAATTCCATAGCCGGAAGGGCCAATTATAAGATCGGCATTGAATCCTTCAATGGCTTTTACAATTTTACTCGGTTCTTCGGCAACGACTTCGCTTGGAAAGCTTAAGTCAAGCTTTATCTTTCCATCCTTGAGACCAATAATATCAAAGCTCCTTGTTCCAGGATCAACGCCTATAACCCTCATTTTATCACCCAAGAAAAAGAGAAAGTGCAGAGATTATAAACGTTGTGAAATCATTCCTTTTTACCCTCAATGTAATATTTGCCTTTAATTTTTACAAGCCTATAAATCTCCCCTTCTTTTAAGTCAATCTCTGGTCTTTCGATTTCAAACGTCTCATAGCTCTCCATGTCCATAAACTGAGCTTCTTTAGGGGTTAAACTCGTGAGCATGGCTTCCTTTTTCTCGTGTTCAACTAACTCTACCCTTTCTCTCTTTATAGTCTTCCAGTCTTTGTGTTCACTCTCATGTGTTGATAGGTTTGTAAGGTTCATTCCCTTTCCATTGACTTCTTCAACACGATAAATGTTCCCATTCTTGTCACTGACGATGTCTCCTTTCCTAAACTTAGGAAGCCTGACGCTTACACTCGTCCTATAAACTTCTTTGCTTGTCTGTCTATCGAGACCGACAAGTTCGTAAGCTTCGCTTATTGTCCCGCCATATCTGTCTCTTATCGCTTGAGCAAGCTTTCTTGCCGACCTTGTAGAGCCCATGTAAAAATCAATACCCTCTTCAAGCTCAACCGTGTCCTGAATGAATCCCATTCTGTCTCTCCTCATTATTTCGTCCACTTTTTCTTGAACAAGCTTCACAATTTCATCTTTTTCCTCCTCAGTCAGCTGCCTATCCTCTGCCCTAACTTGCAAAATAGCCTCAAAGTATCCTCCAAGAAACTTTTGACATCTTGGACAGACTGTTTGCCTCACATAAACTGTGATAGTTTTCGTTTCATGATGCAACTCTTTTTGGAGTTCATGTATGCGAGCTTTAATTTCAATTTCATAAATCACAATAGCTGGAAAATAATCAATGTGCCAGTTAACTGGTTCATAACTTAAGTATGCAACCCCAACTGGAAGTTCTTCAATTTCATTAAGCTCCTCCCTTGACACAATCCTGATTTCTTTAACACGCTCATCTAAAGTTATATTTTCAATGAGGGCATTTTCAGCAACTTCAAATATCAGCTGGTCGAGTTCGTAATTTTGTGGATCCACCCACACCCCTTTCTTCTTGTAGCTTCCACAGTTCTGGCATAGTTCAGTGTTGATTTCATCCTCCATTACCAATACCGGATTCTCTTTTCTAAAACAAACCTGACAAAGTCCATCTATTAAAGGCCCCCCTTCACTCTCGCTTATTCCGCACCTATAGCAGAAGCGTTCACTCATAATTCTCACCCCTTTGAGGTCTCACCATAGCATTTTTGCCATCTGTGCATGAGGAACCCCCTGAATGTAGAGCACTCTATCTTTATCAATGTAACCAAGCTCAATTGCCTTACCAACACATCTCTCTCCAACTAAGTTCGCTATTGTCGCCTCTTCCAGCAATTTTTCTAAATCTTCAACATCTCTAAGCTCGCCTTTGTAAAATCTCTCTTTAACCTCCAATTTAAGCTCACCTTCTCTGAATGTTTTCCCCATTAATTCCTCATCACATGCCGCCAGTAAAACCTCCCCTTGAACGCGATACACTTTCACATATATTTTCATTCGAGCCACCTTTAATAGAAAAGAGATATTAGACTTAAAAACCTAATCAAGTCTTGCGAACAATCAGTTTTACACCATCAACATCAACCACAACAACTTCGTCTCCCTCTTTAACATCATCGAGGGGATTGGCAATCCATTCTTCGCCCTCAAGCTCGACCCAGACTTCATCCCCTTTGATCCTTTTTACTTTCCCCTTTTTGCCTTTAAGCTCAAAGGTGTATTTGGGCTTTCCAATATCAACGGTTTCTTTCTTGATTAGCCGTGCAAAAAGCTGATAGCTGATAACTGCAGATATCAAAGATATCACAAATGCAACGTTAAAATTCACACCCAATCCAAGCAACAGCCCAAGAACAGCAAAGGCTATTCCAATTGGAGTTATAAATGCCGCAACCATCATATCAAGGACTATGATCAGCAAGCCTAAAATTAAAAGTAAAATGGGGAAATAATCCATCACACATCACTCCCAGATTTTCTTTAGTCTCTCCGCATTTTTATCGTTTTCTGTTTCTGCTGGAGAATTCTTTGATAAACCTTCAGGTGAATTCTCTTTTGGCTCTGGCAGCTTTGTTTTGCTGACTTTTTGAAGGACTCTTAACAGGCCGATTAACGCTTCTGTGTCGTATGGAACTATTAGGTTACCGTACTTAGCCAGTTCTGGAAGCTTTTCAATGTATTGCAAAGTTAAGTACTTCTCATCAGCTAATTTCAAAGCTTCAAGAACTTTCTTTATTGCCTCCGCTTGACCTTCAGCAATAAGAATCTGCTCCTGCTTGATACCCTCTGCCCTTAAGATTCTTGCTTGTTTTTCACCCTCAGCTTGCTTGATTGCGCTCTCCTTCTTACCTTCAGCTATCAGAATCATTGCCCTCTTTTCTCTCTCAGCAGTCATTTGCTTAGCCATTGCCTCCTGTATGTCCCGCGGTGGATCAATTCTTTGAATTTCAACCCTTGTAATCTTTACACCCCAGCGGTCAGTGATTTTATCTAACTCTTCCCTCAAGCGAGCATTTATGATATCTCTTCCGCTTAGCGTTTCATCAAGCTCCATCTCACCAATTATTGCCCTTAAGTTTGTTTGTGCAAGCTTTATTATAGCTAAGAGAAAGTCACTAACGTTATATGCAGCTTTTACTGGGTCTATAACCTGATAGTACACAACGGCATCAACTGTAACAACAACATTGTCCTTACAGATAACCTCCTGCGGTGGAACATCAATGACATGTTCTCTCATGTCTATTATTCTTACCCTTTCCATAAAAGGTATGATGAAGTGAATTCCAGGCTCTAAGATTCTGTTGAACTTTCCAAGCCTTTCAACCAGACCCTTCTGATATGGTCTGATAACTTTAACACTCAAAACAAGCATCAGCAAGAGGAATACACCCAATATTACAAGGGCAAAAGTGGCTGGCATTACCACACCCCCATGTAGTATTTTGAACTTTTATCAGTAAAACTTAATATAAAGTTTTCGTTAGTCAAAAAACATGCCATCAAATGATAACAATAGAAAAGTAGAAAAGCAAAGCCAAAAGAGAAAGAGAGGATTCAAGAGCTTTCAGCTTTCTCTATGGCCTTACTAAGGATTTCTACTGCCTTCTTGATGTTGAGGTATGCTTTTCTCATGTACGGCAGCGATCTTATGTATCCCTGGAGTGGGTTTCCAAACTTCCATGCTTCCTTGTAACTCTCCTCCGCAAGCTCCTTATAGTGAAGTGCCTCCTGGAGGGTTTCATTATCAATTCCAAGTTCAATACTCTTGTTGTAGAGTTCATTGAATTTCATGCTGTATCTCTGGTAGAGCATATACCAAACGAAGTTCATTTCTTGTAATGCTTCTCCAGTAGTCATGTAATCCACGTTCACAGTTGCTGGTGAGTGAAGCTTTATCCTAACTTTCAATATGTGTGAGTTTGGTGTGGTAAGTAGTTCTTTACTTAGAAGGTCTGCATCAGTTACATGCACACTGTAGTAGTGAAGATCCTTTGGCAGATTTATGAGTAACGTTGCAACTGCTCCATGGTCACCATCAACGGTAATTGTTATCTTTCTGTTTGTGACATCAGTGCTTGTTATTTCCGCATACCCACCGAATGAAGACGTCACTGTGGCATTTCCAGTACTGTATGTGGAGAACTCAACTTTATCAACTCCCTTTACATAGACAACGTTGCTCTCCTCATCATATGGAGATTCAAGAACTACCATATACTCATGAAGTTCTGCGTCATCGATTGGAATATTGAACTCAACTTTATACACTTCTCCTTTAGCAAATTCTGGGAGCTTTACTTGATCAATAAGCTCTCCATCTTTGTAAAGATTCACCACAGCCTCTGTTGCGTCGTATGGACCATAGTTAGATACGAATGTTGTAAGTGTATATGTTGTACCTATCTCAGCGATTCCCTCATTTGGTACCAAGTTCAGTGACAGGTCATATGGTTGCATTATCACAACAGTTCCAAATTCTTCAATAATCTCTGGGGTTGTCTTGTAGAGGGTAACTGGAACCTCTATAAGCATTGGAGCTGCATCATAGCCGAAGTATATCGTTCCGTAGAATGTATTTGCGTTTTCAAACTTGTCGCTACTCAGGGTGTAGCTGACTGTAACGTTGTAAACACCCTCTGTTATTTCCTTGATGCTCTCGACCTGTAGATCTCCCTGTTCAATTGCAAGAATCTTGAGGTCATAGGTTGCATTTGTTGTCGGATTGTTCCATGAGTACACCTCAATTGTGTATGTACCCGATGCTGGGAGCTGAATAATGACTCCTTCATCAGCCGTTGATGTATATGATGCACCCACAAGCTGTCCATTGTAGTAGACGTAAAGGTCGAGGTCAACACCAGCCAAGTCGTCCCACAGACTTGTAAGCGTTATACTAAGCTTTGTGGCATTCTTAACTGTAACTGTGTAGTAGTCAGCAGATCCAGTTGGGGGTGCGAGTTTGTCTTTATAGATTATCGGTGCTGTTAATCCAGCCGCAGTAGCCTTCAGCATTCCAAATGACGAAGGTAGATGGACTATAAATGATTTCTTCCCCTCAGTTGAGTTAATGCTCTCCATCCATGTGCCGGGAGTGACTGATGCCATGCCAATCTTTCCGCTGAATGTCCTGTAGCTTTGTTTGCCATCGAAGAGCACATTGTGAAGCCACAATGCATGGAGCCCAGGTGATGCTGGTGCTGCGATAACTTCCCTACTTGTACCGCTTGTCGTGAAGAGCTTGAACATTCCAGCACCCACATAGCCATCTATGCTTCTCCCAACTTCAGCCAGTGTGTATGGTCCAAATATTCCTGGCCATATGGCACTGAACGGTAGCAAGGAGCCATCCTCTGCGGGGCCAAGGAGGTGAAGGTTTATATCGGTTGGGATACCATCCCATGAAACATCTGCTATTAAGTAGGCATTTGTCATGTTGTGAACATTTGAGACGTTAAAGTAGAACAACCTCCAATCACCGCTTTCGTATCTCCAGCTCCAGTCAAACTGTCCGTAGACATTGCTGTTATCGTAGAGACCACTCGCATTTGTATTTCCTCCGAACTCAAAGTTCGGTGTCGGTGATGCAACAACAACGCTCACTGGAATTGTCGTTTCATATCCATCGTACTTGAGGTAGATTGCACCCTCATAGACTCCATATGAAGCATTGAGAGGAACAGTCACTGTAGCCATAAATGTTGCAGTTCCATTAGCAGGTACCGTGAGAGTTGTTGTATTAAGGGTAACCCAATTCCATGGCACCCTCTTGTAGAACTCCAGTTTGAGCTTGGCGGGATAAGTGTCTGTCTTACCATAGTATCTGAAAATATCCCTGATCTGGACATATAAACCGTCGTGGAACTTCTGTAATGGATTTCCTAATGTTGCAGAGATTGATGTTCCTTCATTAAGTGACTGTGTAAGCAGGTTAAATGTAGGAACTGTTGTATTTGACTCTGGGTCATAGACATATGTGACATCCCAAACTCTGAACCATGGGAATGCATCTGCTGAATAGTCCCTCTCAGTATCGAAGTAGTCATAGTCAAAGTAAAGGGTAATCTTCATGAGGTCTGTTCCGTTTGGTATAAACGGATCAATCCTGTACATGTACCAGGAATTTCCGGTTACATTTAACTCAACTTCTCCAATCTTCTGGAACACCTCTGCAGAAACCTCAACGTCCTTTGATGCTGAGACGTTCATGTTTCTAACTTCAAAGACCTGTGAAGCACTGTCGCCTGGATAAATGACATTTGCAAATGCTGGATACTCTGTTTCTCCTGCTTGCCACATTGATGGTGACACAATTATTCCATCTAAGTTTAATGCCGCCTGCACGGCTCTGTAGGCATCCAGGAATCCTGCACCCTGACTGAAGACATCATGATTGACGTTCTTGGTAGTGCTCATGAGTATCTCTTTAACCTCCTCTGCTGTTGGCCATGTTCCATGAGCTGAATAATATGCTTCATACACCAAAGCAGCAATACCTGCAGCCATAGGCGTTGCTAAGCTCGTTCCTGCCCAGAGATCGCTGGCCCAGAATCCATCTCCAACTTCATTTAGTGGAAGGCTTCCGAGAGCATAGGCACCGACAGCTAAGACATCTGGATCTACCTGTCCAAGAGCATTTGGACCTCTGTTTGAGAACCATACGACGTCTCCATAGTTAGCAAGCTCGTATCCCCAAGGTCCATCGTCATATCCAAAGAGCGCTCTATAACCAAATTCAACTGCTGCTCCTACTGTTATAACTCCTGGCGAAGCTCCCTCACTTGTAACTGTTCCGTAACCCGGACCGCCGTTTCCTGCAGCGAAGAAGAAGCTTACCTGCGGAGCATAGAAGTGTGTTATCCAGTAGAGGAATCTATCATCCCACGTGTATCCCTTGGCAATAACTGATGAAGCACCATAGCTGTTGCTAACTACTAATGCCTCATCTCCTGTTCCTGGAATTCCATCATAGCCCTCAACAGCAAAGAACACATAGTCAATCCAGCTTCCTCCTTGGTAGAGTGAACCTTCTGCAATTATCTTTGCACCGATAGCATTACCAAACGTTAGACCAAAGAATGTCCTGCCTCTCGCACCCACAGCAGCAGCACATAATGTTCCATGATCCCCACCGGCAACATAGACATTGCCTATCATGAATGCTACCAAGTTACCGTTCTCTGGAATTGGCATTGGAAGTCCCCAGCTTGATGAAACAACATCTTCATATGGGATTGGATTAACTCCATCAGCTATGAAGTATATTAGTCCACCTGAAAGATCAGCATATCCATCCTGGCCAAACCTGTCATTAAATGTGTCCCAGAAGTCAACCTGTATAACAGGATTATCCTTAGTATGACCAGAATCCTCATTGAAGTCAAGATACTCCAGGGTTATGCTTCCTGCATCTACGAGCATAGGTGTTATGTCAGCATAAACTGTATCATATTTTGTAGCGTTCTCTGGATCCGCTACAATGATATAGCCTCCATTCCAGTCAACCCAGAGAGCAATGTCCGGGTGGAATCCGAAGTGGAATATTCCACTCTTTGTCGGGACTCCAAGGGTTTCATTCATTGGGAACTTCATGTAAGTTATTTGGGTCACATTTCCTGTGTCTGGATCAATCCACTGAATACCGACGATTGCTTCATATCCCACTGCAAGAACTTGTGATTCGTTATCTGGAAATACAAAATCAGCGAATGCATCTGTAAGGCTTCCGTAGAACCCATAGTATATTGACTTTGCTTTGTAGGTATTATTTGCCGTCTTTATTATTGTTGGAACCGGATAATCCGGGTCAACACCAGCAACGTGGAGATAATCTGTTACAAAGGTGTCATTCAACGGAAGCTCCTCAAGCAAGTCTTGGCTTATAAGCCAAAGCTTTCCACCGTTGTTCAAGTAGAGCATTAGGTTTGCTGTATCGTTTTGGGTCAGTGTATATTGATATGTATCCCCAGTGAACCATATAACGGCGTCATATTGACTTAAAACGGTTGCATTTGGACCGCTGCTACCATAGGGGACTTCATATATTGTGTAGTTTAATCCCAAGAGGTCAAGGGCTGCTGTATAAAACTCATCAAGGGTCCACCCACCATCATCATCAACAAGTAGAATCCTGCTTGAGTTCGTAACTCCCATCCATGCCAAAGTCTCATTAATGAATGCCGCTCTTTCTGCATCATTTTCAATATTGGCCAAGCTCATTGACGTGAATACTGTGGTAAAGTTGCCCTTGTAGCCGATGCTGACATTTCCATGTACCAAGAAGTATGGGAGCTCTATAGAAGTATCAGCATACCACGAATAGATATATGTTGGGAACGTGTAGTTGAAGAGCAAGTACCATATCATTGAGTGTCCACTAAACGCTATTGGCCAGCCATAATATGGGGAAGATGGGTTAGTCTCCACTGCATAAGCGTCTTGTAGATCCGGATTTCCAAAGTCAACACCGCTGTCTATAACAGCAACGTTAACTCCAGCTCCAGTAATCCCTAAGTTAAGCCATGTATTCCAGGAACCATGGTGATAGATTGCAAAGTAGTCTGCTGGTTTTATTGGGTTTTCAATATTTAGGCTTTCTCTTTCTGTGATCCTTAATTCTCCTCTTCTCAAGGGGCTTTTCTCTCTCAGCTTCATAATTTCTGGAAGTTTGAGCTTTTTAACCGAGAACTTCTCTAATTTTGATAGATCTATCTTTCTCCTAATTTCCGGAATTCTGATCTGTATCGTTTTGGTTGTTATACTATTCTTAGCGTCTGGTTCTTCAAATGTACCCACCGGCTCAAATGGGTTTGTTCTGGTAACTGCTTCAACCTCTGGTAATGATGCTATTTTGAGGAGAACTTTTTTGTATTCCTCTTTTATTGGAACTAAAGCCAGATACACTACCATCCCTGCTATTTCTCTTTTGCCAACAATTTGGATTCCCTTTAATTTAGAGTCTATATTTGATAATGCCACTATATGAATAGGCAACAGTTTTTCTCCATTGACCTCTGGAACATCAACAGTGACTTTCCCTTCAAGAATTTTAAGCAACTCTGGTTCTATTTTAGTTATCGGTGGTACTGTTTTCTCCGGTTCTTTTGCAACAGCGTTCACCTTTGTTATCGTGTGAGTGACCTGTGGAGTATTCTCAGCACTCACCAACGTTACTGGCAAAGCTACTGGAATTGCTGAAAGGATCATCAACAATACAATTAGAAGACTCACTGTCCTTTTATTCATTCGTACACCTCCGACTACAATTGTTCAATGATATACTAACCCAGTCAAAAATATAAACATTTCTATGAGTAAAGCTTCATTTTGATCTTTAAATATCAATGTAAGCCATTCATATATATTTATCAAACTTTGTAAAGTAATCAATATTCAGTTGTAAAAGCATCAAATTAGACAGCTGATATCATTAAAAACTAAACAAAAAAGTAATCAGAATAAACGGAAAATGTCCAAATGCATTCCTACTCCTCCAACAAATTTAAAAACTCAAATGCTAACGCCACCTCCAAAGCAGTACCCAAATAAAGAACATCCTCATCAACATCAAATCTTGGGTGGTGGTGAGGATAGACTATGCCCTTCTTTTCGTTTCTAATTCCCAGAGGTATAAACATCCCTGGAACTTTTTGTAGGTAATAAGCAAAATCTTCTGCACCCATAGATTTGGCAACCTCTCCAACACTCATGCCATATTTTAAAGCAATCCTCCTCACAAACTCTGCCATTCTTGGATGATTTATCGTCGGTGGAACAAGCTCCTTGATATCAAGCTCATATGTTGCCCCATGAGCCGAAGTGAGACCTCTCAAAATTTCATCCATTCTTTTCTCTATCAACTTCCTAACCTCCTCACTGAAAAAGCGATGAGTGCCTTTCATTTCAACTTCCTCTGGAATAATATTAAACGCCGTTCCTCCTTGGACTGCGCAAACACTCACAACGCCTGTCTCAATTGGATTGAGATTTCTGCTCACAATCGTCTGGAATGCCAAAATTGCGTGAGCGGCAAGTGGTATTGGATCAACAGTTTCGTGCGGTGCAGCCCCATGGCCTCCTTTGCCCCTTATTTTAATGCTGAATGTCCCAGCCCCCGCTAAAAGCGGTCCCTCCCTAATTCCAAAAACTCCGCTTGGCAAGTCCATCCATACATGTATTCCAAAGATTGCATCAACCCCTTCCAGAGCACCGGCTTCAATCATCTTTAACGCTCCATTGCCCCCTTCTTCAGCCGGCTGGAATATCAGTCTAACGCCATTCTGGAGCTTATCCTCATATTGGGCTATAATTTTTGCTGCTCCTAAGAGCATGGCAGTGTGAGCATCATGACCACAAGCATGCATCTTTCCAGGGATTTTGGACTTGTAAGGGACTTCATTTTCCTCTTGGACTGGTAGAGCGTCCATATCTGCTCTAAGAGCTATTCTTTTATCACCCTCTCCAATATCAGCTATTATTCCTGTTCCAATGCGCTTAATTTTATATCCCCACTCCCTCAAGTGTTCTTCCACAATCTTGGAGGTTCTTTCCTCTTCATATTTGAGTTCTGGATACATGTGGAAATCCCTACGCCACGCTATAATCTGGTCTTTTATTTTCAAAGCTTCTTCAACGGGATTCATCTTAAACCACCGAGAATAATTTGACAAGATAGTTATTTTAGTGTTTTGATATTTGTCTTAGAGTAGAGTGCACCAAAGAGAATTAAAACTGAAAGCAGAAATGCCTCGATTCCACTTTCAATGGCGTAGATTAGGGTTGAGAGAACAATTGTTGCTGTCTTGGAATTCCTTTCAGATAACTTAAGCAGAGTTCCAATGAAATAAGCCTCGATCACTCCAAATATTCCGAAATCTGCAACAGCTTGTCCAAAAATAAAGTAAGTGTACCTATTTTTAAGGGTAAACATGAATGCAATTCTCCATCTTGGATCGCTGTGGAGCAAAAGTTTCCCATGAAAGATTCCAAAGGGCATTGATATATGCACCAAATTATGAAAAATTAAGAAAGTAAATCCAATCCTAACTAATAACCCCTCCAAGCTTCCACTGAGATAAAGAATCAGTAAAAACACCGGAATGGCGAGGCAGATTTTATCCAAGGTAAGTCTTTCCTCAAAGTAAAGAGGCAGGATGTACATCAGGAATATAAGGAGCATAAGCGATCTAAAGGTTCCAAGGAAAAACAGCATTTCAAGAATCAAAAAAACCAGAGTTTTAAATTTGATATTCCAATTCACGTAAACCAGTGAAATTCCACTTAGAAAAGCTAAAAACACAAGGATCTTGCTCAATCCAAACCTCAAGCCCCAATTGAAAAGTGGAATTCCTCTTAAAAGATAAACGAAGGTCAATAGGATTATCGAGAGAATCAACCAGATATGAGCATGCTTTTCAAATGGATTGTATTTCATTGAAAATAAGAAAATAAATGCCACTGCAATGACACCATAAAAGGGGAGAGCAAAAGAGAGCACAAAAAGCATCAACCAGTATGTCCAAGCAGGAAGCTCAACGGGCTTTAAATATCCAGCTACGAGGAGAACAAAGAATAGGATCGCAACCAATAATGCAACCCATATTCTGGACATGTCAAGCTCAGCACCATATAACTTATCCTTAAGAAATACATTGGTATAGAGGGTGAGTACGAGATAAGTAAAAAATGCCAGGCCAAAGAGCTTTAAAGATTTCACGGTATCACCAGTTACTAAATTAAACCCACAATTTAAAAAGGATTGGTGTTCATTTTATCTTGTTTTAGTTTTCTGGACATAGATTATGCCAAAGAACAGCAAAATAGCCAGCACAAAAGCGTCAATTCCCACCTCGATGAGGTAAATTAAAAGAGATAGAACAACTGTTAGAGAGCTTATATCTCTCTCAGAGTACTTGAGTATAGCTCCTAAAAGATATGCCTCGATCACTCCAAATATTCCAAAATCTGCAACAGCTTGTCCAAAAATGAAAGACGAATATATGTTCCTATTAAGGGTGAACATAAATGCTATTTTCCTACCAGGAGAGTAGCTGAGAAGCAGAGAACCATGGTAAAATCCAAAAGGTAGTGAAATTTTGACAAGGTTCTCAAAAATAAGAAAAGTAAAGCCAACTCTTACCAAAAACTTCTCAAGATTCCCGCTTAAGATTAAAACAGCCATTCCAATAAGAATCCCCAAAAATATCTCCCGCATCTTAATTTTTCCAGAGAGATAATACGGGATTACATAAGCTAAAAACATAAGGACAAGAAGAGAACGAAAAGTTGACATAAACAGCAAGATAGAAGAGGCAAAGAAGTATAAGAATCTAATTCTCTCCTTTTGTTCAAACGCTATTGCCGTTAAAAGCAGATATGCAGATAGTGTGAGTACTTCTGTTAATCTGAACCGAATCTGATACTCAAAGAAGGGAATTCCAGCATAAAGATAAATGGAAGCAATCACACCAACACCCAACAAAAAGACGAACCAAGAGAATTTCCTGAAAAACTCAGGTTCATATTTAAGAAGGAGATACAAGAACACCACACCAACTGGTGCTAACACAACATATTGGACAAAATAGACTGCCAGCATGAATAGTGCAATCCACACAGCTTCACTTGGTAGATACAGGGGTTTAAAGTATCCAATCACAAAACAGGCGTAAAAGATGAGTATTACTGCAAGAGACAGCGGGAGCATGTTTCGAGAAGCAGAGTATTCTTTAAGGACTAAATGAGAACAGAGCATGAGAAAGAGATAGGAAAAGAACGCTAAGCTAAAGAGTTTTAAAGATTTCATTTCACCACCAATTTAATAAGGCAATGCTCATGTTAAAAGAGTTAGGGGTGTAAGAAGTGAAGAAGGAAAAAATATACCTCATTTTGTTGCTCATAGTCTCATTCATAATAAGGCTCATACCTCACAGAACCCTATTGCTGGCGGTGTATGATGAATACCTGCACAGGGACATAACCCTGAGAATCGTCAATGAAGGGATAGGCGTGATTTCAAAGGACATTGGCTCACTCCTCGGGCTTAAAGCATATAGCTATCCTCCCCTCTTCCACATAATTGGAGCTCTTGTGTATAGGCTCTTTCCAACCGAGTATACCTTCTTTATTCTCCCAGCGGTTTACGGCACGATAAGCGTGGGTCTTTTCTATCTACTCTCAAAGGAAATTTTTGGGGATAACAAAAAAGCAATATTAGCCACGACTTTTCTTGCCTTTGCTCCAAATTTTGTATATAGGACAAGTCTATATATTCCAGAAAACCTTGGACTTGTTCTTTTCATAACTGGAATGATACTTCTTGTGAAGTTTCTTAAAAGCTGGAACTATAGATATATAATAGGACTATTGGTTTTATTGCCAATTTACATGCTAACCCACAGAGGTTGGGTTTTCTTCGTTGCTGTTGCTGTAATAATGCTCTTTGTCCATCTAATTCCCTGGATAAAGAAAAACTTACACTATTTTGCTTTGGCTGTGCTGGTAGCTCTTATATTATACTTTATCCCCCCAATACATCGCTTTATTGCCAGCCTTCTTTTGAGAATGCCAAAAGAAGAAGTCACAGCCTTGGGATACCTTAAATGGATTGGTGTTGTTCAATTAATCTTTGGAATCCTTGCAACTAAAAAATACCTTAAAAGTGACCCCATAAGGCAGGGAATTGTACTATGGGCATGGACTTTCATGATCGCCGGTGCAATAGCATTCAGATTCAGAGATCCATATGCTTCGCTGCCACTTTCAATTATGGCTGCTGAATTTTTCTACGACGATTTCCTCCCAAGCCTAAACACTTGGCTGAATACTGTGATCAAAGATACAAGCGGAAAAGGTTCTGAGCTGTTTAAGAGGATTGTTCTGAGCAAGAAAACAAGAGCAGTAATTATAGCTGTTTTAATTATAGTCCCAATTGTCCAAGGAGCTTATTCCTCATATAAATACATAATCCCCCCAACAGTAAAAGACAGAGAGGCTTTTGAGTGGATTAGAGAGAACACTCCCCCAGATGCAGTCTTCCTTACATGGTGGGATGTTGGTTACCTCCTAATTGGGAACACCCACAGGAAAGACATAGTCATGTGGAAAAAAGTATATCAGGGATTTTTTGAAAAAGCCCCCAATCCCAGAGAAGCAATACAAGCGTATAATGACGTTGTAACAATGTTTGGAACAACGCAAAGAGAAAGAGCGTACAAACTCATGGAAAAGTATAATGTAACCTATGTCTATTCGGATAGGAGAATGAGGAGCCTGGGTCTGATTAAATATGGATTAATGGAATATATAGCTTACGATACTCACTTCAAAACGCTATTTGTAAATGGAAACTCCGAAATCTACAAGTTCATCCCAAACCCACCACTAAAGCCCTACGACTTAAACCCACTCAGCTATACTGGAAAATACTCAGCAATTGTTAACTTCTTGGAAAAGTTCTGGACCGGGTATAATTACGCAGATTTTGATGACGGTTACAAGGCTGACTTTTTCCTTAATGCAAGGATTGCCCAGCTATACGCATACCTCTATCAAAAAACTGGCAATGAGAAGTTTAAAGAGAGATACCAATGGCTACTTAAATGGTTGGCATACAGGCAGTTGGATAACGGAGGCTTCCCCGAAGGAATCCCTCCAAATGACTTCACATTATACACCGCATTCACAATGGAGCCACTCAAAGACTTGCCCTTTGAAGGAAAAAACAAAGCCCTTATCTATCTAAAAAGCAGAGTAAAGGGCGACTACATAATGACAACACCAAAAGACAAGAAAGGAGACTTATTCGCTGAAGCACAGATGTTGCCAATCCTCTACGAGCTTGGAGTCCTAAATGAGACCACAACAGATAACTTAGTCGAAAAGATCCTCAAAGAGCAGAGAAAAGATGGAAGCTGGAAGAAGAGCTTAGGTGGAACTATTGTTACAGCCTTTGGATTAGCGAGATACTATCAGCTAAGCGGGGACGAAAGAGTTTTACCAGCAATTAAAAAAGCTGCTGAGTGGATTTCAGAACAGCAAGAAGAAAACGGAAGATTCAAAGGCGAGGTTGGATATGGATACTCAAGAGCCACCTATGCAAATGTTCTCTTCATATATCACGTTGCTGACATGAAAGACAAAGAGGAGCAGATGCTCAGAATAATTGAGGAAACTTATGATCTGCAAAAAGAGCCAAGGCCTTTACAAGCAACCCTTGACATATTAAGAGCATTGGAGTACACTTATGAGCTCGAACGTGCATTAGATATACTTGAGAACATTTTAGAGCTTCATCCTTTTTAACCCTTTAACCAAAATTTTTTGATTTTGTTTTTGCAAAAGGAAACTTACTCGGCTGTTTTATAAACTTAAAAGCCACATCTGAACAGTTAATTTTAAATAGCCTCCCCCCTATATCACCATCGGTTATTCTAAAAAAGGAGGGATTGAAATGGCGTACAAATTCATAAAGTGGTTTGAAGAACTGAGCAAAGAAGATGTGGCACTTGTTGGTGGAAAGGGTGCAAACCTCGGAGAAATGACAAGGGCTGGCATTCCAGTTCCACCGGGATTCTGTGTTACAGCTGAGGCATACAAGTACTTCGTTGAGAACGTTAAGGTTGAGGACGGAAGAACACTCCAAGAGTGGATTATGGATGTTATAAGCAAGACCAACGTTGACGACAGCAAGCAGCTCCAAGAGAACACTGCCAAGATCAGGGAGAAGATCATCTCACTTCCAATGCCAGAGGAAATTGCAGAGGAGATAAGACAGGCATACAAAGAGCTCAGTCAGAGATTTGGTAAAGACGAGGTTTATGTCGCCGTTAGATCATCAGCCACTGCCGAAGATCTGCCAGATGCAAGCTTTGCAGGTCAACAGGAGACATACTTGGACATTATTGGTGCCGAAGATGTGATAAAGCACGTGCAAAAGTGCTGGGCTTCACTCTGGACTGCAAGAGCTACCTTCTACAGAGAGAAGCAGGGATTCGATCACATGAAGGTTTACTTGAGCGCAGTTGTTCAGAAAATGGTTAACAGCGAGAAGAGCGGTGTTATGTTCACAGCTAACCCAGTTACAAACAACAGAAACGAGATCATGATTAACGCTTCATGGGGACTTGGTGAGGCAGTCGTCAGCGGTTCAGTTACACCAGACGAGTACATCGTCGAGAAGGGAACCTGGAAGATAAAGGAGAAGTTCATCGCAAAGAAGGAAGTTATGGTCGTCAGGAACCCCGAGACTGGTAAAGGAACCGTTTATGTTAAGGTCGCCGATTATCTCGGCCCAGAGTGGGTTGAGAAGCAGGTTCTCACAGATGAGCAAATTATTGAGGTCGCTAAGATTGGTGCAAAGATTGAGGAGCACTACGGCTGGCCACAGGACATTGAGTGGGCATACGACAAGGATGATGGGAAGCTCTACATTGTCCAGTCCAGACCAATCACAACTCTCAAAGAAGAAGTGACAGGAGAGGAAGTTGAGGAAGCAGAAGAGGCAGAGGTCATCCTTAAGGGTCTTGGAGCCTCACCAGGAATTGGTGCAGGTAGAGTAGTTGTCATCTTCGATGCCAGCGAGATCGACAAAGTTAAGGAAGGAGACATCCTCGTCACAACAATGACAAACCCAGACATGGTTCCAGCAATGAAGAGAGCTGCTGCAATTGTCACAGATGAGGGTGGAAGAACAAGCCACGCTGCAATCGTTTCAAGAGAGCTTGGAATCCCATGTGTTGTCGGTACAAAGGAGGCAACTAAGAAGCTTAAGACCGGCGACTACGTTACTGTCGATGGAACCAGAGGTGTCGTCTACAAGGGAATCGTCAAGAGCCTCGTCAAGAAGGAGAAAGAGGAGAAAGCAGAAGGAAAAGTCGTCGTTGCAGGCGCTCCACTTGTCACAGGAACAATGGTTAAGGTCAACGTTTCAATGCCAGAGGTCGCTGAGAGAGCCGCTGCAACAGGTGCAGACGGTGTTGGACTGCTTAGAGCAGAGCACATGATCCTTACAATCGGACAGCACCCAATCAAGTTCATCAAGGAAGGAAAGTTTGACGAGCTTGTCGAGAGGCTCGCTGATGGTATCAGAACAGTTGCAGCCGCATTCTATCCAAGACCAGTCTGGTACAGAACATTAGACGCCCCAACAAACGAGTTCAAGGAGATGCCAGGTGGAGAGGACGAGCCAGACGAGAGAAACCCAATGCTCGGATGGAGAGGAATTAGGAGAAGCCTCGACCAGCCAGAGCTCCTTAAGGCAGAGTTCACTGCAATCAAGAAGGTCGTTGAGGAAGGCTACAACAACGTCGGTGTAATGCTCCCACTCGTCAGCCACCCGTACCAAATCAGGGAAGCAAAGAGGATTGCAAGGGAAGTCGGCCTTGAGCCACACAAGGACGTTGCCTTTGGTGTCATGATTGAGGTTCCAGCAGCAGCTCTGATAATCGAAGACCTCATCAAAGAAGGAATTGACTTCGTCAGCTTCGGTACAAACGACCTCACCCAGTACACACTCGCCCTCGACAGAGACAACGAGAGAGTCGCAAAGCTCTACGACGAGACACACCCAGCTGTGCTTAAGCTCATCAAGCACGTTATCAAGGTCTGTAAGAAGTACGGCGTCGAGACAAGCATCTGTGGACAGGCAGGAAGTGATCCAAAGATGGCAAGAATCCTTGTCAGACTGGGAATTGACAGCATCTCAGCCAACCCAGATGCCGTCGAACTAATCAGAAAGGTCGTTGCACAAGAAGAGCGCAAGATAATGCTCGAAGCTGCAAGAAAGCAAATCTTTAAGGACGAAGAAGATCTCTTCTGATTTCCTTTCTTCTTAATTTCAATTTCTTCTGCAGTTTATTCTCTAATTCTGAATAACACTGCACAAAGTTTTTATCTTAACATTTCGATATTCATTTGATCTATAATGACACCGAAAATACACGAGATGAGACAAGAAATCGTTGAGGGCAATATAGAAAAGACCCTTTTTAGATTAGCTTGGCCTTTAATAGTGAACAACATAATTCAAGTGCTCTACAATATAACAGACACTTTTTGGCTTGGCAGACTTGGAAGGGAGGCTTTATCTGCACCTGGTGTTGCATGGCCTCTAATTGGAACACTTATGAGTCTTGGAATGGGCTTTGCAACAGCGGGATTTGCATTTGTGGGGCAATATATTGGGGCGGAGGAATATAAGAAAGCCGAAAGAGCTGCCGGGGCGGTTTATTCACTGATGTTCATCTTTGCCTCTATTGTAGCTGTCGTTGGTTATCTAATAGTCCCCTACGCTCTTAGATTCATGAGGGTTACTGAAAATGTATATCCCCATTCATTAAGCTACACGAGGATAATCTTTATCGGGATACCCTTTGCTTTCAGCTTCATGGCATTCAGCTTCCTTATGAGGGCAACAGGGGACACAAAAACCCCTGTTAAGATAAGCTTTCTTACAGTGGGCTTAAATATAGTTCTTGATCCCATCCTAATTTTTGGCCTATTCGGATTTCCAAAGCTTGGTGTAGCCGGAGCTGCATTGGCTACAATAATATCAAACACCACCGGTTCAATAATTGGAATGTACCTTCTGTTAGCTGGAAAAGTCGGTATTCACCTAACAAGGGAGGACTTAAAACCGGATCTAAGATTTTATGCAAGAATATTTAAAGTAGGATTGCCCTCAAGTATAGGCTCATCAGCTAACAGCTTTGGGTTTGTAATCCTAACAAGGATTATTTTCGGATTTGGAGATGTTACTTACGCCGCTTACACCATAACAACCCGTTTGGTGAACTTTCTGACAAGCATTTCAAGAGGAATTTCAATGGCAATGGGAACGATGATTGCCCAAAATATCGGAGCGGAAAAGTATGAGAGAGCAAAGAAAATCGCTGAAAGAACCATGATGGTAAACTTCACTATTGCAAGCATTGCGATCCTTTTAATTGGGATTTTCAGGGTTCAGATTTTCAGAATATTCCTAAATGATCCCGCAGTAATAGCAGAAAGTGCAATAGTGCTGAAGTACTTCCTCATTTCTGTACCGTTTTTCAACGGCATTTTCATGGTCGTTGACAATGTCTTCAGGAGTTCGGGACATACAAAGAAGAGCATGGTGTTGGGGATTTTGAGACTCTGGGGGCTTAGAATTCCTTTGAGCTATATTTTGGGATACCACATCTTCATGTCATCAAAAGGTGTTTTCTTGGGCATGGGCTTGAGCAACTTCATAGCCTCTGGGGTAGGATTACTGTGGTTCCTCAAAGGCTCTTGGATGAAGAGAATTATTGAGGAAGAAGTTAGAAAGTCTGGATCAACAACTTAGAAAAGTTTCTGGTGCGGGGGCGGGGATTTGAACCCCGGAACCCCTACGGGAGTGGATCTTGAGTCCACCGCCTTTGACCAGGCTCGGCAACCCCCGCTCCGACAGGCGCACTATCACCAAAACGAACAATCTCAACACTCGATTTAAGACCTAAAGCCACCTCAAGTAGCCGTTCCACGATTTGGCTCACATTACCGAACCTCTGCTTCGCCAATGTCCAAACCTGTTCACTAATCGTAATATGGTGTTGCTTCCTACGCCTCTCAGGCGCTCGCAACGCTGAATTACTCACCTCTCCAGCCTTTCCACCTGTGTCCTTATGTGTCCTCATATAGCCATCACCAAAATGAACTTATAAGCATTACGTTAAATAACATCATTAACAAAACATGACAAAAGCAAACACAAAATTACAAAACAACATCACACCTTATCCAAAAGAAAAACCAACCTTTTCTGGTGAGACTTATGGCAAGCCGAATAAAACGAGAATCCGAAAAACGAAAAAAATTAGCGCAAAGAATAGCAAGATACTTTAAACAAAAATACGGCATAGAAGAAGACCTAATTGACTATTACGCCTTAGTAGATACCAACCTAACCTTTGAAGAGAACATTAAAAACATTAAACGAATCCTCAACAAAGCCGAAAAA
This sequence comes from Thermococcus sp. SY098, assembly GCF_035621495.1. Taxonomy (NCBI): domain Archaea; kingdom Methanobacteriati; phylum Methanobacteriota; class Thermococci; order Thermococcales; family Thermococcaceae; genus Thermococcus; species Thermococcus sp. SY098. Next base: position 1,656,064 of record NZ_CP141821.1, on the reverse strand, counting down.
AGTAAGAAAAGCAAGAGACGAGCTAATAAAACAAATCATGGAATTTAGAGATTATTGGCAAGAATACGGCGCTAAAAGTTATAAAATTGATAAAAGCAAAAAAGCTAAGAAAGTTTTTGATTTAGAGAGATCACCATTGAAAGCATTAGACAAATGGTTGAGAAATCCAAACAAATACGACATCAAAGGCAAAAATCTAAGCGTTAGCGCTTTTTCTTCTTACGAGTTGCCTTCCTTCCAGCAGTTCTTTTTCTCGGTATTTGTGTTGTTCTATGAAATCTTGGAGATGTTGGCTTTCTTCTACCACTCGAAACTCTTCGAGGATAACCAGAATGTCTGTCAAGATACCTAATTAAACTATCCGCTTTCCGATTTAACGACCTTATCTCATTTAATATTGCTCTAAATTCTTCCTCAAATTGTTCATCTAAAGATTTTTTATGCTTTTTCCAGAACATAATTATCGTCTCCTATTCTTATTATTGTTCACGATTATTATAAGTATTTCTCCATTCTTCAAGTCTTTCAACTCTACCAACTGTATTTTGAACTGTTTCTTGAATATGATCAAATTTTTTATTTAACTCCGATATAACAGTTCTAACTTCTCTAATACTCTCCAAAATTAGTTCAAGTCTCTTCTCATTTGCCTGAATTTTAGCATGATCCTCAAAAATAATCTTAAGCATATAGAATATCAAACTTGCTACAGCACCAGCAACCGCATAATTCCAATCAATAGCATTAATCAACGACATCAAAAAATAAAACAAAACAAAAATAAATAAACTTTTTCCTAAAATATAATAATTGATGAAAATGACATTAATAAAACCAATTTACTCAACAATCTTTGGATTTGCTATAACAGCATTAATAATTGAACTACTTCTTAGATTATATTTGCCTATCTTTAAAAGATATCAAATACTCACAGAATCATTAAAGAACATAAGTTTAGCTGTAATTAGAACAATCCACCTAAAAATAGTTGCAAAAGAAGAAGGCTAACGCCTTCGAGACTTCTTCTTATTCTTACCTTTCTCTACACCAATAATAGCAACAATAACCGTATCTCCAACTTCAATATTTAAATCTCGCCTAATCTCTTTAGGAATCGTAATTCTGTAACTTGCTATAACCTCAGCTTTTATAATCTTATCAGGCTCAACCTCGATCTTAACCTTTGGTAATGACATCTTCAACCACCTTATTTGAGCTTTTCACCTAAAAATACCAGCTTAAAATAATTTGGTATATACTAAATTATTGACTCAAATCATGGCTCAAAGTCTCTTAAAATCTGCTTTAAATTTGGTATATACCAAATGAATTAATTATAGGCGTATATAATTAATTCTAATATAGACCTAATTTATTTTCTTTATTCTATTATGCTGGCTATTCTCAGCATGATCTAAAAAGTTTAGTATATACCAAAAACCAAAACTCAATTTTGTAATACAAAAAACTAAAGAAGAGCAGTCATTTTTCAATAACCTTGCCTTACTGTATTATCTATGGCTCAATGACTTTAACCTCATGATTAACAGCTTTGACAATACCTTTAATCTCAATAACTACATAATCACCTTCTTTAAGCTCCAGTAAATCTCGAATATCCTTTGGAATACTGATTCTTCCACTACTAATAACTTTAGCAATAACCGGAATAGGCTTCTCTAACTCAATACGTTTGATCACTTTTTGTTCATTTTCCATGATTATCACCAAATACTGTATGATAATACCAAATATATATTTTATGGATTTTTGACAAAAGATTTAGTCATTAACCTACTATTTTGTCTATTTGAATACCAAAATCTTGAAATAAGGTTTAAATATACTAAATTCGTATTTTTATACCGAATTTGTAACACAAAGAGGTGTTTGGTATGCGTTGGAAAGATTGGAAAAAGTTTCCAGAAATTGATGATTTGAGAATTAGCGCCTTAAGAAGCCTTGTTTTTAAAGAAATATTGAAAAGCAGAGATTTTAATGACGTATGGACTGTAGATTACGTTTGGAATAACACATTAATAACAGCGAGAACAGTATTGTTTTTTATTTTAAGGAAAAATGCGCCAGCTAAATGGAGTGCCATTGAGAGTTATCTTCAGGAAAAATATGGCTATGCTGAGTCAACTATTAATGGATACCATCAACACTTGCTTTCATTCATATGCGACGGTGAGGAATGGCTTAGATTAAAAGATCATGTGTATGAACAAGCAATTAGAATTCTTGAAGATGAGGAATTCGCTAATCAGATTATTGAGGAAGCTGAACAATTAGAAAAGGAAATTATTGAGGAACTTAGGAAAAAGCGTGAGGAAATGTATTCTATCACCAATAAAGAGGACGATAAGGAAGAGGATTCTGAGAGTTCTATTAGGTTGGTTCTTGGTTCTGGTGAGCGTTTGAGAGTTACTGTTGAGGTTGAGGTTATTATTAAGTCCATCAGGTTTCATGCGGATTAACTCACCTTTTGCTCAAATCAGCTTGCCAAGGAAAGCCAAAGGTGTTGAGCCATGAAGGTTGGTGGTGAAAAGTTGTATTTGAGCGGAAATGACGGCAAAACAAAGGTTTCAGGAATTACGAGAATTTACTACAAAGGCTATAGGAACATCGTAATTTCAGCGGATGCAGTTGAAAAATTCTTTGAGAAATACGGACATGAGAAAGCAAGTTATGAGCTTTTGAAATACCAAAAAGAATGGCTTGAAGCTGAGATTAAGAGAGTCAAGGAGTTAATTAAGTTTGGCTATGATATTCAGAGTTTTAGAGATGAGTTAGCAGAATACAAGAGTGATCTAAAGCTTGTTGAGGCATTGTTAGAAGAGCTGGAGAAAAAATTGGTCAAGGAGCTTAGCGAGGAAGAAGAGGAGTCAATTTATGAGGAGTATCCTGAGTTGGAGTTTCAGGTTTCTGGAATTGATTATACTGGAATTAGAGGTGAGTGAAATGACTTGGCTTATTTTTGAGAGAGACGACAAATGGATTGATGTTGTGAATGTTGAGCAGATTACAGCAATTCAAGCGAAAATTACTGAAGACGGCGAGATTATTGCAATAATTTACCAACCTGATGGTGAAATAAAGCATGTCCTGAAGGACAAAAAGCAGTTGGAGACTTTGATTAACGTTTTGGAGGCCGAAGCTGGTTGGTTCTATATCAAGGACGGCAAAATAATGCTTTGGAAAGGCGTTTTTAAGGAGTCAAAAAAGGAAGGTGAGGAAAATGCCTCTTCTCATTGAATATTTTGATATTTCAAATCTTAAGGCTTTCAGCGAGGCGTTGAAGAAAGTTGAAGAGCTTAGGCAAGTGATTGAGGTTAAGGTTGCAAATGTTGAGCTTGAAGACAACAAAATCAAGCTTGTTCTGAGCTTTAAGGAAGAGGACAGAGATTTAGTTTTCTCAGCTTTTCCGAAAGCCTTTGGTTTAGGTGGTGTAGAATGAAGGTTTATGTAAATTGGCGTGAGTTTGAGATTGACATTGACAAAATTGAGAGCATTAGCTTTGATTATGATAGTAAGAAGCACAAGTGGAAGGTTCATTTAAATGGTTGGTCTGAGGATGAGGAGTTTGAGATTTCGGAAAAGAAAGGCGAGGCAATAATTGAGTTTCTCAAGTGGTTAAGCAAGGAATCTAAGAAACTTTCGATTCCAGGAAGTGAAGGAACTTTCGAAAGGACCATAGCGAAAGAATCTTCGAGTGTAGGACCTGGAGTCGAAGAAACTTTAGCTCTGGACCATGACGAAGAAAATTTCGATAGAGCTCTATCAAAGGAAGTTTCGAGAGATGGACCTATTCCAGCTGAACCTTGGACTGATCCAGAAGGTAAAGACATCTTTTATCGTTGGTGAGGTGAGCGAGAATGATTTATTCTTTCCTTTACTCTAACAATTTTGAGAGTTTAGAGCGCTTTAGCGGTGAGTTAATTGAGTTCAGCGTTCCAGCGAGAGATATTAAAGAAGCTGAGCAGTTAGCGGTTGAAAGAATGAGGCACTACGGCTTCAAATATTGCCTTATTTTCGTTTGGACTCCAGAACCAGTTGGTTTGAAGGTTGTTGATTTGGAGAGCGAGAGTTTTAGAACTCTTGCGAGGTGGTTTTGAATGCAGTTGAAGGATTTAAATAAAACTGGTGGTGGAAGGCGAGAGTTAGTTTTTACAAAGTATAGAGACATCGTAATGAAAACATTTGATTACTTTGGTAACGTTTTAGTGGACTCAAGGACTCGCATTGAATTCTCGCATGTGTTCCTGGATGCTCAGCGAGAGGTTGATTATTTCCACATTGGTTTATTCGACATTGATACGGTGGTTTTTGACTATGCAGAGAATGACATCAAGGCATTCATTGAGTTCAAGACTAAAGAGGAAGTCAATTATTTGCATGACTCAATGATTTACTCAAAGACTCAATATGATTTTGCTAAGAAAATCTCTGAGATTACAAATAAGCCTTATTTGTGGATCATTAGAGCTGGCAACGGTAAGCGCTGGTGGTATCTCACGGATATTACAAAGATTCCAGAGCCTAAAATCATGAAGGTTAGGAATCATGAAGTCGTTCTTCTGGAGAAAGATAAGATGCTCACTTTGACTGATGAACAGCTCAAAGAGTGGATTATCAAGCATGTTCTATGATGGTGGTGAGTTATGATGGTTGCTAAGGCTTACGATTTTGATCCTCTACCAAAGCCACGAAAGAGACCAGGAAGACCACCAAAGTGGAAACAAGGAATCAAAGGAAAATACTACAAAATGCCAATAGACTTGGAAGCTAAGCTTAAACGATTAGTCCAAGAAGGCAAGTTTGAGAGTGAGGTTGAAGCGATTTATCATTATGTTATGTATGCTGATAAGTTGGATGAATTGTTTGAGAGGATTAAGAGGCTTGAGACTCAGCTTGAACTTAAGGAAAAGGAAAACGAAGCTTTGAGAGCGAGGATTAAGGTTTTGGAAAGTGAGAATGAAGAGCTTAAGCAGTGGAAGGCTAAGGCTCTTGAGCTTGAAAAGAAGCTTGAGGATTTACAAGTTGAAAAAGTGGATTTGTGGACTCTTGCAAGAAAGTATTTGGAATTGAAGGAGAGAAAGCTAAAGGTTTGGAGTGAAAGAGAGCTTATGGAGATTGAGAGAGAGCAGAGGCGGATTACTGAAGAAATTAACGTTATTTTGGAAGATTTAGGTGTGGATAAGCTTTCGTTTTGGAAGACTGTTAATCAGAAAGGTTTGGATGAGGCGAAAAAGTTGTTTGGTGAGTGAAGATGGTTGAGGTTATTAAGAGAAGGTTAGTTAAGGAAGATAAGGATGGTGCGGAAGTTTGGAAGGTTTGGAAGCTGTTGAGTGAGCGTTTTAACAAAGTGCAGGTGAGCTATAATGACTTTGGACATTTGGTTTTAAGGCTTTGGTATGAAGATGAAGAGTGCATTGGCGATGAGGTTTTGATTGTGTTCAATAGGTATGAGACCACCAGAATTCACAATTTTGTAAAATTTGATCTAAGGTGAGTGAGATGGTGAGATTTGTTAGAAAGATGGAGAAGTTGGTTGGTGTTGGTTCGAGAGTTCCAGAGTTGATTTATAAGAAAATTGAGAGTGAGGCGAAAGAACAAGGAGTTACGAGGAGTGCTATAATTAGACATCATTTGATTAGGTATTATGGTTTGAAGGTTGAGAATGAGAGGCTTAAGAAGCGTATTGAAGAGCTTAGGAAGGAAGCGGATACATGGAGAGAGCTTTATGAGAAGTTGAAAGAGGAGAATGAAGAATTGAGGAATAAGGTAGAGCTTTACAAGATGGAGATTGAGAGACTGAAAGATGAGTTAAGAAAACCATTTTGGCAAAGGCTTAAGTTCTGGTGATAGAACATGCTTTTGGAGTTCGCCGTTATTGGCGTTTATCTTTTTACTTTAATTTTTGTCTCAGCGCTTAGTTATGCTATTGGTTACCAGAGAGGAACAAATGAAGCTTATCTTCAAGGTTTTACTGTTGGAATGCGCTATGGTTCAGCATTAACAGAAGGTAAGTATGTTCTGGAGAAGTGGAGAAGAAAACAGGAAGATGAGAAGGAGATTGTTTGATTTTTCAAATTTGGATATAACAAATGATTATATCCAAAAAGGTGAACGAAAATGAAAATCGAGGAGAAAGCGAGATTTTTTGAACTGAGAAAAAAGTTGATGAAAGGTGAAATCAGCGAGCTTGAAGCGGTTGAACTCAAAGCGCTTTTGGAGAAAATGAAGAAAGAAGCAACAAAACCTTTTGAAAAACAATTTCTCAGAATTACAGAATTGGCGCTTAATGAGATTCTTTGATTTCCTATTTACATTTATCATCAAATGTTGATGATATTATTTAACTTTCACCGCAAAAACAAAGGTGAAAATTGGTGAAATCAGCGGTTCTTGGTGGTGAGAATGGTTGAAGATGCGAGAGGTAGGAAGTTATATGTTTGTTTGAGATGTGGAAATCAGTATTGGAGCAGAGCCAAAAAGCCACAGTGCACTGTTTGTAAGAGTAAGAAGGCAATGCCGTATGAGGATTTTCTAAAACTTCCAGAGGAAGAGCGAAAGAAGATTTTAGGAAAGAGAAGCGAGGCGAAAGAAAGCGCAATGAAGGTGAATTTAGAAGTTCCAAAGGTTGAAGTTGAAGAGAAAAAGGTTGAAAGTGAGAGTGAGGTTAAGGAGATTTTGAGTGATGAAGAGCCTAAAGAGGTTGAAGAGAAGAGAGAAGAAAAGCCAAAGTTGGAGAAAAAGAGTGAATCACCTAAGGTGAAAAAGGTTGAAGAGCCTAAGGTTGAAAAGGTGAAAAGAGGTATTCCAATACCTAAGCCAAGGTTTGGATTTGGAGTTAAAGCCTTGATGGTCGCCATTGGTTTGGCTTATATTCTGTATAAACTTGGATTCTTTGAGAGCTTGATTAATCATTTAAAGACTTTAGGCGCTTTTGCTAAGTCTAAGCCGAAAGAAGAGGTAGAGGTTGAGCATGATCCTTTGCTGGAGAGAGTTAAGAAGAATTTGAGCGGTTGAGGTGGTAAAATGTTCGGTGAGCTGGTAAATGGTGTTAAGATGGCTTTTACTGGTATAAGATATCCTCAATTGATCAGCTTTATTGAGGATGTCATAAACTTTGGCTTATGGCTTCAGGAAGTGTTTAAGGTTGATAAGGCTGATTTTGAGGAGATTAAAGATTATATTTCAAAGAAGTTCGAAGAGCTTGAGCAAAAAGGCGATGAGATTAGCGATGAAGAGCTACAAAAAGCATTAGGTGATATTGTTCTTAAAGTCATGAAGAAAGCAGGCAAATACATTAAGGCATCAAAATACGATGAGGAAAAGAACATTTTGAAGGTTGTTTTACAAGATAAGGAGAAGAAAAAGCTTGTTTTAGTTATTACGGCAAAGGTGGTTGAATGATGACTTGTGAAAATTGCGAGAAGCAAGTTGAGAAGTATAAGAGTGTTGCAGTTATGATTCAGTTTGATTCAACGAGGATGATCAATGTTGTTGTCGAGGATTCAGATTCTAACGCTAAGGAGCTTAGCGAGATTGCCAAGGATCTAACTTTTGAGATTGTAAAAAAAATTTGGTGCTAAGGTGAGATGAATGGCTTTGAGATTGATAAGAGAGCATGAGGTATTAGCAATAAGGAAAGTGAAAGGAAAGAAACAGGAAATAGTTAAGGAGCTAAGCGTTTGGAACAGCTTTCCAGTGGTTTGTGTTGATGATTTGATTGAGTTTATGAATGCCAATGATGACTTAATCAAGCAGTTTTTAGAGTTCGTTCTTGAGAAGAGGAAAAGAGAGATTGAAGAGAGAGCGAAAAAGTTTGAAAAACTTAAAGAATTTGTGAGGCGATTATGATGAGCGAGAATGAAGTTGAAGCGAGAGAAATTCAAATCGAGAAAAAAGACGTTACTGATGAAGTAGTCATAACTGATAAAGAGATTGAGAAACTTATTGATGATGAGGAATTGGAAGAGGAAGCTTTAGCGGAAGCTGAGGAAGTTGAAGAGGAAGAGTTTGAAGAGAGACCAGCAAGGCGTTTAATGAGCGAGGATGAGTTTTTAGAAAGAATTGAAGAGTTTGAGGAGAAGAATCATGGCTTAACGCTTATGCTGGACAGATTCTTTAAGCTGTTGGCGAAATACGGCAAAAAGTATGATGTTGAATTGGATCTGGAGCTTTGGAATGAGGTTGCTAAACCTTCATTGAACGTTGGATTCTGGTATTATCAGCTTGTGGAAGGACAAAATATCATGGTGAGTTATCCAAAATTCAGTTTGGCTATTGGAGTTTTGGCGACGGCGTTTATTGGTCTTGGAGCTTTGGCGCAAATTAAGAGTGCTAAGAATAAGCAAAAGTCGAAAGAAGAATTGAAGGAGAAGGCTAAGGCTGGAATTGAAGGAAAGAAGGAGAATAAAGAGCTAAAGGAAAAGCAAATTGAAAATAGAGAGAAGATAGAAGAATTAAAAGCTAATTCTGATCTGTTAGCGAGAGTTAGAAAGAATCTGAATTCCTCTTAATTTTAATTTTTCAAGGTGGTGAGGATGGCGTTGATTGATATTGAAATTCCAAGATGGTCAATTGATTTAATTTACGGCAATACTGGAAGCGGAAAGAGCTTTTTTACTGGTTGGCTTATTGAACAAGCGCATGAACAAGGAAGGCGCTTTATAATCCTCGATACAAAGGTTAAAAATCACATTGGCTTAGTTGCACTGAAAGGCGTTAAATTGTTGAAAATTAAGCCTAATGTCCGTTATGATTTTTCAAAGCTGGTGAACTATGATCAGCTTTTAGTTATTCCAACTAAAGGCTTGATTTCAAAGATCGGCGTTGATGGACTTATTGAGTATTATTATAAGCCAATTCTGAATGAGCTTTTCAAAAAAGATAGAGATAAGATCATTGTTGTTGAGGAAGCGCACCGTTATAATCCTTCAAGTAGAACAGCTGGAAAGGAGCTTGAACAGTTGTTTAGAGAAGGTAGAGACGCAAAGCTTTACACAATTGCGATAACTCAGTCAATCGCTGATTTTCCAAAGTTGCTTTTCAGGCAGGCTCAGAGGCATTTTATCTTTAAACATTACATTCCTAATGACTTGTTCTATTTGAGCAAAATGATTCCAGATTTTGAGGAATTAAACAACCAGCTAAGGCAACATGACGTTTTAGAGTTTGATCCTAAGAGGATGGATTATCGGATTATTAGGCGTGAATACATCATAAGGAGGACTAAGCATTATGGTTGAAGTTAGCGAGATATGTAAAAGATTTTATGAGACTTATAATAGAGTGCCATGTGAGCATGCCTTAGGACTTCCGAGACTCATATCTAATTTTTGCTTTATTGATTTTTTAGAAATTGAGCTTTTAGAAGCAATACTTTATGAAAAAAAGCTTAGATTGGTGATAGATCACGGAACATTTAGAGAAAGGAGATGTAGGATAAGTAAAGCACATAAGGTGAGGATTAAGGTGAAGCTCTATGGCGAGAGAATATATTTTTGATGACAAAAGAAGCTTATGGCATGCTTTCTTAGGCTTTGTCTCAGCATTTGCTTTAATTTACAGTTTGCTTATTCTGCTTATTTACACGGTTTATCAAATCAGAGAGAAGGAAAAGCCAACGGCAACTTTAGGCGATATTGTAGAGTTTCTGATCGGCTATATTTACGGTCTTGCGGTTGTAGTTTGGTGGATGTATGCGAGATTAAAAGGCGTTTTGTGAGGTGGTAAAATGCAAATTTATGTTGATGCTGAGGCATATAGGATATTAAAAGAGCTAAAAGCGAAATTAGCTGAGAAAAATAAGTTTTCAGAGAAGGATATAAGTTTTAGCGCTGTCATAAAGCATTTGTATAATGTCTATAAGGAAAGAAGAAATGATTGATTTTGTCATTTTATATTTACTTTTGTCATTTTTTGTTAATGATATTATTTAACATATTGGTATGAACTTTTCTTGAAAAAACCTTGCGAGGTGCGGAGAGATGTTGAGAGTGTTGAAGAAAATAGCAAGCAATATTGACGACTTTCTGTTTGGAGTGTTCGGCGTTATAGTTGGCCTAGCAGGCTATGAATACGTTGTAAAGCCTTATGTGATTAAGAAATTCTTGAAGAAGTGAGGTTAAAATTAGGTGAGAGGTGATAAAAGTGGTTAGAAAAGCTAAAGAAACTTTGGATAATAAGATAACACTTACAAACAACACCGTTAGTCTTCCAAGAAATGGTGTTATTGAGAGAATAGCACTTTTGTTTAATTTAACACTTAGCAACGCTGGAGCTTCAGCGGTTGATGTAACTATGGAGCAAATACTTAAGGCAATTGAGGAAATTAGAGTTGCCGCAGACGCTAACGACATTAAGTATGCACTTTCAGGTCTTGATGTTGCAATTATGAACTATTACGATTCTGCTTCAAAGAGCGTTAAGCTTTCTGATACAATCAGCGTTCCAGCTGGTGGAACTGCTACAGCACAATTCTTGTTATTCTTAGACGCTGGAGAGATACATGCACTTGCTAAAGAAAGCCTTGATCTGCTTATTAGATTCAATACAAGTGTTGCAACTGATGTTAGCATAAGCGACGCTTCAGTTATCATAACACTTGATAAGCTTGTATTTGCCGATGAAGAGGAATGGTTTGAGTATTATGAAGGTGAGTTCATTGAGCCTAAGGTATGGACAAAGACAGCTGATTTCAGCGCTTCAACTGAGCTTGAAGAGGTTCTTAATATTCCAACTGGCGCTATTGCATGGAGAGGATTCATTACAGTGTTTGACAGCACAGGCGCAAGAGCCGATATAGTTGATAAGTATGCTATTAAGCAAACAAGACCTTTGAACATCGAATTGCTTAAGGTGGACTGGAAGACTGGACAAGAGCTTGATAAGGTCGAATATGGACTTGATACAGTCCTTAGCGGTGTTAATGTCATTGACTATGACCAGGAGCTTGTTGATGGTGGATTAGACTTAACAGAAGCTGAAATTGGAGTATTCAAACTTGCACTTAAGGCAAGCGCAAGCGGAAAGGTTAGATACATCAGCCACGAGCTGGTAGTCCTTTGATTCCTTTTCTTTTCATTAAATCAGCTTTTGCTTAAATCAGATTTGCTAAAATCAGTTTTTAGGTGATTTAAATGGAGTGGAAAGGCTGGAAATGGTATTACGAGAGGAAAAAACAATTAAAAAAAATTGCAAGACCAATTGGAACACGAGAACAGGTTAAAGCTTGGAAGGAGCTTATAGAGCTTGAAAAGTTAGCAAACGAACAGAGATACAAAGAAGCGATGAAAAGAAATGAAAAAGACCTTAAGCGCTTTGGTGAGGCTTATAGATCAATTTATGAGAGGAATAAAAGACTTTATGAGAGACAATGGAAGAATGCTTTAAAAAAAAGACTAATGAAGAGAGTTATTAAAAAGCCAATAAGGAGAATTAAAAGACCACAAATAATAAGACCTATAGGTCTTATTAGAAAAAAATCAACATCACAACCAAAGCCTAAATCTAAACAAGCCATAATCAGAGCTAAGCAGAATCTAAGTTCACCACTACCACAACCAAAGCCAATACCAAAAAGAGAGTTCAAGGTTACTGTTCAATCAAAGCCTAAGCAAAAGGCGAGATTTGATATTAAAAAAGTTGTTTTTCTTGCACTTGGCGCATTCATAGTGCTCAAGATTTTGAGAAGGTGATTAAAATGGCTTTACCAGCTGTTGTCATGGCTTATAAAGAGAAAGGAAACATCGCAAAGCTTGCAGTTTACGGTATTGCTGGAATTGCAATAGTCTATTTTGGATACAAAGTTTATAAGCAAATCAAGAAGTTCGGAGCAAGTTTAGAGGCAATTAAAGAAGGTGTTAAAGAAGGTATTGAAGAGATCAAGCAATATGGATTTACTAAACCTTTAACACCAAAGGATACGGTTGAGATAATCACAAAGAGAGCTTCAAAAGAACCAAATAAGCCTTATTTGGTTGATGAGACGATTTATAACGCTTTGAAAGAGCAAGGTTATTCCTTGCCAAAGAACGCTAAGCCTTACAAACCAGATTATAGCAAAGTTGAGAGGAAACAAAGCATAATTGGAACTAAGTTAGGTTTGTGGATGCCGAAAGAAGAGAAAAAGAAGGCTGAGAGAGTTAAACCGACTTATAAGACTAATAAAGAGATAATGGCGATTGAAGGTAAGCGCTGGCAGGCGAGGTATGAAGCGAGGATTAAAGCTAAGCCAACTTATAAGACAAATAAGGAGCTTGCCAAAATCTATGGTAAGAGATGGCAAGCGATAGCAAGATACTACAAGAGAAGAAGACCAGCTTCACCATTACCAAAACAGATGAGGATCAAGCCTATTCTGGATTATAAAAAGAGAAGAATTCTACCAGTTCCAATAGAAAAGGCGGTGATTGCACTATGAAGCTTGACAGAAAAACAATCTTTGAGGCTTTCATTCTATTTTTGCTTTGGTTTGCGTTTCAAGTGCAGTTTACTAAGTTCATCAAGCGGATAAGGTGATTATCATGTATGAAGAGGCTTTAATCACGGCTTTGGCTACCGCAATTGTTACGGCAATAACGACAGTTGGCGCTAATAAGGCTTTGCTTCAGAGGATAACTAACCAGCTTGATGAGCTTGAAAATAGAGTTTTCGATCATGAAAAGCGTTTGTCAAAACTTGAAGGTAAATTAAATGGTGTGGTGAGGTGAAATGGCGAAAAAGATTGTTGGTAGAAAATATACCTATTTCTATAATCCAAAAACTGGCATTTGGATGAAGGCTAAGAGGTTGAAGAATGGACAGCTTAGGATCGTTGGAAAAGCAACAAGGAGCGAGGTTAAAAGAGCTTCAAGGTGATGATCATGGCTAACACAATTTACTTAGGAAAGCGAGTTAAAGATACTGGAGAGAAAGGTTTAGACAATCTGAGAGAGGTTAGAGACATTTGTAAGGAGATAATTCATGATTTCGTGAGTGGAAAGATTTCTTATGCCAAAGCAATGAGACGCTTAAACTTCTTAAAAACAACAGTTATTAAGCGAGATTCTAAGCTTGAAGGAAAGAAGAGAAAGGCTTATGCAATTGTTGAGAATTTCAAGAAAAAGCTGAGAAATCTTAGAGAAAAGGTTGAAGGTAGAGTTAGAAAGAAAAAGAAGGCAAATTCAAAGAGTAAGAAGAAAGGAAAGAAAGGCAAGAAGAGCAAAAAGAAAAGGTGAGTAGAATGGCTTATGTTAAGCTGATAAAATTCAGAGGTTATGATTTTAGTGAGAAGGCAATAAGGAAAATCGCTTTTGAGAAGCCTAAGGTTGAGATGGTAAAATCAGCGGATAAAGGTGAGAGGAAGTTGGAGCTTTGGAAAAGGCTTTTTGGAAGTGGAGTAATGTTATTATTGCTTGCACTAACGCTTTTGTTAGTTAAAAAATACGTTGATAGTCATAAAGGACGGTGAGAAAGATGACTTTTGGTGAAAAAAAGTTTTATGCTGAGTTTGAAGATGCTGATAATATACCAGTCGAGCTTGACGCTTCAAAGACTAAAGACGAGGTAAATTTCGGAAGAAAAGCTCACATTTGCGCCATCAGCGTTAGTCATGGAAATGACGATTATGTTATTGTTAAGCTAAGGAAAGAGGAAGATACAAGACCATTCTGGAAGCATAAGTTCTACAAAGGCTTGAATGGACAAGTGTTCTTTTTGCCAATTCCAAAAGGTGGAGTTAGTAAAATCGTGATTGAGATCGAGCCAAAGCCTGGAACAACAATAACTGATTCCGTGTTAGTGAACATCAGCTACATTTGATCTTTAATTTTTCTATCAAGGTGATAAAAATGCTGATGCTGAAAGGCGTTGGTGGTAGTTTTGTCCTCGAAGGTGGATTTATTGAAATAGACATTGGAAGCTTAGGCTTTGGAATAAGCTCCTCAAAAGGCATAGGTACTGTCCACTATGGATCGAGTTTAAGCAAAAATATTGGTGTTTTGCATTTTGGAACTTCACTAAGTAAAAGTTTAGGCGCTTTAGCTTTTGGTGTTTCCTTGAGCGATGGTTTAGGCTATGCGACTGATATAACGCTTGTGTGAGGTGAGTGAGATGGCGAGTTATGTGAGAGATTTGGCACTTGTGAAATACTACAAGGAGAGTTTGAGCGAATACGCAACATATCTTCCAGCAAAAGTGAATAACACAAGCGATAAGGCGATTTATGTAAAACTTAGCATAAGTAGTCAAGGAAACTTGCTTTGGTATTTTGATGATGGTGCTGGAAACTTAGTAACTGAGAAAACTTACACAATAAACGCATATTCAGTTTTAGAGCTTAATGAGAAGCTTGTTGCTTCAACTGTGCCGACCGAAACACAAAAAGACCAAGTGCTGATAAAAGTTCAGTATTACAAAGATTCAGCATTGACACAACTGTTTGGAGAGGATAACATTACAGTGAATATTCATTGCTACATTCAGCAAGCTGATGGATCATGGACTTCAACACAATATCCAAACGAAAGTGATATTATCTTTGAAAAATGGAATTTTTCAGGATTGGCACTAACCAATATAACTGATGGAACGAGATTGACAGGAGTAAATGGATTAGCAGACTTATACTTTAAATTAATCGCTTCAGGTGGAGGAGTCGCAACTTACGTTAGCGATGTTGGTTTAGTTACTGATGCTTCACTAAAGATTACAATTCAAGGAAATAAGAGCTATGGATATAGAAGACTATGGATATATCCAATGAATGCAGGAACAACAGACATTATAAACGACAAATTCTTTTCAGCAATCGTAAATGTAACTGCATACAATATTTATGATGCTTCAAGGGGGAGATTATATGTTGAAGCATTATATTCAACATCCTTAGATGATACTGATGTATCAAGATACTTTATGCGACTACAAGCAGTAACAATTAGGAAAGTTATATTTCTACCGTTCCAAAATCTGAATCCAGCAATATTTCAGTATGCCTATGCGGATTACGATACTACAATAAGCATAGTTGCTCAATACGATGGAGTCTATGTTTTCAATAAGTTGCCTTGAATGCTTTTCTCTTTTTCACCAAATTTTTAAACGATTAATGCAAAGGTTAGAGTGGTGAGTTGGATGGCTACAAAAGTGAAAAACTCTGAAGGTGTTAGGCTCCTCATTAATGAAGTTGCAAAGGCCGTTGGTGTTTCACCTAAAGAGCTTGTAGAGTATTACGAGTGGAAGGCTAATCTAAAAAAACTCAAGACCAAGAAAATGACTAAAAAGGAAGTTCAGCAAGTACTACAGGAATGGAAGAGTGAAAGAACTGGCATAAGCGAGGAGAAAGCAATCGAGATTTATTATGAGGCTGAGGAGGAAATCAAGAGATGGAAAGAAATCGAAAGAAAGCTCAAAAAGCTCGGTTTAGAGTAGTCCTTGATACTTCAGTTTTAATTGCCGCTTTGATGTCCTCACAAGGATATGCCTTTGAAGTGATTGAAAAAGTCTTAACTGGTCAGATAACTAACTATTACTCTCGAAAAACACTCCAAGAATACAAGATCGTGGTGGCATATCCAAAAATAATAAAGAAGATTCCAGTCGAAGTTGCAATATTAAGAGTTAGTGCCGTTATATCTTCTTCTAAGCTAATATCAATTAAAAAGAGTTTCCAGAAGAGTAAGCGTATTAAGGAGCTTGTAAAAGATGAAAAGGACATTCCGTTTCTTGATGTTGTCTATAATGCTAAAGCTGAGTTTTTGATAACCTATGACAGGAAGCATTTGCTTAAAATCAGAGATAAAGCGAGAAAGTTTAAGCTGAATTCTCATGAGTTCTACATCTTAACACCAAAAGAATTCATCAAGGAATTTTATGAAGCAAACAAAAAGAAAAAGAAGCTTTAATCGAGTTTTGGAAACTTATCGGCGATTTTCTTATATTGTTCTTTCGCAAGTCTGATTTTATCAAGGTAATGTGTTGATCCAACATCAACGCTTGAACGTCCTTGAATGAATTCTGCAATGTCCTTTTCAACGCCATTTTGTCTTAAAAAGTTGTAGTGGAATTTTCTAAGCAGTTTTGCACCAAAGTTGATGCCTTCTTTACCAAAGCGCTTATCAATTCTCTCTGGAAGGTTGCCAACGTATCTTATATTTTCAGCTAATTCTTCTCCAAAGTGTTTAGGCATTATTGCGATGTAAGTTCCTTTCTTTCCTCTTTTTGCTTCATGTGTTAGGATATAAGCAATGTTGCCTTCAAATTTAATGTCGCTTTTCTTCAAGTTCTTGAAGATTCTAACCGCTTGATCAAGCCTTAAGCCAGTATAGTATAAGAACTTGAAGAATAGTGGAAACGGATCGTTTGGTATTCTGCTTTTTGTCTTAACGTATTCGATTGCTCTTTTGTATGCTTTTTTGATTTCGTTGATGTTAATTTTTTCAAAGACTTCTTCGCTTGGTGCTTCAGCTTTCTTTGATTGTATTGCTTTTTTCATTCTCTCATAATCTTCCATGTTGATTAAGCCAATTTCGAATAAGAAGTTCAAGAAGTTTCTTAATCCGTTTGCATACCATTTTCCATAATTTAGCGCTTTTAGTGCTTCCATGATGTCTAAGTTGTCTTTGATCTTAAATTTGCTGAATAGTTTATCCAATGCGCTTATGTATGATTTGACTGTTTTGCGTTGGTTTTTCTCCAGTTGGTCTAATGTTTTGCCTTTATATTTCTTATTTAGATACCAGCTTAGGAATTTGTTTTTATACTCTTTCCATAGGTCGTTAAGCAGAAAGCCTTTAGAAGGTTGCTTTTTGGTAATTGGCTCAGAAAAAATGTCAGGCTCTTGAAGCATGTCCATAACTTCTTTTTGGCTTTTCTCGGTTGTTATGACTTGGATTTTAGAATGGAGTGGATCTTGAGTCCACCGCCTTTGACCAGGCTCGGCAACCCCCGCTCCATCACTCTATACAACAGTGCAGTTTTAAAAACCTTATGGTCAAGTTTTAAATGAATGTTCAGCGTTCCAACTTCTTAACACCCTCTTTAGTGCCGACCAAGACAATATCAGCTATATCAGCAAAGATTCCATTCTCCACGACGCCAGGAATGTTGTTAAGCTCAATCTCTAAATCCAGAGGGTCTTCAATCCTTTCAAACTTGGCATCAAGTATGAAGTTTCCATTGTCCGTAATTACAGGGCCGTCTTTCTTAATACCCATCCTGAGCTCAGCTGTAGCATTAAAAACTTCAAGCTCTTCCTTTATAACCCTCCAAGCCGCTGGAATTACCTCAATTGGAACAGGCATTTTTTGTCCGAGATATTCCACAAGTTTAGACTCATCAACGAGAACGAGAAAAGTTCCAGCTCTATACTCGATAATTTTCTCCATGGTTAAAGCTGCTCCCCTGCCTTTGATCAAATTTAAATGCGGGTCAACCTCATCTGCCCCGTCAACGGCTATATCTATTGCATCAACTTCATCTAAACTAACAACCGGAACTCCACTCTCCAAAGCCAGAATTCTCGCTTGATATGAAGTTGGCAGTCCATAAACATCAAAAAGCTCCTCGTTCATAATCATCTTGCCCAGCATTTTGATGAAATACGCTGTTGTGGAACCAGTACCTAACCCAACTATCATATCGTCCTCAATATACTTCAAAGCCTCCTTTGCGACCAGCTTTTTCATCTCCTCAGTGTTCATAATTCATCCCTTTGTTGCGTTATACAATAAGCTCTGATTTGAATAGAACACAGGCTGCTGTGGGAGCACTATGTTGTAAACGAGTATCGTGAAGTAAAACCAGAACAACAGGAAGCCCCAAAATGACTTCTTGAGAAGAACATTCTCGTCTTGCAGTTCTCCAGGCAGATCCTTAATAGTGGCTTTAATTACCTTAGGAGTTAGCAGATACAAGAGCAGACCGGCAATGTAGCCAAGATTAGCGTTAGCAGAAAGTACACCGCTGATTATCCCACCCAAAGCCCCCATTGCATAGATGACAAGTGACACTTTGCTCTCAACTCTCACGTTTCCCACCTAAAAGGCTTAGTATTTAAAGGTCTTTAAAATTCTTTCTATTCTTCAAAGTTCTCCAACAAGCGCTGTCCCTTTTCAGTCAATTTGTAGTAAATTTTCCTTCCTTTCTTGTATGCCTCTTCTATGAGCCCCAAGCTCTCAAGCTCTTTAATGTGCTGGTAAACTGCTTGATACTTCATTGGCTTTTCTAAGTTCTCCCATATTTCATAGCCGTACATAGGCTTTTCCTTCAGCAATTTGAGGATTTTAAGCTTAGTTCCACCAATGGAGAACTTCTCACGCTCATCTATATAATAGCTCTTGAGCCCGGAACCAGTGACAATGAGAACAATCCTATCGTCTTTTTCAAAATATCCCTCATTGCTAAGCTTAATGAGAGCCGGAACTACTACAGCTGATGCGTATTCAACAAAAACACCCTCTTTAGCCAATAGCTTTTCTCCCAAGTCAAGTTCATCTTCCCTAACTACGACAGCTGTTCCACCACTTTCTTTTACAGCTTTAACTGCTCTTTCCCGATTTGCAGGATCCTTAACATAAAGCCCTAAAGCTTTTGTGAATTCTCTCTTTTGTCTTATCCCCAAAATTTCACTCGCTATTGGGTTGCACTTATCTGTTTGAACAGCTATTAGCTTCGGCAATTCCTCAATTGCCCCAATCTCCAAAAGCTCCTTAAAACCCTTATAAATGCTGTAGAGATTGCTCCCACTTCCCGTTGGAACAACAACATGTGTTGGATTTATCTCTTCCCAAAGCTCAAAAGCTACAGTTTTCTGTCCCTCTAATCCAATTATGTTGTTCTCTGGGGTTATATCGTACAAGCCATTGAGCTTTGCAAGCTCTTTAGCGTAATCTACACACTCATCAACACTGTCCCCATAGCGGATTATCTTTGCACCGAAGGCTATCATTTGAATGAGCTTTCCTTTATCGACCCTTCTCGGCACTACAACAAAAGCCTCTCTGTTAGCTCTTGCAGCATAAGCAGCTAAAGAAGCAGCGGCATTTCCATCGCTTGCAACTATAAAACCATTATCAGCATGAGGGAGGCCATAAGAAACCCCAACAGTTACGAGTCTGTCTCTAAAAGAGCCTGTAGGATTTCGAGTCTCATCTTTTATGTAGACGCTGAGATTTAACATTTCACCAATTTTAGCTTTCACTAAGGGAGTTCCCCCTTCTTTGAGAGTTACGATCTCATCAACTCTTGGTAGAAGCTCTTTATAGCGCCAAACTCCTTTCTCACGGTTTTTCCACTTCTTTGGATTAACGGCGGAGTAGTCATATGTTATCTCAAGCAGTTCACCACATAGGCATCGTGGAGGAATAAAAGAGGAATACTCTCTCCCACATCTTGGACATCTCATGCTATCACCAAAAGATAGATAGTAAAAAGGTCACTTTAACCTTATTGCATCCAGATTGTTGGGTGCTCTTGTTGAGATGCTGAATCTTTTATGCAGACTTGAAGCTAAATCAAGACACTTCTGTGGTTCACCGTGAACCGTGATTACCCTCTCGGGTCTTGGCCTTACCTTTGCAACGTAGCTCATCAGCTCTCTCCTATCAGCATGACCTGAGAATCCATCGATTGTGTGTACTTCCATGTTTACCCTTATCACTTCTGTCCTGCCACCCTCCCCAATTGTTGGTATTTCTTTGAGACCCCTCTGCACTTGCCTTCCAAGTGTCCCTTCTGCCTGATAGCTGACGAAAATTATTGAATTCCTTGGATCTGGCGCCAGTTGTTTGAAGTACTCAACACTCGGTCCACCAACAAGCATGCCAGAAGATGCTATTATGATTGCTGGCTCTTCACTGTCAATTATGTCTTGCCTCTCCTTAGAATTTGCAACTGGCTTGAATATTTCATTTAAAAATGGGTTGTATCCCTCGTGGAATATCTGATCCCTCAAGTGCTTGCTCAGATATTCTGGATAGGCAGTGTGAATTGCTGTTGCCTCCCAGATCATTCCATCAAGATATATCGGCACTTCAATGCCGCCAACTCTTGCGTACTCCTCAAGAACCATCATGATCTCCTGAGCCCTACCAACGGCCATTGCTGGGATAAGCACTTTTCCTTTTCTCTTTATCGTTTGATGAATAACCTCAATGAGCTTTTTCTCTGCATCTTCTCTTGGCATCTGATAGTCATTGCTTCCTCCGTATGTTGACTCCATGATCAGCGTTTCAAGCCTTGGAAACCTTGCATTGGCAGGTTCAAACAGCCTTGTTGGAATGAACTTGAAGTCTCCCGTAACTGCCACATTATGGAGCCCATTTCCAATGTGGAGATGAACTATGGCAGAACCCAAAATGTGTCCAGCGTTGTGAAGGGTAAGCCTCATGTCTGGAGATATGTCCCTTACTTCCCCATAATCGAGGGTTATCGTATGCTTTACAACTTCTTTTATGTCTTTTGGCTTATAAAGCGGTTCTGCACCGTTGCTCTGCTGTATTTCGATGAAATCCTTCTGCAAAAGAACCATTAAGTCCCTTGTTGGGGGGGTTGTATAAATTGGTCCATCAAAGAGGTTGTAGCGGAAGAGATATGGTAACAATCCGCTGTGATCCAAATGGGCGTGGGTGATGATTATAGCGTCCAGCAATCCTTCATTCAAGACATATCTAAACTCAGGGGCGTCAAAATGCGGAAATGCTTTTTTTGGGTCATTTAACGCTGCAACGTTTATTCCGAAATCAACCAGAACAAAGCTTTCATTTGTTTGAACAAGTAGGGCACTTCTTCCAACCTCTCTAAAGCCCCCAAGACCCGTTATTCTGATCCACTCACTTTTAAGCTCCGGCTTTCTGTAAATGTTTCTCCCCACATTCCTGAGAAACTTTCTTCTGTCTTTGCTCTCTGTTTGGAGAATCTGTCTAATCGAATATATTGTTTGGGACTGTAAAGGTGGGGTTCTAACAACTCTCGGCGCCCAGTGAACCTTCTGTGTTATTTTTCTTAATGTCTCGCCGTTCTTTCCAATAACCAGTCCCGGCTTTTTAGCCTCAATAATGACCTCACCAACAGAAGGGTCAAAGCTTATGTTTGTGATTTCAGCTTCAGAAGGTACTATCTCCTTAATCAAGCCTTCAGCTCTCTCGGGAGGGAGAAGCACATCTGGATCAGGTCTGACACTAATTCTTTTTTTGAGAACCTTAGCAAGATTTTTAATTAAATCCCCATCTTGCATTATTGCCTCGGGATTTTTAACATAAATAACGAGCTCAGGGCCTTCAAACTCAATATCTGTTATTTTCGCTTCTCTTGGAACCATTTGATTTATAATCTCCCTCATTTCCTTTAAAATGTCATCTACAAAGCTCTCCCTCTTTATCACTTTACTCACCTCTGAACTTAAAGAGTTTTGAGAATCTTATCAACTTCCTTTTTGTCGAGTTCTCTGTATCCTTCTTTTGTAATTTTAACAACCAGTATTCCATCTCCCGTGAAAATGTCTCTCTTAATAGCAGTGTTTATTGCTTTAACTGCTAATTTAACGCCTTCATCAACACTCATGTCCTCTTTGTATTCATTTTCTAAAACAGCATATGCAAACTCCATACCAGAACCTGCCGAAACATATTTATCCTCAGTCATTCCTCCAGCCATATCAACAGAATAAAGATTTGGCTTTTCATCATAGCCCCCAATTAAGAACCAGCCAAGATATGGGAAATATTTTGTCCCATTGAGAATGTTTGCTGTTAATGTTGCCAAAGCCTTAACACTCATCTCCCTGCCAACCCTTGCTCTATAAAGCTTGGTCTCTGCCCTGAGCATCCTGACAAGACTTAAGATGTCCCCCACATTGCCTGCACCTGCCAACGCTAAGTGCTCGTCTATCTGAAATATCTTTGTGACATTCTTTGACATAACCATGTTGCCAATTGTTGCTCTCATATCCGCTGCTAACACCACTCCGTCATTACAAACAATGCCTACTGTTGTTGTCCCTTTAAATTTACTCAAGTGCAACACCCCTTTAGCCATGATAGAACAGATAGAACTCTACAAAACCCCCTAATCCTGAATACTATTTAAAGTTTTCGCATTTGGGAGGTTGATTTATAAACTTCTTTGATGAAAATCTAACAGCTTTGAGCAAAATTAAAAGGTGGCAAAAATGAAAGAGGTAATTCTCCTAACTGGCCCTCCGCTTAACGGAAGAGATGAATACATTGAGGAAGCTCTAAAGCTTGCAGAAAAAGAGAGCTACGCCTACTATCATGTCTTTGAATACCTAAAAGAGGTGGGGAAGGAAAGGGGGGTCAAAATCACGAGAAAAAATGTTCTTGACTTTGCAATAAGCCACCCAGATTTAATGAATGACATTAGAGACGAAGCTTTTGAAAAAATAAGGATGCATATAGACAACAGCGACAAGAAGTTTCATCTGGTTTCAACACCTTCCCTCTTTAGATGGGGGAGTGGGAGTGTTTTGGGATTTACTCTCAGCAATCTAAAACTACTCAAGCCTGACAGAGTCGTAATAATGCTTGACGATATTCTAAGCGTCAGGAGAAGGATTATAAATGATCCAGAGTGGTTCGAGCGATTTGGAAAGGAAAAAGATAACATAAAGCTAACCACCTTAGTTATGTGGCGAGAAGATGCTATAAATCATGTTAAAACGCTAATTCATGAGCTGAAAAAAGAAGGCATAGAAGTCCGATATATCCTCCAGTTTGGAATAAGACATCCATATCAAACGTTCATAGATTTAATATTCCACGAGAAAGAAAAGCCCCTCGTTTATCTCAGCTACCCGATGACCGGGCATGAAGAAGAATACTACCACAGAGTTAGAGGGTTCTACAAAAAGCTCAGCAAATACTTTACTGTTCTTGACCCTGGTGCCTTAGATGACTGGTGGATCGTTGCAGAGTACGATAATCAAGTCGAAAGAAATCCGGGGATAAAGAAGATTAGGATTAAAAACATCTTTGATGGAGAAGAAGTCGAAGAGCTTGAGAGAGAAGACATCGAGCAGGCAACGGACATTCTAAGAAGACAGCTGGTAGAAAGGGACTTTAACCTTGTTGACGTCAGCAAGGCAATAGCCGTCTACCATTATGCCGAAGGCATCTCAGCCGGAGTTATAAGCGAGATGGCTGAAGCATACAGAACACTGGCAGCAATCTATCTGTATTATCCATTTAAGAGGAGACCCAGCCCATTCATGGAGTTCTACGGTATGCAGAATCCATCAAGGAGAACCATGTTCAAAAATGAGGACGAGATGATTCAGGCAATGGTGGAGGAAAAAGAATATTGGGCTAAAGCCTAATTTCTTTTTTGATTTTTAATTAATCTTCAAAAAAGCTAATTTTCACAGAAAAGAACAATAAGAAAAGAGGAAGAAGATCACTTCTTGACCCATCCTCTGTCAAGCATTGCCTGGTAGACTCTGCTGACGGCAACGACATAAGCTGCGTCTCTCATGTTGATGTTCTTCTCCTTGTGGGTGTTGTAGACGTCCCAGAATGCCTTGGTCATCTTCTTGTCAAGCTTTGCCCTTGTCTCTTCAACTGTCCAGTAGTCGCCAGTTATGTTCTGCACCCATTCGAAGTAGCTGACTGTAACACCACCGGCGTTACAGAGGAAGTCTGGAATGATAAGGATGCCTTTCTCATAGAGAATCTCATCTGCCTCTGGGGTGGTTGGGCCGTTTGCAAGCTCCGCTATGATCTTAGCCTTGATGTTGTCGGCGTTCTTCTTGGTGATAACTTCCTCAATTGCAGCTGGTGCGAGGACATCAACCTCAAGCTCTAAGAGCTCTTCGTTTGTGATGTTTGTTGCACCTGGGAAGTCCTTAACTGAGCCGTGCTCCTTCTTCCACTTAAGGACTTCATCAGCATTGAGTCCATCTGGGTTGTAGATACCACCCTTGCTGTCGCTGACTGCAACAACTTTCATTCCGTACTCTTCGCTCATGATCTTAGCCATGTAGTAACCGGCGTTACCATAACCCTGGATTGCGATTGTCTTGCCCTTAAGGGTGTCCCATCCAAGAGCCTTGGCTGCCTCTCTAACTGTGAATGAAGCGCCTCTTGCTGTTGCATCCATTCTCGCTATTATACCACCAACGCTTGGTGGCTTACCTGTGATGATACCGAAGGCAGGAGTCTTCCTTCTTGAGATCATCTCATATTCGTCCATCATCCAAGCCATGATCTGTGGGTTAGTGTAAACATCTGGGGCTGGAATGTCCGTGTATGGGCTTATGATGTCATAGATAGCTCTTATATACCCTCTTGCAAGCCTCTCCTTCTCTCTATCGGAGAGCTCCTTCGGGTTACAGATGATACCACCCTTACCTCCACCGTATGGGAGGTCCATAACAGCAGTCTTCCAGGTCATCCAAGCAGCCAAAGCTTTAACGGTGCTGAGTGTCTCTTCAGGGTGCCACCTAATTCCACCCTTTGTTGGACCGCGAGCCCAGTTGTACTGGACTCTAAAACCAGTGAAGACTTTTACAGAACCGTCATCCATCTCAACAGGGATTGTTACCTCAAGAATTCTTTGAGGTCTCTTTAAAAACTCCAAAGCCTCTTCACTTATATCCATATACTGGGCAGCTCTTTCAAGCTGCTTAACAGCAATTTCAAATGGGTCTTGCTCAACCATGTTCATCCCTCCAATTTAGGTGATTGGCGATACACTTTTGGGCAATTACCTATATAAACCTTTCGCCGAAAAAGCTTGGAAAACTCTTATTTCTAAACGAAAGGTTATATATGGAAATTTCAGCCAGAATAAGAAAATTTCCAAAACTTTTCGGCTTAGAAAAGCCCACAGAACTTTAAGTTTACATACATCAGTGTACACAAAAGAATATCAATGTCCCAAAATTTCGGACATATGAAATTTTTTGACAAAAAGCCCTCAGCGAGAAGTCGGTCATCACTGCTCAGCTCACTCTCGTTGCAATCATCGGGCGATACAAAATTTAACACCTCATGCTTAAAAGCCTTTATGAAACCACCTCAGGTAAAGTCTAAATATATTAGAAAAATTACCGGAAAGACAAAAAATCTTTTACTTTTTACCAGAGTATTGAAAAAATGACAAAAATGCTGTTTGCTTACTTTTAAGCTCAAGTAAATCGTCTTTTGCCGAAATAAAAAAAGAGAAAGCTTTATTAATGAGTGACGAAGTAGAGTATAATTGCAAAATATTTGAGCATTGCTGCAGTGTTTGATATATTGAAGGTTGGGGTGAAGCACCATGGAACAAAGAGATAGATGGGCAACCAAACTTGGTTTGATTTTAGCTATGGCAGGTAATGCCATCGGTCTTGGAAACTTCTGGAGATTTCCGTACCAGCTTGCCAGCAATGGTGGCGGTGCCTTCATGATACCATATTTCATTGCACTGTTCTTCTTGGGCATTCCAGTGATGTGGATTGAGTGGACAACAGGAAGATACGGTGGAAAATACGGTCATGGTACACTGGGACCAATGTTCTATTTGATGGCAAGAGAAAGTGTTAAACCAAAGACCGCATTAATTTTCGGTATAATAGGCGGCATGCTGGCATTTTCAGTTTCATCATTGCTGAGCTCATACTACTACCAAGTTATCGGATGGTCAGCTGCATACACATACTACAGCCTTACCGGTGCATACTTCGGACAAGATACCGTGAAGTTCTTCCTGAACTATGTAGCAAATCTCAAAGCAGTTATATTCTTCTGGGGCATAACAATGGTTCTCCTTGGCATTGCGGTAGGACAGGGTGTCAGCAAGGGTATCGAGAGATGGGTCAAGGTAATGATGCCACTATTGTATGTGTTCGCTATCTTACTAGTTATCAGAGCCCTAACCCTTGGCTCACCAGTTAAGCCAGAATGGAGCTCAATTAAAGGTTTGGAATACATTTGGACACCTAACTTTACAGCATTAAAGCAAAACTTCTTCAAGATAAGCTTAGCTGCCGCAGGACAGATATTCTTCACGTTAAGTTTGGGTATGGGTATTATTCACAACTATGCCAGCTATCTTGGACCAGAGGATGATGTTGCTCTCTCCGGTTTAGCAACGGTCTCACTTAACGAGTTCGCTGAGGTTATACTTGGTGGTTCATTGGCTATTCCAATCGCATTCGCATACTTAGGACCAGAGCAGGCAATCAAAGGTGGTGTTGGATTAGCATATATGGCACTGCCAAACGTTTTCATGCACATGCCTGGAGGAAGAATATTTGGTGCAATGTGGTTCCTCCTGCTATGGTTCGCAGGATTCACATCAGCTATCGCAACATACAACTATCTGGTAGCAATGCTTGAGGAAGACCTCAAGATCGACAGAAAGGTCGGCACATGGTTGGTGTTCATATTCCTGTTCCTCCTCGGACTGCCAGTTGCATTGGACAGCAGCTTAGTTTACTTGAGCGAACTTGACATGTGGGTTGGTTCATACTTCCTCGTACTGCTTGGATTCTTCGACGTCATAGTAGGCGTGTGGCTTTTCAAGCCAGACAACTTCTGGGAGGAGCTCCACAAAGGTGCATTTATCAACGTTCCAGAGTGGTTCAAGCCAATTATAATGTATATCGCCCCAATATTCATGGCAGTACTCCTAATTGGAAACACAAAAGACTACTACAGCATGGGAGCGCTTAGATTCCACGTTTCAAAAGCCTATGTTGAGAACGTCCTTGGAGGCTCATATCCAGACGCTGTACCACTGGTGCTCAGGGCAAGAATAGTGATCCTCATAATCCTGATCATTGGTGCCATCGAAGCATACTTAGCAATCAAGAAGAAGTACGGAGAAGAGCTTGAAAAGAACGAGGTCATCATCAAGGTGTGAGGTGGTAAAGATGAAAGCCAGCGCCTTAGCTTTCCTGATTTTTGCATGGGGCTCAATCTTTTTCATGATGTACTGGAGCATTACTAAGTTGCTTAAGGCTGAGCAACAACAAAAGGCTTAAAGCCTCTTCTTTTCCTTTTTAAATTTGGGAGGTGTATTTTGTGAAGAGCCCAGGAATTCTTAAAGAGACTGCAGAGGTTCTCAAACAGACAAAGGAAAGAGTGTTAAACTTAAAGACACTTTCCGAAAAAAATAAGCAGAAAGTTTTGAGATTACTGGATGAAGCCGCAAGAAATTTTGAAGAACTTTCTGCTGATGTGGTTGTT
The DNA here is from genome assembly GCF_035621495.1 of Thermococcus sp. SY098. Classification (NCBI taxonomy): domain Archaea; kingdom Methanobacteriati; phylum Methanobacteriota; class Thermococci; order Thermococcales; family Thermococcaceae; genus Thermococcus; species Thermococcus sp. SY098. The sequence continues at coordinate 1,628,882 of NZ_CP141821.1, read as the reverse complement.
GATAATGTAGAGCTTGCCGAATTCTTCCATAGGAGGGCAGTGGAGTTAAAAAATAACACCTACGATAAAAGAATAGACCGCCTTGGAGAAAAAGAGTACGTTAGAGATGTCGAAAGGATCAACAGGTATTCAAAAGCTGCACCTTATGATTTTTCAGGAAAAATTAAAGAGCTAAACAAAGTTTACAAAGCGTATCTTTACGGATTAGTTCCGTTTTTCATAATCTCAGGCATTTTTGGACCGGCATATGCCATAACTGCGTTGATATTGGTAATACCCGCTTTACTCTCCCTCTTCAGCATGAAGAAAAGGGGAAGCCTGGGGTTGATGCTGGCATATGCAGTAATTCCAATTCCACTGGTGATGGGGGCTTTAACAATTAGGTACAGCATTTGGGCACTTACAACTCCAGGAGAGCTCGCAAGAATAGCAGAGCAGATGGGAAAAAGTATCGGATTTGCCCAGTTTGCGGTAATATTCCTGCTCGTGCTGGGGGTAATTGAGGTAGCTTTACTCGGTTATGCCGCTTATGGTCTCTATAAGCACAGACATGCGTTCCTCTAATATAATGCGTCGTTTCCTTTTTCTCCGGTTCTTATTCTTATTGCATCATAAACTGGCAAAACAAATATCTTCCCATCTCCCGGAATTCCCCTTTTTGCATTTCTAATTATTGCATCTATAACCTTCTCAACATCCTCATCTTTGATAACAATTTCAATTTTGAGTTTTGGCAGCAAATCATAAGGAGGGACTCCCCCTTGAACTCCCCTACCTTTAACAGGGTACACAGTTAATGGAACAATGCCAAGCTGCCTGAGGGCATTTTTAACTTTCTCAAAATCTTCTTCCCTAATAATGGCTTCAACCTTTTTCATAATATCACCAAATATACTTAGATTTTAAGAAAGATAAAAGTTTCTATTTTTCAAAGATTAAGTTGTCAAAAGTGGGGTAAATTTAAAGATAAAAAAATGAAGGGTCAAGGGATCTGGCTCACAAATTTTTTCAACCTTTTAACTGAAATCTTTGTCTTCCTTGCAAGATCTTCTAAATCAGCACTCTTTAGATCGTTGAGCGTTCTTATACCAGCTTTTTCAAGTTTCTCGAGGGTCTTTGGACCTATTCCTTTTATTTTTAAAAGTTCGCTTTGGATCTTCTTACTTTTTCTTCTCTTTAGTTTAGGAAGTTCTTTGGGGGTTCTTTTCCTTTTTATTTTTTCCGTCGCATAAGCTCTCTGTACTACTGTGTATGAATAAACAACCTCATTGGCAACTTTGGTTTTTTCTTCAGAGCTTTCTTTTTCTTCTGGAATCTCAGGTGGTTTCACATATTCAGAGAAGGTAGGCGGTTCTTCACTCACGTAAACTTCTATATTTATGGGGTGGAAGGGATTGTCTTTCTCCTCAATCCCCTCTAAGAATTCAACCTCTCTGAATTCACCACTCTTGAAGTACTCTTCTAAAGCATTTGCCAAGCGGTGGAAGACATTTGCATGCTCCAAAAGGCGTCTCTTTCCATACTCCTTAGCTTGACCAGTTGTTATGAGGAATGGCCAGTCGCTGCTCTCAATCAGCAAAAGCTCCCTTCCAAGCTGTTCCAAAACCCTATCTCCAAACTCATCTTCATGGAGGTATTTGCTCACCAAAGCAACCATTCTGTCCTCAGCTCTGTGTATGTGCTCCCACATCCACTCAACTTCAGGATTCCACCATGTGTAATGAGTCCCATACATCCCCCATGAACCTTCCGGGAGTTCTATCTCATACCTCTCTCCTTTATAACTCTCAAGGAACCTTGAAATCGTAGTTGTCTCTATTCCCTCCTCGCTCATTAACTCTAAAACACGACCCAGCCACTTGACACCTTCAAACCACCAGTGACCAAAGAGCTCAGTGTCATAAGGAGCAACTATTATGCCCTTGTCTCCCGTCTCTTTCTCATAATTTTCGAGCAATCCTCTCACCAAACTGACGAAGTGCTTTGCATGTTCTTCAGTTCTTTTTAAAGCCTTTTCCGGAACATATGGCTCTTTATCTCCTAAATCAATGTGCTTTCCAGTGACACGCCAGTACTGACCTCCGCTCTTCTCAGCTTTCTTGTGGAACTCCCTGTACCAAAAGTCACCGGGATACCCGATATCAGCACTCCAAACCTGCAGTCCAGTTTCTCTGTTCCTTGCAAAGACTGCTATGTTTGTGCCTTTTATGAAGTATGGTCTCAGCGTTGACTTCGGAGTCTTGGCTGGGAGGATTTTTCCATAGCCAAAGCTTGCGGGCCCTTCATCAATGAGATGACTTTCAACAAAGAAGAACTTAAGGTTGTACTTCTCTAAGAACTTCTCCAAACCTTTTCTCCACAGGATTTCCCCGTTGCTTGGACTCTGCCAAAAGCCTTCTGGACGATAGGCACATTCTGGGAGCCATATGCCATTGGGTTTCCTTCCAAAGTGCTTCTCATATGTCAATATTCCATTCACGAGCTGTCCTTCAATTGCTTCATCTCTCCCCAAGAGGGGCAGATAGCCGTGAGTTGCTGCCGAAGTTATGATTTCAATGTATCCCTCATCTTGGAACTGCTTTAATTTTCCAAGGATGTCCCCCTTAATGGACTTCCAGTATCTGAAGACCTCTTCAAAATAATTGAGCATGTATTCAACAGCTTTCTTCAACTCAGCGTCTTCAAACCTCTTCAAATCCTCACGCATAGCGTTGAGTTTTCTCTCCATATATTTCTCAAACTCAGCTTTCATGTACTCATCCGCAAGCTGCTCTGCTAAAATCGGTGTTATCCCAATGACCAGCTGAAACTTAACACCTTTCTTTTTTAAGCGTTCAAACTCCATTAAAAGAGGGATATAGCTCTCTGCTATCGCCTCGAATATCCACTCCTCACCAAATGGCCATTTGCCGTGCTTTCTCACATAAGGGATGTGGGTGTGTAGTACAAACGTAAAATATCCTTTAGCCATAAAATACCACCTCCAAGCTTAAATTCCACTGATCATTAATTATTTTTGAGTATTTAACAATTTCGGAATGGAGATGTTTTTTATAATCCAAAAATGGTTTATGGTGGTGAAATAGCCCTCCTAAAGTTTATATTGCCTTCAGCAAATTCTCTTTAGGTGAGACTAATGAAAGAAGAAATGAGCAGCGTTGACATAAAATACATAGTTGAAGAGCTTAAGTCTCTTAAAGGCGCGAGGATTGACAAGATTTATCATGACGGGAGTGAGATTAGGATTAAGCTTCATAAAGCAGGCGAGGGAAGAAAAGATTTAATCATTGAGGCAGGCAAAAGAATTCACTTGACGAGCTACATAAAAGAAGCCCCAAAGATGCCTTCATCTTTCACGATGCTTCTCCGCAAACACTTAAGCGGCGGCTTTTTTGATGATATTGAGCAGCATGATTTTGACAGAATTGTAAAGATTAGGATTGGTAACTACACTCTCATAGCCGAGCTCTTTAGGAAGGGGAACATAATTTTGGTTGATGAAAATAACACTATCATTGGTGCTTTAAGATATGAGGAGTTTAAAGACAGGGCAATAAAACCAAAGCATGAGTATAAACTCCCCCCTGCAAGAGAAAGTCCCATAGAAGTGAGCTGGGGGAGATTCCTTGAATTAATTAAAAGCGAAAATGTCGAGATTGTAAGGGCACTTGCAAGAAAGCTAAATATGGGAGGTCTCTATGCAGAGGAAATTCTTCTGAGGGCTGAAATTGACAAGAAAAAGAAAGCAAACGAGCTGAGCGAAGATGAGCTTAGGCTGATTTTTGAGAAGATGAAAGAGGTATTCAGCGCTCCGAAGAAGCCAAACATCATATATAAAGACGGAACAATGATTGATGTGGTTCCAATTGAGCTCAAATGGTATGAAAATTATGAGAAGAAATACTTTGAAACGTTCAGCGAAGCTTTGGATGAGTACTTTGGGAAGATAATCTTGGAGAAAGCAAAAATTGAGAGAACTAAGCGCTTAGAGGAGAAGAAGAGGCAGATATTGGCAACACTTAGAAGGCAGGAAGAGCAGATGAAAGGCTTTGAAGCCGAGATGAAGAAGAATCAGGAGCTTGGCGATTTGATATATGCGAATTTCACCTTCATTGATAATCTTTTAAGAGAGTTTTCAAAAGCGGTTGAAAAGCTTGGCTGGGAAGAATTCAAAAAACGCATAGAGGAAGGCAAGAAAGCTGGAAATAAGATAGCCCTGATGGTTAAATCAATAGACCCCAAGGAAAAAGCTGTCACAATCGAGATTGAGAGCAGGAAAATTAGGCTGTACCTCAACAAAAGCATCGGTGAGAATGCCGAGATTTATTATGAAAAAGCTAAAAAAGCCAAGCACAAGCTAGAAGGAGCGAAGAAGGCTTATGAAGACACCAAGAAGAAACTTCAAGAGATCGAAAAGCTGATCGAGGAAGAGATGAAAAAGGAGCTCAAAGTCAAAAAGCTGGAGAAAAGAAAGAAGAAGTGGTTTGAAAAGTTTAGATGGTTCATAAGCAGCGAAGGATTTCTCGTTATAGGAGGGAAGGATGCAACGACCAACGAGATGGTGGTTAAGAGGCACATGGGGGACAATGATCTATACTGCCACGCTGATGTTCACGGGGCACCTCACATTGTAATCAAAGACGGACAGAAAGCGAGTGAAAAGACCATATTCGAGGCATGTCAGTTCGCTGTTTCAATGTCAAAAGCATGGAGCGAAGGTGTTTATTCAGCAGATGCCTACTGGGCATATCCAAACCAAGTTACTAAAAAAGCTCCAAGCGGAGAGTATCTTGGTAAGGGTGCATTCATGGTTTATGGAAAGAGAAACTGGTATCACGGAATTCCCCTCAAGCTGGCAGTTGGGATAGTAAACTATGAAGGAGAAGATTTAGTGATGTGCGGCCCAGTTGACGCCCTTAAAGCCCACACGAAGAGATACATTGTAATAAGACCCGGCGACTTAAAGAAGAGCGAGCTTGTGAAGAAGATTAAAAAAATCCTCGAGAAATGGGGGTATAAGGTGGCTGAAGAAGACATAATGGCGATTCTACCTCCGGGGGAGGGAGAGATAGTGGAGGTGGTGGAATGATAAACCTCTATGCAATTGTTCAGAGGGATTTAGCTAAAGATTTGATCTTTGAGATTGATGATGAGATTGTCACCCTTTCAATCAAAGGGGTCATGATTGCAAGAACCGATTCAAAGAGCTACAACTTCTCATTTGTTGAGATAACGGAGACCGAATTTGTCTTGGCTTTGCAGATGAAAGGATACATAATCTACCTCGGTCTTGAGAGCGATGAGGAAATTGATGAAGATGCATATCCAGAGCTTGTGAGAGCTTTAATCCAGCAACTTATACCAGTTCTAAACAATTTGATACAAGAGGCCGAGAAGAGCGGATACAAAGGAAAAGCTGATTTGCTGATGGATGACAACATGAGCCCCGACATGAAGGAGTTTTTCTACGAAATGCTCATAAGGCACAAGAAAGATCTACCCCACTATGAGCAGGTTGATGTTGCATAAGGTGATAAAATGAGAGAGAGCGGATATTACTCATATGTCGTTGGCGAGTTGCCCCAAGGATGCAAGCTCTGTGTTAAAGGAGCCAAGTTAGTGCTTTTTACCACGGGTGCATGTCCAAGAAACTGCTTCTACTGTCCTCTTAGCCCCTGGCGCAGAGAGGATGTAGTTTATGCTAATGAAAGACCCATAAAAAGCATAGATGACATAATTGAGGAAGCTAAAATCCAAGAAGCTTTAGGAGCTGGAGTTACGGGTGGAGATCCTTTGGCGAGGCTGGATAGAACAGTAGAATACATCAAAGTTTTGAAAGAAAATTTTGGCGAAAAGTTCCACATCCATCTCTACACCACCGGAGCTTTGGCAACAAAAGAAAATCTGGAGAAGCTTTATGATGTTGGTTTAGATGAGATTCGCTTTCATCCAGATTTGTTCAATCCGAACTCAAGGCTTTTCAAGGTTGAGATTGAGAACATAAAGAACGCTTTTGATTTTGACTGGGATGTTGGTGGGGAAGTCCCCGCTGTTCCAAGACATGGAGAGAAGATAAAGTGGTTTGCAGAACTTTTAGACAAGCTTGGAGCTAAATTTTTAAATATAAATGAGCTTGAGTTCAGCGAGACGAATCTAAGGGCTCTCATCACCAGAGGATATCAGCCAATAAGTGATGAGAGTTCGGCAATTAAAGGGAGCTTAGAGCTGGGACTTGAAATCCTCAGATGGGGAGAAGAAAACACCTCACTTAGCTACCATCTCTGCACCGCAAAGCTGAAAGATGCAGTGCAGCTGAAAAACAGATTGAGGAGAATGGCGAAAAACGTTGCAAAGCCTTACATGGAGATAACTGAAGATGGGACGCTGAAGTTTGCAGTAGCGGAATATGAAGATTTGGACGAGCTCTATCATCTTCTGGTTGAAGAGGCTGAAATTCCAAAGGAGTGGCTCTATCTAAACAGGGAGAAGGGAAGGATTGAAATGCCGATTGAAGTTGCCCTTGAATTGGCTGATGCAATAGAAGGCAACGTCAAGTTTTACATCGTGGAAGAATATCCGACTTGGGATAGGATTGAAGTTGAAAGGACGCCGATAAACTGATATTTTATCGAAACATATTTATATATAATCGTGTTTATACTAAATGGTGAATTACATGGAGTTTATAGATCGCGAGAAAGAACTGAAAATCCTTGAAAGAGAATGGAAAAGAAAGCCTTCTTTTGTGGTTCTTTATGGGAGAAGGAGAGTTGGAAAAACGCGTTTAATCCGGGAGTTCTCAAAGGAAAAGAAAGTGTTCTTCTTTACGTTTCCCGAAGCTATTAAGGAGGCCCAGATGAGAGAATTTAAGAAGGAGCTATCAAGGTTCTTCGACGATGAGCTTATTCTCAAACTCGAGACAGATAGTTGGTATGATTTGTTCAAATATCTTGCCTCCAAACTCGAAGCTGAGACCCTCATGGTTTTTGACGAGTTCACCTATGCCATAAAAAGTGACAGAAAGATTCTGAGCGACCTCCAGAGGGTCTGGGATCATGAGCTAAGCAGAAAGAGCGTTATGCTAATTCTCTCAGGCTCCTTGTTGGGGATGATGTGGGACGACGTTTTAAGCTACGCTTCACCGCTCTATGGTAGAAGAACAAGGAGCATGCACTTGAAGCCCATGGACTATCTCAACTCACTCAGGTTCTTCGGCGATCCAGAGTATGGAATTCAAGCTTACATGCTCGTTGGTGGGATTCCCCACTATCTGAAAATAGCAAGGGAATATTCTTCGGCTGAGAAATTTTTGTATGAGGAATTCCTGAGTGACTACGGATTCTTCTATGATGAACCCTACGTAATCCTCGGAGAGGAGCTGAGGGAGCTCAGAACTTACTTCTCAATCCTCAGAGCAATTGCTGAAGGTAACACGCGCCTTGAAGAAATAGCAAACTTTCTTGGACTGCCAGCGAGAAGTGTTTACCCATACTTGGAGAACCTTCTGAGGCTCGGCCTTGTGAAGAGGGAGAAGCCACTTTTCGGGGACAGAAAAGTTAGCCTATACCGGATAAGCGATCCAATGCTTCTAACATGGTTTACGCTTGTTTATCCCCAGATGGACAGGATAAGTCTTGGGACTGCAACACTTGAGAATATATATAAGGTGTTTTCAGTTAGATTTGAAGATCTTGCACGGGAGTTTTTAATCCTAAAGAAGCCCTTTGAGTTCTCCCAGATTGGAAGATGGTGGTGGAGGGGGAAAGAGATAGACATAGTTGCCATTAATGAGGACACGGCTTATCTCATCGAGGTGAAATGGAAGGATTTGAGCAAGAAAGATACAAGGAGGATTTTGTCCCTACTGAAAGAGAAAGCGAAGGATGTTCGCTTCAAGGGTGAGTTCAAGCACGGCATCATAGCGAGAAGTATAGAAGGGAAGGAACAGTTTGAACTTGCATTCGATTTGGAAGATATCCTTGAGTAGTGTTATACAAAGCTGATACCGTAAGTAACTTACGGGGGCATAAGTTAACCTTTGAGAATTATTGATACAACGGGATCAGTGAGGTAATATGTCTCATCTTTTTCTTCAATCCAGCCCATCTTTTTCAGATTCTTCAAAAGCTCATGAAGTCTCGGCTCTGGTGTTTTATATCCTTTAACAGCTAAATAATCCCTTATAAGGCTCCATCTGTTGTAGCCAAGTGCTACAGCTTGGAGAATAATCATATACCTCGGACTTCTGCGCTCCAGTTCTTTCAGCTCTCCAAATATCAATCCCTTAGCAATTTCAAGGGTTCTCGCTATAGCTTTCTCAAAATTTCCCTCTCTGGTGTATTCAACTCCAAACGTCACAAGCCATCCTGGTATGCCATCAAGGATCTTAACAGCTCTTCCAAGTTCATCCTTTGGGATACTGATGCCAACTTCATCAAAGCCCTTTTTCAGAAACTTAATGGAGGTATCCTTATCAAAAGGCTTCACGTACACTTCCCCTGCCACTCTCCCATATAAGGGACTTTCATAGTTCCCAATGTCCAAAAAGTCATGAAGCAAGCCCACCTCTGAACCTGTTAGAATAATCTTTAAGCTGGGAAGATTGTCGTAGGCATAAGCAAAGAGTGCAAGCAAGTCCTTTCCACCTCTGGAACCATAAAACCTCAGATATTGGGCTTCATCAAAAGCTAAGATGAATTCTCCAGCTTTCTTTCCCACTTCGTTTAATTCCCTCAAAATCTCACGCAGTGAAAGCCCCTTTGGCTCAAGCTTTAGGAACTTCAAGTCAATACTAATCCTGAATTTTGCAAGAGCTTTAGAGAGCAACGATCCACTGGTTTGAAGCTCTCTGATCAAGTCCTCTCTAGTTATATGCCCTCTTTCTCCGTAAAGCTCTCTGCAGTCTATAATGATTCCAGGCTTCTCATTGAGATAGGCTCTTAAAATTGAACTCTTGCCTACACGCCTTATTCCTAAAAGTAGGGTTAAAGGATACGTTTTAATACTCTCTTCAAGCTCTTCAAACTCTTTTTCCCTATCAAAGATGTCTTCTCTTCTACTTTTTGGTCTCAAATCAAACAGCACTTACGCCACCGTAAGTAACTTACGGGGGCATAAGTTATAAATGTTTTGAGTACAGGGCGAGAAATGTGGAGAATTAAAGCTATTCTATAAAAAGAAAAAGCAAAAGCTCACTCAACCTTTTCAATTCCAATCTTTGCGTTCACATCATCCCAATCAACGACGTAGCCTTTTGGCTCCTCGAAGAGCACTTCAACAGCCCTCGTTTCTCTCTTTATGTAGTCAAGCATGTCTTTAAGCAGCTCTTTGTTCTCTTCTGTGGTTTCAATGTAAACCTTTATTCTGTCATTGACATCTAAGTCAAGCCTCTTTCTCATTTCCTGTATTCTTCTGACGAATTCCCTTGCAAGCCCTTCCATCATGAGCTCCCTTGTAAGCGTCTTGTCAACGAAGACCTTTCCGTAATCGAACTCTTCACCAACGAGAAAGTCCGGGAGTTGCTCTTCAACAACTATGTGGTCTCTTTCGAGAGTAAATTCTTTTCCTTCAATTTCAACCTTGAGCTTGCCCTTCATGAGCTTCTCATAAAGCTCTCTGTCGTTCTGCTCGTCAATCCACTTGGCTATGAGCTTTGCATCTCCCTTGAAGTGCGGACCGAGCTTTGCGAAGTTTGGTTTGACTTTTATTTCCCTTTCTACCTTTGAGACTTTAACCTCCTTAGCGTTGAGCTGGTCTCTTAAGATTCTGTTCAACCTTTCCACAGCTTTCTTTGTAAGCTCATCCTCTGTCTCTATGAGTATCTGCCTGACTGGGTATCTGAGCTTTATCCTTGCTTTTTGCCTCGCTGCAGCTCCTGCCTCGACTATCTTTCTGACTATTGCCATTTCCTTCTCAAGCTCTTCATCCGTGAATTCTTTGACAGGCCAATCCTCCATGTGAACGCTCTCCTTTCTGGCAACCATGTTCTGATAGATTGCCTCGGCTATGTATGGTGTAAACGGTGCCATAAGCCTTAACAGCACATCAAAGACCTTCCAGAGAGTCCAGTATGCAGCCAATTTATCTGGATCGTCTCCCTCGACCCAGAGCCTCTTTCTTATCAATCTCACATACCATCTGCTTAAGTCCTCAACGACGAAGTCATAGATTCCCCTTGTCGCTCTTGTAAGATAGAATGTCTCTATTCCATTTGTAACAGTTTCAACTAAGCTGTTCACCCTGCTTAGAATCCACTTATCCTCTTCCCTGAAAGGCAGCTCTTCTGGGTTGACTTTCTCTGGCTCAAACTTGTCAAGGCTCATGTAAGTCGCTGCAAGTATGTAGACGTTCCAGAGTATGTTCAACATACGCTTGACTTGAGCTAATCCCTTCCAGCTGAATCTCAAGTTCTCCCAAGGGGTCGTTGCCCAGAGCATGTAAAAGCGGAAAGCATCTCTTCCCTCTTTCTGCACAACTTCTTCTGGCCTTATGATGTTTCCAAGGCTCTTGCTCATCTTGTCTCCTTTTTCATCGAGAACATAACCGTGCATTGCAACGTGTCTGTAGGGAACTGTGTCGAAGGCAATTACGGAAGCAGCTTGCTGGGAGTAGAACCACTTTGTAACCTGATCTTCGCCCTCAACTATGAAGTCCGCAGGCCAGAGCTTCTCAAACAGCTCTTTTTCCCTTGGATAGCCGAGAGAAGCCCATGAGGCTATTCCGCTGTCAAACCACACGTCGAGGACATCTTTTATGCGTTTCATTTCTTTGCCGTTCACCTTTATTATGAAGGCATCAACGTAAGGTCTGTGCAAGTCTTCTGGGCCAAGTTTCTCTTCTATGACTTTGAGCTTTTCTTCATAGCTCTCTGGGAGCTCAATCCTTTCACCGTTCACTTCAAGGGCAACTGCTAATTCGACAAGCTCTCTAAAGCTGCCCACAATGTATATCTCCCCATCCCCACTCTGCCATATTGGTAGCGGAATTCCCCAATATCTTTGACGGCTGATGACCCAGTCTCCGCTGTCTCTGACACCATTGTCAAACCTTATCTTAACCCAATCCGGATACCATGTAACTTTCTCATCATTTTCTTTGATTATCTGATCCTTTACTTTACTGACCTTAAGGAACCACTGTTCTGTTGCCCTGAATATGAGAGGGGTCTTACATCTCCAGCAGTGGGGATACTTGTGCTCTATGATCCCAGCTTTCACGAGAAGCCCTTTCTCTTTGAGATACTCTATTATCTCTGGGTCTGCATCTTTCACATAGACCCCTTTCCACTTACCCTCAACGTACCTTCCCTCATCGTCCAATGGAGAGTAAACTGGCAGTCCATATTTTCTTCCAACCTCAAAATCTTCCTCACCATGGCCTGGAGCAGAGTGAACTAATCCCGTACCTTCTCCGAGTGTCACAAAATCACCAAGAATTACGCGGTGAGCCCACTCGTATTTTTCCCTAAACTCCTTTTGCCTTGGATACTCCTCAAGGAATATATGGACATATCTAAGTCCCTCAAGGTCTTTTCCTTTAAACTCTTTAACAATCTCTCCTTTAACCCCTATCTCCCCAAGGACCTTATCCACAAGGGCCTTTGCAAGATACCAGTACTCCTCTTTTCCATCAAGCTCGACCTTAACTTTAGCGTAATCATATTCAGGATGTGCCGCAACTGCGAGATTAGCTGGCAGAGTCCATGGTGTAGTTGTCCAGATTAGGAGATACTCATTCTCTTTGCCTTCAAGTGGGAATTTGACATATATGCTCGGGTCTTCCCTTATCTTATACTCTCCCCTGACCTCATGCTCTGCCAAAGCTGTCTCACATCTTGGACACCAGTGGAGAACCCTCATATCTTTCTCAAGCAAGCCCTTCTCCCATGCTTTCTTGAGGGTGAACCAAGCTGATTCAATGTACTCATTCTTTATTGTCATGTATGGATCATCCCAATCCATCCAAACGCCGAGCATCTTAAACTGCTCGGTCATTATCTTGAGGTTTCTGAGTGCAAATTCCCTACACTTCTTTATGAAGTTATCAACGCCAATTTTCTCCTCTATATCTTTCTTTATCTTCAGTCCCAAAGCCTGCTCTACTTTAACCTCAATTGGAAGACCATGCATGTCAAAACCTGGCTGTCTCCTCACGTTGTAACCCTGCATTGTCCTAAATCTTATTACCATGTCCTTGATTATCTTGTTCCAAGCTGTACCAAGGTGTATGGCACCGCTGACGTATGGTGGCCCATCTAAAAAGTAGTACTTCGGCCCATTGGCTCTGCTCTGCTTTACCTTTTCGTATATGTTGTTTTCAGCCCAAAACTTCTCCATCTTTTCTTCTAATAGCTGGGCGTTGTATTCTCTAAATTCTGGTTCCTTTATCATGGTAAAAACCTCCTAAAGTTTATAGAACAAACTAAGCTAACAGAACAGCCCAAGTTATCATGGGCGAAATGCAAAGCTGAGGATAAATAAATCCCCCCTCATGGGCATCGCACCATTTTTGTGGAACTTTACTTATAAGTTTTTTGGAAAGTTGAGTGTTGATCCCAAAACAAATTTTAATTAACTTGCACGCCAAAATATTTTTGGTGGAGGGGGAGATTTCTCCTCAGGGTTAAAGAAGCTATAAAACAGAGATAAAAGAAGGAATTGGGATGTTATAACTAAGCCTTATCCTCAATCTGCCTTTCCTCTTCTGGCTCCCCCTTTCTCCGGCTTTCGTTCTTAATGACCTGAATTACATAGTCAATGAACTTTCTAACTTCTTCAAGCTCTTCATCTGGTATGTCTTGAATTTTCTTGTTTTTTGTCTTGTAAGTGAGAAGCTTGAGCAATGCTAACCTTCCTAAAGCTGTTTTTGTGCTTATCTCTCCTTCCTTCCAATCTCTCCAAATTGCGTTAGCTATACCATAGAACTCAGGTATGCTGTCCAGCCCTGGATCACCGTAGTCAATGACTTCTTTTCCTAAATATTTGTACCTTCTTTCCTTTTCCTCTTTTGTAAACTCTTTAGTTCTTTCCTTAATATACTGATGCACCATTTTTATCACCTCCTCTTCAAACTTCGATCTAGATGTTTATTAACTTTTTGTTGTTAAAAATTTGATTTCAGATAAGCTTATAAGGAATACATTAGATTTGCATCTAAACATTAATACACTGGTGAGAATGCATGATCGAAGTACTTAAACTGCTCATAACATTTGCCTTTGTAATAATTCTTATTCGCTTAAAGATCCATGTAGGAGTCTCAATATTTGCCGGGTCGATCTTGCTGGGAATTCTTTTTGGTTTGACGCCACTGGAACTCATTAAAGCTTTTTACCACTCTTCAACTGCCTGGAGCACAATAAGGTTAATTTTAATTATCATATTCATAATGGCAATGACAAACGTCTTTTCTCAGATTGGATACCTCAAAGACATGGAGAAAGCCATCAAAGAGCTGTTTCCTAAAGCAAAGTACTCCCTTGCAATGCTCCCAGCTTTAATCGGGCTGATGCCAATGCCTGCTGGTGCTTTAGTTTCAGCTCCAATGATCGAGGAAGTCGCAAATAAGCTCAGCTTAAAGCCAGAGGAAAAAACTCTCGTAAACTACTGGTTTAGGCATGTGTGGGAGTTTTCTTGGCCAATGTATCAGGCAATAATAATCGCATCAGCAATCTTGGGAATAACTGTCAGAGAGTTCAGCACCAAGATGTTTCCGCTGACGATTCTCATGATTCTCATAGGGTACTTCTTGATCTTACGTCCAATTAAAGATGAAAGCATCAAAGAGGGTAAGAAGAATGAAGGAGTAAAGCTCCTGCTGAAGACAACCTATCCTATTTTGGTGATAATTTTGATTTCTATTGTACTGGGTTACGACATGATCTATGGTGCATTTATAGGCCTTATTTCAGCATTGATGCCACACTTCAATAAGCTCAACAAAAAAGAAATCATAAAACATGCATTTCAGCCAAAGATAATTTTTCTCCTTTTGTCTGTCATGTACTTCAAGTACCTTTTACAAATCACCAATGCAGTTGAGGCTCTGCCTAAAGCCATTCTCGAGCTTAACCTGCCAGTGGTCTTTGTTATAATATTAACACCCTTTATTGTGGGTTTAATGACAGGGATAAGCTTTGCTTATGTAGGAATGGCATTTCCACTTCTGCTCCCTTTCTTTACAGGGTTTGATAAAATAGCCCTTGCATATCTCAGTGGTTATATGGGAATGCTATTCAGTCCAGTACACCTTTGTCTGGTCTTTTCAGCCGAATACTATAAGGCAGAGCTGAGAGATGTATACAGAAAGCTTTTAGTTCCCGGGACAATTCTTTTTACAGTGGGAGTATTATACACCCTCCTCCTGAGGCGATGATTTAACTCCGGAAAACCTGAGGGGTGATGAAGTCCAGCCCTAATGAGCCGAAATTGTTTAATATCCTAAAGTCGTAATAAGTCATTGTGAGTGATAGTATGGATAAAATGTTTCTCAATATGGGAAGAGGGCTTAGTCTGATAATAAAGCTTATCGCAGCGTTGTATCTGCTTTACATTGCAAGAACCAGGGACAGGAAATCTGCTTTAATTTGGGGATTAGCATGGCTGTCTGCAGCACTCTCAATTTTGTTCGACATTGCCGAAGTTAATTATTTAAACTCACTCTTTGAAGCACTCTTTGCATCACTGCTTTTCTGCGGGGTGCTTATGATCATAAACGAGGAAGCATTTTACTTTTTCACTCCAGGCTTTTACTACGTGGCATCAGTGCCCTTTATAATAACCCTCTATCTGATTGGTATCATGCATTTTGGGGAGAGATCTGAATGGATGATGATTATGGGAGTTCCCTATGGACTCTCTGGATTCTACATACTCCTTTCTGGAATTCTTATACTCCCTTTCTCGAGGGTATACCGCAAAAAAGCAACATTTCTTGCAGTATCTCTTATCCTATATGGAGCACATGAAATGGATTATCCCCTTCTGAGACCAGTCTCATGGTTTGCTCCCATAGGGTTCTTATTAGGTGCCATCTTTACGTTTATGGTGTCTTATTCTGTAATCCAATTTGTAAGAACCGAGAGATTTCAAGAATTTCCAAAGAAAAGAAAATATGAAAAGCTTGAAGGAGAAATAGAAACCGGGGTCTTAATTATAGGCGAAGAAAAATACAGGGAGATAAGAGAAACACTCCAAAATACTGAAGTTCTCGCTTTTTTAAGAGATCTATCAAATGTTCCGGAAAGGTGGGAAGTATATTTCATAACTCACATCACGGGAAAGGAATTCAAAACAATATCCCCCACCAATTTAGCAAAAATGGTGGAGCTTGTAAACAGATATCTTCGCAGTATGGCAAAAATAGAACAGAGAGGAATAATAATCATTGACTGCCTTGAATACCTCATAATGTACAACAGCTTTGAATCAATTGTCAAGTTCCTCAGTTTGTTAAGGGATTTCGTTTTGATGTATGGGGGAACCTTGATACTCGTGACAAATCCGTCAGCATGGTCAGAAAAAGAGTGGGCATTGTTAAAGAGACTTTTGAGTTAGTGTACCCTCCCCGACCGACCCCCGGTCATTTTGTCCCGGGGGCGTGAGTGGGGAGGGCCAAAAGTTTATATGCATGGAAAAATTTAAGGCTTTTCACATGGTGATGGCGATGAGCTTAGAGAACACCATAGCCAAACTCTTCGCTCTTGGGGCAGATTTGAGCACAAGAAATGCAGTGAGAATGGCGCTTTCTCTCATAAGTGAAGACGAGGAACTTACAGATCAAATCTACGTTGAGCTTAAGAATAAGGCGTACAAGGAGGACTTTGCAAAGGTACCCGTCCAAAAAAGAGCCGTTTTCATACCTCAATGCCTAAGGAATATCAAAGAATGTCCTGCAGAATTTGATAGCTATGGATGGAAATGCACCAAATGCGGTAAGTGCGTAATTGGAGACATCATAGAATACGGAGAAAAGCTTGGCTACAGACAGTTTTACATAACCCCGGGGGGAAGTCTGGTCAAGAAGATCCTCAAAGAGAAAGTTCCAAAGGGAGAAATAAGAGCTGCTATTGGAATAGCGTGCTGGCCTGAGCTGGCAGAAGCTGCAGAAAAGTTGGCACCTCTAAAAATTCCCCTTCAAGCGGTCCCCCTGCTGAAGGCAGGGTGCATAAACACAATTGTCGATATTGAGAAGGTTAAGGATGTTCTCAGGATAGGCATAGCAGATGGTGAAGAAAAAGCAGAACTTTCTGCAAGCATGATGCGAAGACCTGCTGTAAGCTAATCTCTTTCATTTCTTATCTCGTTCCATATTGCTCCAAGTATAAGAGCCGCACCCGCATAGCCCTTTAAAGTTAAAACTTCTCTGATAGTTAATAAAGCAGATATATGTCCAAATATCGGCTCCGCTGAATAAATCAATGCCGCTCTGTGGGCTTTGGTCTCCTTCTGATACTTGATTTGAAGGGTGAAGGCAATTACCGTGGCAAATACCGATGTATAGAGAATGCCCAGCCAGGGGAGATATCCGGAAGGATACCTTATGCCCTCAAAGATGACAGAATATATCAACGAGAACATAAAGTTCCAGAATATTTGCCAGAATGCTAAACTTAGGTAGTCCCTCTCCCCGAATTTCTGAACCAAAACTATCTGAAATGCAAAAGAAAGTGCACATAGAACTGTTAGCAGATCTCCTTTGTTGAACTTTAGACTCGCCCCGGAGATTAAATAGAGTCCTATAACTGCGAAGATTAACGAGACAAAATCCCTAAGCTCAAGCTTATCTTTAAGAATGAAATAAGCTATATAAGCTATAAATGGAGTAAAAACGACATAAAGGGATGTTATAAAAGCTGAGTTGGATGCCGTTGTATATTTTAAGCCAATAATTTGAAACCCATGTCCAAAAAACAACGTCATGCCCAAAATGAAACCCTCTTTAACTGTGTCAGTCTGTAAAACCCTATCTCTGAATATCAGAAGCATCAGAAGAGATGCAATACCAAAACGATATGCTAAAAAGAGAATCGGGGAGACATAGTCAAGACTGACTTTCATTGCTGGAAATGTAAACCCCCATATTGCAGTTATTCCCAAAAGTACAAGTTCCGCCTTTTTCATCAAAGCAGCCTCCGAGCCTCCTTATATAAAGGTATTCTTTAGATTTTAGTTTAAACGCTCTGATTTACGTAAGGAATATATACTCAATCCGCATAAAAATATTTTCAGGTGTTGCCAATGAGCGAAGAAGCAAAAAGTGAAGAAAGGATATGGATACTCATAACTCCCGATAAATGCAGCGGCTGTAGGCTGTGTGAGGTTGCATGTTCTCTTGAGCATGAGGGCATAATATGGCCCGAGGCTTCTCGCATAAGGATCTACGAGCTCTTACCTGGTGTGAACGTTCCTCACACATGTGTTCAATGCCCTGATTATCCCTGCGTCAATGCCTGCAACTTTGGTGCATTAGCTGTTGACGAAAATACAGGAGCAGTTCTTGTTAACGAGGAAAAGTGTACAGAGTGCGGAGCCTGTGTTTTGGCATGCCCAGGAAAAGTTCCGAGAATTCCAGCAGGAAAGGGCAGCGTCGTTATCTGCGATCTATGCGGTGGAAGCCCAAAATGCGTTGAGGTGTGTCATGAAGCTGGTCACGACGCTTTAACGCTTGTTAGAGGCAACTACCGCTCAATATACAGGACATTCGCAAAAGAACCTGTTGAAAAGAGCATGAGTTTGGCAAGAAAAATGTACGGGGAAGATTTCTTGAGGTGAGAGAAATGTACGGATATACCGGAAAGCTTATTGATGTTGATTTAAGCAGGAATAAGATAGAGATCATCGAAATTAATGAAGAAACACTGAAAAAGTTCTACGGAGGAAGGGGATTAGGTACATATATCCTCTGGAAAGAGCTTGGAGAAAGATGGGAATATGTTGACCCTCTTGGCGAAGAAAACCTTCTGCTCATTTTGACGGGACCTTTAACGGGTTATTACCCAGGTATAAAAACTGCCGTGGTGTCTAAGTCTCCAGAGAGCAATGGTGTTGTTGGAAGTGTTCTAAGCAGTGAGGTAGGAATCGAGCTCAAAGCTTCTGGATATGATGGGATAATAATCAGAGGAAAAGCGAAAGAGCCGGTTTATCTTTTCGTTAATGATGATACAATCGAAATCAGAGATGCAAGCAAATACTGGGGAATGAACGGTGTTGAAGTCGTTAAGACATTAACAAAAGATGTTCATGAAGAGCTGAAGAAAAAGGAAAAGCTCAAGGGTGTTCCGAAAGAGCCAGCAATTATGTATATAGGCAGAGGAGGAGAAAACAAAGTTCGCTTTGCTGCCATAATGGCTAAGTTGATGCACGCTGCTGGCTACGGCGGTTTTGGAGCTGTTATGGGAAGCAAAATGCTCAAAGCAGTTGTGGTCAAGGGAAGCAAGGCTTTACCTCAGGTTTACGATAGAGAGAAGTTCAAAACTATGCTGAGGGAATTTCAAAAGGAGCTTTTAACGCTTACAACGTTCAGACAGTGGGGGACTGGTGCCGGAGGATACAGTGTTGGAAAGGATCGCTCAAGCCAGCCGGTAAAGAACTGGCAGGAGGAGTATCACGACAACGAAGAAATCAGCGTTGTTAATTTTGAACTTAGAGCATGGATAAAGAAGTACTGGGCAGATTACGGCTGTCCAGTTAACTGCATGAAGATATCCTATTTGAGGTATGATCCCTATAAAGGCTCAATCACAGATGCCCCCGACTATGAACTCATGGCATACATGGGAACCAATTTGGGAATCTTTGAGCCGGAAAAGATCGTATATCTATCTTATCTGGTTGACGAATACGGCCTTGATGGTATAAATGCCGGTAATGTTTTAGGATTTGCTGCTGAGCTTTATCAGAGAGGCATATTGACGAAAGATGACTTAGGCTTTGAGCTTAAGTGGGGAGACGAGAAAGCGTTTGCAAAACTTCTCGAAATGATTGCAAACAAGGAAGGAATAGGAAAGATTCTCGCCGAGGGGACTTACAGGGCAGCATTAAAGATAAGCGAAATGAAGGGTTCTGATGCCCTCAGATATGCAGTCCATGTGAAGGGAATCGGTGTGGGAGCACATGGAATAAGAAGCGATTTGGATTACACCAAGGACATAAGCTATGCAGCATCCGTCCAAGGAGGTGATCACACAGCAACCGCAGGTCTTCCCGCAAGAAGCTATGAAGGCGAATTAGTTAATGCATTCTATGACTCCGCTGTGATATGCATGTTTGTTACAAAGCCAGGCTTTGAGCGTATTTTGGAGTTCGGAAACGCTGTTACTGGCTTCGATCTAACTCCAGAGAAGTGGTTCAATGAAGCAGGCTTAAGGATAATCCATCTACAGAGAATTCTTCTCCTGCTTGGAGGGCCAGATGTCTACTGGGATCCAAGAAAGGATGATGACAATCCACCAAGATTCTATGAACCCCTGCCAAGCGGTCCGGTGAAGGGGAAAGCACCAACAAGAGATGACATTAGGGGGAAGCTCAAGCAGTATTACCAAGAGATTGGCTACGATGAAAACGGTATTCCAAAGGAGGAAATTTTAGAAGAGCTCGGTATAGGAGAAGCTAAGAGAGAAGTTAAAAGAATCAAAAAGCGTTTAGGGCTTTAACTTTTGGTTTAGAAAAGACTTTTATTCCCTCCCCTTTTCTCTTTCAGTGGTGAGAGCTATGTGGAGAGAGCAGCTTGAAAAGAGAGGATACCTTGAAAACAGTGAAATACTCGTTGAGCTTACAATTGGAGGGGAATGCGGAGAATATCTTCCGAGTTTAGCCCTTTATGACAAAAAAGAGGATACATGGTATTACTTTGATAACGATATCCCTCCGGGCATGACCCAAGAGGAAGCCCTAAGAAATGCAGTTGAATTTTTTGAAAAGGTTGTGATAGGACTTGAGAAGCCAAAGCTTAAGATGTCCCCAATAAGAGAAGCGCCCAAAGAAGTTTATGAAAAGTTTGAGAAGTTTTTGCAGGGGTTGAGGGATGAAGGTGAAGATTAGGCTGTATGGGGAGCTCGCATTGAAATTCTCTCCAGAATTCGAAGTTGAAATCGAAGAAAATTTAACGGTTGGAGATCTGCTTAAAAAGCTGAAAATAAGCGATCAGGAATACCATATACTCGTAAATGAGAAAAAGGTCAAAAAAGATTACAAATTAAAGGAAAATGACCACATAAAGCTTTTACCAGTGGTTTATGGGGGCTAACCCTCTCCCAATCCTACGTCCTCTCCAAAGGTTAGGGTTAAATACAGCTCAACTTTCCCACTCTCAATATTCTTGATGATCTCCTTTTCAAGTTTTTTAAGTTCTTTTTTACTAAGCCTTTTTTTGTTAGAAAGCCACTTAATTGATCCATCTCTCCTATCATACACGATGATGTCTTCGTCAACTATAATTGGGACGTAGTTAATTGGAATTCCATAAAGCTCTTCAGCATAGCGCATTTTTGATGCGAGCATATCCAAATATTTGAGTAGTTCACTCATTTTATTCCACCACAAAAGCTTAAATACTTTCGTTCTTAAAACTTTAAGATGATATTAGCTTAACTTAGATTAAATGGGGGGACTACTATGCATACCTCTCATATAACAAGAATTTCTACTGGAGTTAAAGGTCTTGATGAGCTTATTGAAGGGGGATTAATTCCCGGGAGAGTTTACTTAATCACTGGACCGCCTGGCAGTGGCAAAACAACCCTCGCATTTCATTTCTTATTGGAAGGTGCCAGACGTGGAGAAAAAGGCCTTTATGTTTCGTTAATTCAAAAACCAGAAGATGTTGTTAAAGACATAGCAAAATACGATCCCTCAATTTTTGCATATATAAAAACTTGGAAAATAATACTGTATGACTTAGGACCAGTTCTTTGGAGAGAAACAGAAAAAGTCCCCACATGGAGCAGTGTTCTTTTTAGGATTAAAGAGCTTTCAGAAACTGAGAAAATAGATAGACTTGTGATAGATCCCGTAACTGCCATTGAGTTTTCAGTATCAAACCCGGCAAGAAAAAAAGCCGAGCTTGCCAGGTTCATAAGGGCAATTGAAGATTTAGGAATAACAGCATATTTGATAGGCGAAATGACAGATATGGACAGATATACCGAAGAGCATTACCTCACAAGTGGAGTTATCATGATGCACTACTTCATGCATAAAAATAAAATGATAAGAGCAATCCAAATACTAAAGATGAGAGGAACTAAACATGATATGGATATGAAAAAAGTTGTATTCTCGGATAATGGGATCATAGTCTTTAATAAATCTCCCTTTGAAGAAGAGGTGTAGCTCTTGATAAAAAAAGAGGAGATATTAAAAAAAGCATACCAGCTGGGATATTTTGTAGGATTTTATGGACATACTGAATGGATAAGATGGATATCCAAAGAGAAAGAGCAGATATACTCAAAGGCAAAATCTCTTGGGATATACGACGAAGTGAGAAAAGCCTATGCTTTAGGAAAAGATGATGGAACAAAAAAAAGAGAGGAACTCCTTCAAAGAGGTCTTTCAATAGAGCCTCCAGAAGATCAAGAAGAGATAAAATTGATACTCAAAGGTATTACAAAAGAAGAAAAAACAGAAAAGCATTATTTACATTTTCTTAAGCTGAGCAAAATAACAGCTAAACCAGAATTTTTAACAAATACGGAACTTACTAAAAAGCCCAAATTCCTTAAATTGCCAAGATTTATAAAAGAATAAGGTGGTATCATGTTCCAAAAATTCGGCTATCACTTTCACGCATACCAGCCGGGGGATATAATCTACATTCACGACGGCTCTGGATGGGATCCAATAAAATACTCCGAAAGATTAAGCCCTGTCTCACTGGAGATCAGGGACATAGAATTCAAAGGGAGAAACTGGACAAGGGCGGTCATTAAAGCCTACGAATATGTTGACGATACGCTTTTACTGCTTAGAAAAAACAGCGTAAGTGTTGACTTTGAGCCCTTCACACTTTACATGATACTGGAGCACAAGCCGAAGATTTACTCCCAGATTGTAGAGACCCTTCAAACTCATGTTGAAGTTGTTCCCACAGTGCCATTTCACCCGATAATGCCGCATTTGAGTATTTTTGAGCAGGAGATTTTAGCCAAGATTTCCTTTGACTTTTATGAGCCTTTTATAAGAGACAAAAGCATTGTCGGATTCTGGCTTCCTGAAAATGTCATAACAAGGAAAACCGCAGGAATCATTACCGAAGCAACTGAAAAAAAGATTGTATTTCTACTTGATGAGAGGCAGTTCATAGGTTTGAACATACCCCAAGCCAAATTCTCATGCAACACATACAAGTGCGATGGGAAAACCGCCTTTGTGTTCGGCAGGGATCACCAGCTGAGCGATGCCTTTGCGTTCAACACCTTAGACGCTGAGGGCCTTATAAGAGCGGTTTCTGAAGGGAGAATTGATGTCTTTAAAGAAAACAGCGGCATTCCCTATCTGGTGTTCCTCTCGAGCGACTTAGAGGCTTTGCTCAGCAATCCACAGCAGCTTGACAAGTTCCTAAAATGGATCAGGGGGCTTGAAGAGAGAGGTGTTGAGGCTGTGAATGCAGTTGAATTCGTTAGGAAGAAGGTGAGCGGGAGATACAGATGCCTCCACGGTGAGTGCAGTGAGCAGTTTAAGATCAATGTTAAGGACTACTCAAGCTGGAGCGATTACTATGATCTGAGCATAGATGGGAGAACAGGGGATATGAGATGGACAGGGGTCAGGAGAGAGGATAACAGAGTAATACACCGGTGGTATAGGGGGAAAAAGGTCTCCCAGCTCTGGAAGTTTGCATTTACAAAGCTCTTCCGCGAGCTCAACAGGGCAGTTCGCTTTGGAGTGATGGATCTGATTAAAAAGTATTCAGATGCTGATAGCAACAGCATAAAAGAGTTCTTAATTAGATATGCCAGAATATTCTTCCGTGAGCACTATGAGTACTTCGACATGGACACAAGCGTTGACTATGTGACCGAACCAGTGAAGAATGCAGATCCCGCCCTCACCTTGAAGCTTGGAAGGATTTACTACATAATGCTCCTGGCAAATCACTCATGCCCAAGATTCTGGGAGAACATAGACACAAGGGTAACCTTTGGAAACGTTATAGCCATAAGCAAAGCCCTGATTGAGCTGATAGAGCTTTACATGGAAGAAAACAGTGAAAGAGCGAACTTCTTACTGCTTGAATACATGAAGCTATTAGCATTTCCACAGCTCTACTACGATTATGATCTGTTCAGAATGAAGGGACTGGAAGGTTGGGAGACAAGCGAAGAAGCATGGTTTGCCTCGCTTAAAAGTGAAGTCCCCAACAGCAGGTACAACGTCGTCACGAGAGCAGCGTTATATGCTGGAAAGGAGGATCTGCCAAGGGACATTAGGAGTGCAATAGAAAGTTTATACGACTTAAAACAGGCAGTTGCCGATACAGGACACATTCCGGGGGAAGTTCATGGGAGATGGGAGAACAGAGAATGGTGTGAGCATAGAGGTGTTTAGCCTTTTAAATTCCATTTTTCCCTGCTTAAGAACAGATACGCCTCATCGCTTAGCTCTGGAGGGACGAAGTTAATTAAGATGTCTGCTTGCATTATATGCTCCCTAACCTGCTTTCCAAGAGAAACTTGGTTCTTTTCCAAAAGATCTCTGATAACATCAACTATACTCTCCCTTACCACCTTCTCTGAATATAAACGCTTTCCACGAATCCAAACTTTTTGATTCTTTGAGTAAAACCTCAGCCCCCTCTCCGTAAAGAACTCCGGACCGGGTTTAATTTCAATTCTTGGCTTTTCAGTTCTGTCAACTTCGAGCATTATGAAGGCTTTATTTTTGTAGCCCCAGTGAGCCTCAAATACTTTAAAGCCTCGAAGCTCTAAGGCTTTCATAAACCCTTTTGCGCTTTTTTCAAGCTGGGGCAAAAGCAGATCATCGATTAAGTCCGGCTTCTCAAAGAGCAGAGTTACAAGCTTTGTTCCTTTTTCTCTCAAAAGCTTTTTGTAGTCCCTCTTCTGCTTCTGCCTTGGGAAAAAGAAATTCCTTGAAGGTTTCTCTAAAAACTGCTTGGCTTTGAAGTAGAAAATTCCAAATCTTTCCCAGCTTAAAGCTGAAGCAACGTTTCTTCTTGGATCAACTGGGTCAATTATTATTAAGGGAACATCAGCATCAGCCTCCCGCTTTACAGTTTTCATTGCCACTTCCGGCTCTTTCTTCAGCCAGCCTTCCAAGTCAATGATCTTTTGCCTGAGCATGAAGTCATGATTCTCAAGAACCTCAAGAAATGAGCCGTATTTTATTATCAAAAGTTCGGTGAGATAGCCCGAAAATCCCTTAACATAGATCTCGCTGCCATAAACATCAATACCTTTAAAGAACCTCTTCAAAAGTCTAACTTCATCATTTCTGCCATTTAAATGCCTCAAAACCCATTCCGTGTGGAGTATTGAGCGGTCAACTGCTGTCCTCACATCCCTCCAGTTCCTTACACTATAACATGGCACCAAATCAACTTTAAATCCCCTATAAAACGCTCTAACATATGGATGTTCAGCATAGGCGATCTCATATTTCCCAAGCTTTTCCCCAATAGCCTTTGCAAGCTCTAAACCTTTCTCTCTCAGCTCACCCAATGGAACTTCAAGAGGGAAAGCCAAAAAGAGGTCAATATCGTGATCTCCAGATAGGTATGTATCCTTGGCCAAAGAACCAACAAAATACGGCTCAACATTATACTCAAAGACAGCAATTATCTCTTTTGCAATACCCTTAACTTCCCCCTTTACCCTCTCAACAAGTTCCCTTTCCTCCTCGCTTGGCTTGATTTCCTTAAGAACTTGGTCTAAAAGTTCTTCCATTCCGGCTTCACCCTTATTCTCTATCTCTGCAATCTTTTTTAAAGTCTTTAAGGTTATGTCTTTATATTCAGGTTTGATATTTTAGTATCAAAATATTTATATATTACTTGATACTATAATGTCAATTGTGACTAAAAATGGAAGAGCTGATAGGATTTCAAAACCCATGGTGGCAAAATAAAAAAGCTATTTATGAAGATGAAAAAGTTAAGGAAGCTTTATCAAAGAAAAATCCTATAAGATACACATTCGAAAATAGGAACAAAATAATTGTTGGTCCAAGGCAAGTTGGAAAGACCACATATTTAAAGCTTACAATCCTCGATCTCATTGAAAAAGGAATCAGTCCAAGGAGTATTCTCTACTTCTCTTGTGATTTGTTCAAAGATTATAGGGACATAGTTGATATTTTAAGGTTTTTCTCAAGGATGCAGAGGGGAGAGAAGTTTGTGTTCCTCGATGAGGTAACGTTTGTTGAAGGCTGGGAAAGGGCGATAAAATTTTTCCTTGATTCTCCTCTAAAGAAGGATACCACCCTTTACATAACTGGCTCCTCATCCCTCGGCTTGAAAAAGGAAAGCTTTCCCGGAAGACCAATAAAGGTTGAAGAATTCCTGCCATTGAGCTTTAGACAGGTGGTTGAGCTATTAAATCCAAAGCTTAAAAAAGAACTGGGAAAGATAACATTAGAGAACTATCCCAAGGCATTTTATGAAAATGCCTTAAGGTTGTATCCCTTTATGGACGAGCTCTTTGAAGCGTTCTATTTTTATCTATCATCCGGAGGTTACCCGAAATCTATATTTGAGCTCCTTGAAGGTGGTGAAATAAGCCCGAATACATATGAGATAATTTACAATGCCACTATATTTGACGTTACAAAGCTGGGGAGAAGTGAAAGGATAGCACTTTCAATAATTTTGGGCATTTTAAAGAGATATGGAGAGAAATTTTCTCTAAATGCACTTTCAAAAGAAATGGAAATAGGTTCGCATGTAACTGTCAGGGAGTATTTGGAAATATTTGAGGAGCTCTTCATTGGGAGGAACTACTTCCAAACAAAGCCAAACTTAATGACACCGCTTTTCAGAAAAGAAAGAAAGTTCTACTTTTTGGATCCACTAATCTTAGAAACATTTTCAAGGAAATTTGGAATAGAGGTTGAAATTGCAAAAAAAGTAGAGGGAATTGTGGGAGAGCACATAAAAAGGAACTTTGATACATATTTCTTCCATAATACAAAGGAAGTTGACTTTGTAACAAGAGATTTTGGCATTGAAGTGAAATGGCAAAATAAAGTTAAGCCGAGTGATTTCCCAAGGGTGGGAATAAAAAACAAGATTCTTTTATCAAAAGGTAAGCTTGACTTCATTGAAGAGAGAAACCTCGCAATAATCCCTGTGCCCCTGTTCTTAGTCCAGCTCTAATCCTTAAGCTCAAACCTTGCCAATGTTTCATAAATTGGACCTTTTGGGGTTAAGGTGCTTTTCTTCAGCTCAATTGCATCAATAGTAAAGACTCCAAAATCTTCATTTGCCAGCTCCTTTAAAACAACGGCAAGCTCAAGCTTGTCCTTAACAAACTTCACCCTTCCTATTGTCACATGAGCAACGAAGTCCTTATCCTTTTTAAAGCCGAGCTTTCTCAGTTCTCTTTCTATGTCGCTGGCTATGCTCTTTATAATTTCATCTCCTTCAACACCAGCCCAAATTACCCTAATGTAGTTGGGGTTTGGGAACACACCAATTCCTTTGACTCTGACATCATGCTTTTTGTATTTTGCCGCTATTTTCTGGAGAATTTCCTTTATTTCCTCAGCCTGCTCTTCACTTATTTCCCCCAGAAATTTAAGGGTAATGTGAAGATTTTCAGGCTCAACAAACTTTATCTTGGCAGCCTTTGTTCTTGCAATTTTATCCTGAGCTTGAACAAGCTTTTCTCTAACGTTGTCGCTTATGTCAATGGCTATGAATGCCCTCATTCCCGCACCACCACCGGGAACTCTTCCCATGGGAAGACTATCCACTTGTCAGTTCTAAACACGTAAAAATCGGGCACAACTGAAGTCCAAGGCTTCATAGCTAAACATGCAACCTTTATTTCCTTTGCCCCCAGCTTCTTAACCTCGTTTATAACAACTTCCAGCGTTTTCCCTGTGTCGCTGACGTCATCCACAATAACAACCCTCTTGCCTTTTAAGTCCCCGTGTATTGGAATTACCACTTTTGGCATCTCTGCATGTTCGCCGATATCGGTGTAGAACTTCACGTCTATGACTTTGAGCTCTATATCCCCCAAAATATGGCTCAACCTCACTGCTGGTATTAAACCTCCTCTCGCTATTCCAACAATGACATCAGGCTTGTACTCCCTAAGCTTATCAGCCAGTGAGAATATTGCCCTATCAACCTGCCACCATGTGAGGTAAACCTTATCCATATTGCCACCTCCTTGATAAATGTAGAATCGCACAAGCCATTTAAAAATTCAGCGTTTACAAATTTTTGTAAAAATCATAGCAATCCCTAAAAATAAAAGTAAAAATCACGAGATGACGCACTTGCTCCAGCCACAGTTCTTACAGACTTCACAGCCACTTTCAAAGACTGTTGGAGCTCCGCATACTGGACAGACGCCGCTTTTTGCCTCAGCTGTTTTAGATTGAGCATGCTGATGGGTGACGTTGATGTTCAAGCTCAGATGGAGTGAGGGGTTGCTGACATCATTCTTTCCGTTTGTTCCGTTAAGTATTGCCTCAACATCAATGAATCTTCTGAGCCATGATTCCTTTTCAACGATCTCCTTCAAGATGCTCTTCGCGTATTCACTGGGCTTTGCTGGAACCCTCTTCTTCTTTTCACCCTCAACGCTGTAAACCTGAACGCTCAGTGAGCCATCTCTGTAAACAGTCACACCCTTACAGCCCAGCTTGTATGCCAGAAGGTAAGCTGCTTTAACATCCTCAACCGTTGCATCATTTGGCATGTTTATGGTCTTGCTCGCACTATCGGTCAACCAGAGCTGTATAGATGCCTGAGCCAAGATGTGGTCAAGCCAGTGAACATCCATTGCCGTGACAAATACACGCTGCATATCCTCCGGGATCTCCTCAAGTCCTTGAACTGAACCGTAGTTGTTGCTTATCTTTGCCAGCAGCTCATCGCTGTATATGCCTCTTTTCTTGAGTTCAGCCTCAAACACTGGATCAACGTAGTAGAATTCACCAACGGTTACACTCTTCTTATAAACTAAAGCAAATATCGGCTCAATTCCGCTTGATGTGTCTGCAATCATTGAAACGCTTCCAGTTGGTGGGCAGGTTGTGACCATTGCATTTCTAACTCCATACTTCTTGATTTCTTCAGCAAGCTCATCCCAGGGTAAATTCCAGATTTCTCTGTGATAGAATCCTTCAACTGGGAGCTTTCCTTCTGGATAGTCGCTCTTGTCGTAGAGCGGAAACGTTCCCCTTTTCTTTGCTGCTTCAACCGAGTATTTGTAGGCGTAAAATGTTAGATACTCCGTAACTTTTCTCATGAAGTCAAATCCTTCCTTGCTGTTGTAAGGAATGCCGAGCTTAAAGAGAGCATCAGCTAAGCCCATCATCCCGACGCCTATCCTTCTGGTCAGCTTAGTGTTGTAGTCAATCTCCGGGAGGGGAAATTTGTTGACATCTATAGAGTTGTCAAGGTATTTGGCAACTTTTTGAATGACATAAGCATATTCATCCCAGTCAAAGTACGGCTTTCCCTCGTCATCATATTTTACGAACTTTGCAAGGTTTATAGAGGCTAAATTACAAGATTCGTACTCGTAGAGGGGCTCTTCTCCACAGTTTCTGCTAATAATGCCATTTGCAACATATTCATGAACTTCTTTCATTGTGAGTGTATAGACGAGTTGATTTCCGACAGAAGCAACTTCCACTACTTTCTTACAACCCTCTTTGAACACTTCGATGCAATCACCAACTTTGATATTTTTGAGCTCAATGTACTTATCTCCAACTTTTACCTTGTGCTCTTTATCTCCCGTTAACTCGCGACCATCTTCAAGAACAATTTTTATGCTTGGCTTAAAGCCAACTTTCCAAACATATCCTTCTACAGGCTTACCATTTGATGCAATGACCTTAAACGGCAGGAGATAAGCATGTTCCTCAGCGCCCTCTCCAAGAGCTCCTTCGTCGAGCACTTCAAGTCTATCAATATTAGCTTCCTTTGCCAGCTCAAAGAGCTTCTCTATCTCAATTTCTCCCCTTTCAGTTAGAACTTTTGTATCTCCAACAACACATGGATTGGTCGCTCTTATCTTTTGTCCCTTAGCTTTCTCAAGAACGTTCCTCTTGTTGATTATATCAAAGAACACGACACCAGGGTCAGCCTTTGCCCATGCCATGTATGCCAATTCTTCAAAGAGTGCCTTAGGGTCAACTTCCCTAACCTTCTTCCCAGTCCTTGGGTTGATTAGCGGATATTTTCTGCCTTCTTTCAAAGCCTCCCAGAAGTCCTCCCAGATGCCAACGCTGATGTTGAAGTTGCTCAAAACGTTTGTTCCAATATTTTTCTCCTTTGCATGAATGAACTTCTCAATGTCCGGATGCCATACTTCAAGAATTCCCATGTTTGCCCCTCTTCTTACTCCCCCCTGCTTTATAACGTCGCTAACGGCATCTATGAGGTGCATGAAAGAAACAGGGCCGCTGGCTGCCCCGGTTGTTGTTCCAACTAAATCCCCCTCTGGACGGAGCTTTGAGAAATTAAGGCCCGTTCCACCACCCATTTTCTGTATCATTGCAACGTCATGAGCTGCTTTCATTATGCTCTCCATATCATCCTCTATTGGGACAACGAAGCAGGCGGAAAGCATTCCCAAGGGCCTGCCCGCGTTGATTAAGGCGGGAGTGTTTGGCATGAACACTTGGTTTGTCATCAAGCGGAAGTACTCCTCGACCTCGCTTTCATACTTATCAAAGGCACCGTTTTCAAGCATCTTAACAATCTCATCAATGCTGACTTTCATCTGACCTTTTTCTGCAAGCTCCTGATAAAGCGAAAGAAGCCTTTCGAAATGGTACTTATTTAGTTTAAATCTTCCAATGCCAAGCTTCTTGTCAAATTCATCAAGATGCTCCCTATAATAATCAATCCGCTTTAAATCTTGAACAAAGCCTCCCTCCTTAGAGAAAACCCTCTCGTCATAGAGCAGATCAGGGATTACAGCAAGAATCGCAACTCTCTCAAACAGCTCGCGGGGGCTTTCAATTATTTTCCCTTCTTCATTCTTCATAAGGTATCTGCTGGCCAAAACCCTTAGGGCGTTGATAGAAAAGCGCTTATCGATTTCATCAAGCTTGTCCTTGTTGAGTATCTTCTTCTTTTCCTCTCTGATCTCTGCCTTTTTCTTTCTGTAAAGGATATAAGCCTTAGCGACATCAAAGAGACCGTTGCGCATTAGCTCAAGCTCCACAATATCCTGAATGTTTTCAATGTGGGGTATCTTTCCATCGTATAGCTCATTTATTCTGCCAACAACATCTTTGACCACTTTATCTAAAAGCTTTTCATCCCTTACCCCAACTTCCCACATTGCCCTTTGTATAGCCCATCTTATACGTCCTTCATCAAAAGGAACAATTCTTCCATCCCTTTTCATCACTTTTTCAACTGCCATATGAACACCCCTGTCATATTATTTAGCGTTATTATGTGTATTAGTAGAAATATCAGTGCTATGGATTAGGGAATCGGGGTAAATATACCTTGCCCATGTTTGGTTCGCCAAGATGACAAATATTATGCTGGCACTCTGTCGTAAAAGGGATGGGTAGAAAAAGGGATATGTCGGATAATTTATCCATTATTTGTGAACAGCTTCGTATATTATCTTTAGCCTGTAAGCATGCTTAAGCTCTTCTTGACTCATCATCCTGAAGATCTGAGAGAGGGAACCCTTCAATATTTCGCTGAGCTTTTGATAGAGCTCATAACTATGCTTTTCTCTGATGAGGGCTTCAAGAATGAGATCCTCCAAGTCCTCTGGCTCAACCCTTTCATCGGTTAAGTAGGGCTCAAGACTTAATGCATCCAAGTGATCAATAACCGCACTGTTTTCCAGCGTTTTTTCTTTGATGAATGTTTGCACAGTATTTCTGTGCCTGAGCTCTTCACTCGCTAACCAGTTAAAATGCTCAGCCAGCTGTGGTGTTTCATGAACTGCAAAGGTTTCACCGAGCTTGTACAGGTTGTAGAGTTCATTCTCCTGCCAAGCGATCTTCTCAAGGAGCTTCTGAACTTTCATCTGTATCTACTCCTTTCCAAGCAGCTTATTTATTATCTCATGCATATCCTCTTCAGCTTTGGCACGCTTATAAAAGAGATACTGGTTAACCAGAAAATCGTAATGCTGCTTTTCATCTTTAGCAAGTGAAGTGAAGACATCGGCGTACTCTTTGCTGAGAGCTTGGGCAACAAATCGATACATTTTTTCGGCAAGTTTTTCAGAGCTTATTGCAACCTTCAAAATGCTGAGGTAGTCCTCTGCCGTTTTGATGTCCTTTCTAACATCTCGTGATGACACCTCAACCCAAGAGGGAAGTGGTACCTCGGATGGTTCAACGCCCGGAAACAGATCCTCAAATACTTTGCGAATTTTCTTCTTATGCCCTGACTCTATTTTAATGAACTGTTCAAACTTCATCTTCGCATGTGGTTCCTCTATGTGCTGTGATAGAAATTTATAAAGCTGTATGGCATCTTCCTCACCCTTTAATGCATAGCTAAGTATTTTCTCGAGAGGAAGCTTGATAAGCTTCTGTAAGATTTGATTAACCTTCTCTTCAACCTCCTTGTCAATTTCAAATCTCTCCATGATGAAATCCCTCACTCATGTATTTGGAACCCAAGGTTAAATATCTAATCATCGGCATGGACTTTTAAATATTCCAGAAGTTCTTTTATGCTGGGCAAAACCAGATCAGGCTTTATCTCACTTTTCTCAATGTCCTTCAGTGTGTTTACACCAGTTAAGACCATTATCGCTTTTGCCCCTATTCTTTTTGCAAATGCTATATCTGTATCCAATCTGTCACCAACAACCCAGATCTCATCTGCAGTGAGCTTCTCTTTGACAACTTCAAAAACAGGCTCATTGGGTTTCCCAATTACTAAGGGCTCAACATCCGTTGACGCTTTTAACGCTGCAAGAATTGAGCCGGCTCCTGGCAGAATACCTTCCTCTCCAGGATAAGTTGTATCTGGGTTCGTTCCAATGAACTTTGAACCATTCCTAATTGCTAAGGTTCCATACTTTAGTTTCTCATAAGTCAGTTTCGTGTCAAGTCCCACAACGACATAATCTATTTCTCTCCATCTTTCCTTAGCCTCTTCAACGCTCATAATCTCCCAGCTGATGTTCTTGATTTCTTCAACAAGCCCTTTTCCCCCGATTACAAAAACCTTTCCTCTCTTGAAGTGCTTCTGCAGATAGCGGGCGGTTGCATAACCTGAAGTTATTATCCGATCTTCTTCAACATCAATCCCCAGATTTAGGAGTTTTTCTCTATACATCTCTGCATTTTTTGTTGAGTTATTGGTGAGAAATACAAAAGGAACGTTTCTCGATTTTAAGTAGTCAATCACCTCTTTTGCCCCTTCAATTGGAGTGTTTCCCCTATAAATTACCCCATCCATGTCAAATATTATACCGAGCATTGCGGACACCAAAAGAGAAAAGGGGAAGTAGTTTAAAAACTCACTGCTCGGCATATATGTTCAGTGTTATTTTTGCAGTATCTGTCTGGCACTCATTTCCAGCATCATCTTTGAGCTTAAAGCCAACTGTGACTTTAACATTCTCCCTGGGTTTTAAGAGATCTTTGAGGAGAAGTATTTGCTTGCCGCTGATTTCCTTCAGCGTTTTTCCAACATAGTTATCCAGTGAGTACGTTTGATTGTTCCTTGTCACTGAGAGCTTTGCTATGATAATGTTTCTGCTTAGTTCACCAATATCCGTGGTGTTGTCAACAAGAGATTCCGCAGCAGTCAGCTTTCCATTTTCCAAGTCTTCAACGTTAAAGGAGATGACAATCCTCGAGACCTCTATATCCCCTCTGTTCTTTATGTAGAAGACAAATTCCCTGTAGTCGCCTGGCTTCAAGTTGGAGAACTCGAAAAGCTTCAGATCATTGTAAAATCTGCTTCCATCTTTGCTTATACCTATATCAAACTCTCCTGTGGACATTTCATTACCTTCCGAAATGCTCTTGTCACTGAAGACAGCATTTCCCACTTGGATTCCTGCTGCTCCTATAAGTATTCCAGCCACCAGTACTATCAGCAGAAGCTTTTTCATACAACTCCACCTCTTTGGAAATTTACAATTAATATTAGAAATATAAAATATAAAAGTCTTTCGTAATTAGCAACGATAAGTGAATTAGGAAAAAGCGATCAGCTTTTAACTTCAAT
Source organism: Thermococcus sp. SY098 (assembly GCF_035621495.1). Taxonomy (NCBI): domain Archaea; kingdom Methanobacteriati; phylum Methanobacteriota; class Thermococci; order Thermococcales; family Thermococcaceae; genus Thermococcus; species Thermococcus sp. SY098. The sequence continues at coordinate 1,595,513 of NZ_CP141821.1, read as the reverse complement.
GTTCAGCTTTAAGCTCAGTATTTTCCCATCAATGGCATCGAGAATTCTTTGAGTTGCATTTGTTTGAGCGTAATCTCCGTTTATTGGCTTCGGTAACGGTGGCTCCTTATCTTTAAAGAGCAAAAACCAGAGCTGCCATTTTCCGGGCTTATCAATGCTGAAGGTGTAGTTCATCTCCCACTGTGGAGTCCAGTTGCCCTCAATGTTTACCGGTTTGTGGGGCAAAGTTACGTTGAAGCGGTCGAGGAGGTACATGTTGTATATATGGGTGGTGTTTGTGTTGAAGTCATAGGTTAGGTTAACAAGCCAGACCTCAACGTAGTATGTGACGTTTCTATATTCGTGGTTGGCTATTCCCAGAATGACGGTTGCGTTCTCTCCAACAAACAGCTTCGTTGGATAATCAGCGGCTTTCCCATTTGGGCCGAGGATGTAAAATTCAGTGAACTTTTCCCCTGGCTTTGGGTGGGTTATAACATAAGCTAAAGTTGCAATTGAGGAGATTATTGCGATCACCAAAATCACTGTCAAAGCTTTGTCCAATTTGCTTGCTTTGTCCCATTCGAGCTCTTCTTTGAGCATTTCAATGTCAATCCTCGGAATCCAGGGATCAATTGCTTTTGCCCTCCTATATACTGCCAGAATCCCAAATATCAAGTTGAATATCGTTAAGCTGGCCAATATTGGAATTAACCTTATCCCCCAAGGTGTGTAGTTTAAGCCCAGGCCTATAAGGGGAACGATTGCTATGCTCAGTCCAAAGCTCAAAGCCAAGCGCTCAAGGTTGTCAAGCTCCTTCCTATTTGGAAAAAGGGCAGTTATAAAGACATAGCCAGGGAAAAAGAGGACAAATGCCAAGCCCAAGGCTTTTCTAAGCAAGCTGTCTGGGAAAAATGCTATAAGGAAATCCAAGAGCAGGGATAAAGCAATTATTGTTATAAGATCCCAGTAATCTCTCCATTCCATCGCTCTCACCCAGACAACACTTCATAAACCTTTTTCATGACAATTATTGCAAATATAATAAGGAGCAGTTCAACTAAAGGCTTCATGCTCTCCTTCTGCTCTTTGCTGAGAAAGAGCCCTCCCACTTCCAAGGTTATGAGAAGGCCTATTAACGTTAGGGTTAAGAATACATCAACCGTCCTTGTAGCCAATGCAGAAATCAAAATCCAAAAGGAGAGAAAGAGTAAAATATAATCCTCTACATCCACTCTCTAATCCCTCCGAGCTTCTTGGCTTTTATCTCGATTCCATGCTTTCCAAAGGAGAATTCTTCGCTCATGATAACTTCATTTGAGGCTTTTGCCAATCCGAGCAGAATCGAGGAGCATATCGGACATGCCACCTGATCGCAGTAATCTATGTTCATCCTGCAGATATCTTTGTTAATGGGGGATACAATTATTCTGAATCTGTTGTTTTCTTCCTCAATGTATACAGTGTTGGCAAGTCCTAAAGATCGTAAAACAGCAGAAGATGCACTTTCCACTTCCTTGTAGTTTGAGTTTTCAAGGTAATACTCCAGATGCTCCTCATATTTCCTGAGAAGGTCCAAGCCCAAAGGCCTAATTGAAAGTCCCATCTGTCTTTCACTGCTGACGTTTGTTAAAAACACGGTTTCACCATCGAGTCTTCCTAAATCTAAGTCGAACTCTTCATGAAGTGGAATAAACACCCCACCTTCCTCGAGATTTTCATAGGGGGGTATGTAAAGGGCTTTTCCCTCCAAGCCCAAATCGCTCACAATTTTCTGAAGCATTTTAACATAAGGGAGCATTAGTGAGTCCAAAGCGTCTCTCTTTACATATTCATGGGATTTAAATGTTAAGACAATTACACCCAAAAAGATGCCCGCTAATCCTAAGTTTACTTTACTCTGACTGGCATCCAAGAGACCATAACCCAGCACAGTGGCACCCAATATTATAAGAGCTATACCTGCCATCCTTTCAATTTTCATGCTTACTCCCGTGCCTTTTATTACCACTAACTTTAAAATATTTGCCATTGCTCTGTGATTGAGGGAAAATGAAAAGGGCAGTAATCCTGATGACCGTCAGCATTTTGCTCTTGAGTAGCTTTGGGTTAGCTTTGGAAAGGCATTTGCCATATGAGGACGCAGAGAAGAACGATGAGGGTATTTATATTTATTTTAAATCAATTTTGCTCCAATCTGAAAGTGTGCTGGATAACATAATAGATGAGGTCAATTCTTCTGTTGAATACTCACTAAAGCTTGAAGCTCGACTTAACATAACTAAAGAAGAGGTTGAATTTTACAAATCCATGGGTGTTAAAAGCAAGATTGAAGAATATTTACCTCCTTTTTTAGAGTTGGGGAAGGGAATAAAGGAGATCGCTGCTGGACAAAGCTTGTTTTTGGAGAATTTAAAAGTTGTTGAGAAAAACAGAGACTATTATTCCTACTTGAAGGCCGTTAAAGGCTTGGAAATGATAAAAAATGGGATTTTTAAGGTGAAAAATGCTACAGTTAAGATAGAAAGGCTCGAATTTATCACTAAAGAAGGTGAGCCAGAGAAATTGAATGTAGAACCTCTGAAAAATAGAATAAATAGGATAGGGAGGATGTACAAAACATATTATGCATTGCTAAAAAAGTATGAGGTAGTACCCCCCGATGAAATTGTTCTTTACGCATCTGACCTTAATCCCTTTATTTATGAGAACGTGACCTTCTATGGATACGCCCGCGGTTTTGATAATATTATTCTACATATCGGGAATAAAACTGTTGCAGTGCCAGTTGAGAAAGATTATTTCTCTGTAGGATATTCCTTTAAAAAGAGTGGAACATATGAGGTTTTTGCCCAGGGTATGCGAGGTGCCAATGTAAAAACCTCAAATGTCCTTATTCTAAATGTTTCAAAGATACCAACAAAGATAATTCTGCCCTCAAAACAAAGTGCATACATAGGGCAGAAAATTGAATTAAAGGGCGTGCTCTTGGATTATTACGGAGAACCACTGGGAAATCAGCGTCTTGAAATCGTTGCTGATGATAAAATATTCTCCGTAAAAACGCTGAGTAATGGAAGCTTTTCTTTTGAAGTTGGAGGGAAAAAATGGGGAGAATACAGAGTTGTTGTGAACTACAAAGGAAGTGGGGTGTATAAAGAGAGCTCGGCGATTTCAGTTTTGTACTTCATGCGGTATCCAGTAAACATTAAAATAACAGCTGAAAAGGACAAAGTGGCGAAGGGAAAAGAAGTCTATGTATTTGGCGAGGTTGTCGGGGCTAAAAAGCCTATTTTGATATCGGTTTATGTTGACGGAAGACCGTATCAAGAATGGCTAACAAATACTGTTTTTGGATTTAAAATAAGATTCAACGAAACAGGATTTCATGAGATTTATGCATACTTCGGTGGGAATGACATCTACTCCCCTGCAAAGTCCAACGTTCTGAGGATTGAGGTAGTTCCATACACAGCACTTGAGGTTTTTGCTGTGGGGATGCTTCTGCTCTTGTTTATACTCATGTACGTTTACATTCCCCGGAGAAGGAAGGCTAAGGGAGGTATAAGCGACAAAGAATTTGTTGAAATGATTAAAACTTTAGAGGCATTAGAAAAAGAGAAGAAAAAAGAAGTTAAGGGGCTTAGGGAGATTTATAGAGAGGTTTATACCAGATTGATAAGCCAATACAACCTAAAACCAAGTTTAACCCCAAGGGAACTTTTGAAGATGCTTCGCAGTGAGAGCTTCTCCTACAGCCTGGAGAGACTCACGAATCTGCATGAGAAATATGTCTACGGAAGAAAGAAGCTGAGAATACAGGAGGTTGTTGAATACATAAAGTCAGCGGGAAGAGTACTCATATCCTTTGTTGTGAGGGAGGAAATATGAGGAGAGCAATGTACGGCATCATGATGGTGATTGGAGTCTCTCTTTTAATAATGCCCCTTACGGTGCCGGTATTCAGCACAAATGCAGACTTCAGCATCTTCAACACTAAGTGGAACGGTGCATCAAGTTTTGGGAAGGTACTCTATGAAAATTCCCAGATAATCCCAATTATTTCACCATTTAATTCGATAGAGCTTGGAGAAAAGAAGGGAACACTTCTAATCCTTGGCCCCGATATGAGTTATTCTACCCTTGAAATTGAAGAGATCAAGAAGTTCTTGGAAAACGGTGGGACTTTGGTTTTAATCGATGATTTTGGAACTGGAAATCAGATACTGAAAGGTTTGGATCTAACGGCCAGATTTTCAAAAGCGAGCTTCATTGATGTGTTTTACTCCAAAAACTACAACTTCCCCGAGCTTGTGAGGATTTTCGATCCAGAACTCGGAGCAGGAGTCGATAAGCTAATTCTGAATGTCCCTTCAGTTATACTGAATGCCAAGGGGGAAATTTATACAAGCAAGGTTGCACTTCTTGGCAAAAATCAAAGGGAATACCCAATAATGAGCGAACTGAAATACGGGAATGGAAAGATAATACTATTCTCGGACCCAAGCGTTTTCATAAACGACATGTTCAAGCAGAATGAAAAGTTCATAAGAAATTTTGCAGAATACATAAGTTCCGATGTGATATACATAGACGAAGCACACCACTCCAACTTTAACCCATACCATATGGGAATGCTCGTAATAAGAAGGAGTTTTGATAGAGTTAAGGCATTTTACGTTGTACTTGGAGTTGCCGTAATTGCTTTGGTCATTGAAAGCGGTTTTGCGGTATCATTGGCTGAGAAAAGTTTGGCATTCCTATTCAACAAACTCTTTAAGGAGGAAGAAAAAAGCTTAGATGAAGTTATAAAGGAACTGAAAGAAGAAGGCTACAATGAGGAGGTTTTGAGGAAAATTGTAAGAGAGATTAAGACCGGTAAAAAGCTGGGTGGTTAAAATGAACGGAAAAGAATTCCTTGAAAAGCTCAAAGAGGAAATCCATAATGCCGTTGTCGGTAAAGATGATGTCATAGAGCTCCTATCTGTTGCTTTATTGGCTGAGGGACACGTAATACTTGAAGGAATACCCGGAGTTGCAAAGACAACAGTAGCTAAGAGCTTTGCAAACGCTTTGGGGCTGAAGTTCTCAAGGATTCAGCTGACTCCAGATTTGCTTCCGGCAGATATATTAGGGACAGTTTATTACGACCAGAGGGACGGGAAGTTCAAAATTAAGAAGGGCCCAATATTTGCCAATATAATCCTTGCGGACGAGATAAACAGGGCCCAGCCGAAGACCCAATCCGCATTATTGGAGGCAATGCAGGAAAAGCAGGTGACGATAGAGGGAAGAACGTTTCCCTTAGAGGATCCTTTCCTTGTGATAGCAACCAAGAACCCATTAGAATTTGAAGGCGTTTATAATCTTCCCGAGGCTCAAATTGACAGATTCATGCTTCACATTAAAGTCGGTTACCCAGATAAGGAAGAAGAGCTCACCCTGCTGATCAGAAAGGACAAGGGGGACTTCAGGGAGGTTAAGCAAATATTCACAAAGGGGCAGATATTGGCACTCATAAATCAGGTTAAGAAGGTTAAAACAAGTGAAGATGTCCTTCATTATCTCTATGAAATAATATCGAGGACAAGAAAAGATGAGAGATTATTAATTGGTGCATCTCCAAGGGCTGCCGAGCACTTGCTTTACGCCTCAAAAGCCCTTGCATTTCTAAGAGGAAGGGATTACGTGATACCAGATGACATAAAGGAAGTTGCCGTTAGTGTCTTGGCACACAGGCTCATCGTTAGGGCGGAGTACGAGATCGAGGGTGTAAAGAGCGAGGACATAGTTAGGGAAATCCTTGAAGAAGTTGAGGTGCCCGTATGAAGAGGGAAGATGTGCTGTGGACATTAGCCGGAATAAGCTTTCTTCACGGGTATTTAGCGGGCAATGCATTCAGTGCCATCTTTGGAGTGGGTGTTAGTTCATATATTGTTTATTCTCAGAGGAGGTTTAATCCAAAAGTTGAAGTTTCAAGGATTTTTGAGGAAAAGCTGGAAGAGGGGAAGAAAAGCAAAGTGGTTTTAAAGGTCAAAAATCTGGGGAGTGCGGTTAAGGTTAAAGTTAAAGAAGAAGCTCCCGAAGGAGTGAAAGTCGAAGCTCCTGATGAAGTTGTTCTGAAGCCTGGCGAAGAGAAGTTCATTGAGTACTTCATAACCCCGGAAAAGAAGGGAGAATATGAGGTATTAACCAAGATTTATGTCTATGATATGGGTGAGCTTTACTTTGAGGAGATAAGCCTCGGAAAGTATAAGATTGACGTTTTACCTTCTGTGGATTCCATAAGGGAAGCAGCTAAGGAAGAATACAACATCAGGCTTGGTGAAGTGTATAAGAAGAGCATTCTCTTAGGTTTGGAGAGTATGGAGCTCTACGGGCTGAGGGAGTATCTCCCGGGAGATGACCTGAGGAGGATAGACTGGAAAGCCAGCTCGCGTTTGGGAAAGCTGATAGTCAAAGAGTTTTTGAAGGAGAAGGAGAGCGATGTTTACATTGTGCTTGACGCAACAAGGGAGATGAGAAAGGGGGCAAGGCAGGCAAAGATTGACTACGCCTCGACTTTAGCACTGCATCTGGCAACTCTTCTGCTGAAAAAGAACTACAGCGTTGGAATGATAATTTACTGGGACGATGGCTTTAAGGTCATTAGACCGTCAAGGGGAAGGGATCAGCTCAACAAGATAAGGAATGCAATTAGATTCAAGCCAGAGAGGGGTTTGCTGAGCTTTAAGAGCAGCATATCATTAAAGCTGAGTGAGAGAGGGCGGAAGTTTTTGGGGAAGCTGTTTCCAAGAAAGAGGAGGGGCATTGCAGAGGCTTTGTTGAACATCAAAACTCCCTCATATTTAATACTCATAACAGATTTGATGAGCAACACCTCCCAGCTTTATAGGCTGATGCTCATGATAAGAAAGAAGCACAAGGGGATCATCTTATCCCCAAATCCAATCCTCTTTTATTCAGGTGAGCTTGATGAAGAGACTTTGAAGTTTTTGTATGGGAAGTATTTGGAGAGGGAGAAGACCGTTAGGAAGTTCAATTCAGCTATTCCAACGATAGATTTGGGGCCAAGCGATTATTTGAGGGAGATTGTTAGGGAGCTGAGATGATGTCTGCAAAGTATGATAATTCTCTGCATTATTATTGACGGTATAATATTATCAAAATCCAATGTTTGTATCGATTAAATATCCCTTTCCCATTCTTCCCTCAGCCCTTAAGCTCCTTCTCAAAGTCCACCTTTAAATCTTTATATATCCCTCTAAACTCAGAAGGATCAAAAAACTTTGCTTTAATCTTCTTCCAAAGATCTATAGGGGCTATAACAGCTTTAATCTTTCCGTTTTTTCCATATACATATTCAATATCTTCCACTCCCACCACCAGTGGTTATTGAACCCCCACGAGATTTAAAACTCTCTCCCAGCATATTGACTATTCATGTAATAGCCGCAGTTGCCCTGAACAGAGACCTCACCATCGTAACTCGGGATAAGCACTTTAGTTTTATCCAGAAAGCATATCGTAGATTAAAAATCATGAAAGAATGATTTCAATTGTCATTGTTGAGGATCTAATTAATCAAATGAAGACTACAGAGAAAAGGGAGAATGCGGCAATATGGTAGGAGATCTTCAAGTGTTATTTACATTCAACATAGCTTTTTAAGGAAATTAAATGTAACGAAAATCTTATAAGAAATTGAATGTAAACTCTCAATTAGGGTGAGTTAAATGGTAACAATAAAAAAAATGAAAGTCGTGCAGACAGAAATAGATTTGAGAACCTACAATGTCCTGAAGGCAATCGCAATACACCGGGGCGTTCCTCTCAAAGAAATCATCAGAGAAAGCTTGCGCGATTATGCCGAGGCACACAAGAAAGACCTTGTCAAAAACATTTATGACGATCCCATTTGGAAGGGCATAGGCCTCCTCCACACCGGAGACCCAGAAGCAAGTGAGAAGGACACTTGGGGCGTGGTTGAGTGGTCAAGCGAATGAAACACAACCCAGGACGTGCAGTAAAACCCGAACTCATCTACATGGACACAGGGGCATTAATTGCCTTTTTCGACAAGGGAGACAAGAATCATGAGATTGTTGTAAGCTACTTTGAATCCTCCGTTCTAGAAGGTGTGAAATTCGTAGTTGGACGGCCTGTCCTCGCAGAATTCCTCAACGGTGCTTCAAAGATAAACGGAAAGCACGTCGCAATACAGCTCAAAAACCTGATTTGCTCAAGCAAATACATATTCATCGAAAATGAGACTGAAGAAGACTGGGAAAAGGCATGGAGACTCTTCGAAAAATTCAAAGATCAAGATGGCATGGATCTAGTGGACTGCCTGAGCTTCGCAATCATGGAACGCCTCGAAATCACCAAAGCCTTCACCTTCGACAGTGACTTTGCAACTTATGGCTTTACAGTAGTTCCCAGACCTCTAAAACCAAAGAAGAAGCAAAAGAGAAAGTGACTTTTTCTTTTTAAAATCTCTCCCGGTGGAGCACTTAAATGGAAAGGTAGGAAATATGTCAAAACCCGTTGAAGCTGTCTATGAAAATGGTGTGCTAAGGCTTACAAAGCTAATAAAGCTTCCAAAAAGGGAGAAAATCCTTGTGTATATTGAAGAAAAGAGGTTCTTTGAATTAATTGATGAGCTCGAACTCGAAGCTAGAGAAGATTTAGACAAAACCCTAGAGAAAACATCAGGAGAAAAAGCATTATGAACAACGTGGTATTAGACACCAGCGTAATAGTGAAAAGCTTTATTGCTCAACACTTTAAGAGGTGATGAGAAAACTCTGCAACTTAAATCATGATGCCAATATACTAATCATTCCTACAAAACATGCTTGCATATCCACCACCTATCTTGATTTCATTATTTTCGCCACTTAGATTTCGCATAACTTAAATATCTCTTTTGGAATATAATATAAGGGGATAAGCAGTGATTGTTTTCACTGAGCATGCGAGGCTCAGATTGAGGGAGAGGAGAATTGGTGAGGAAGAAGTTGAAGCCGTCCTAAAGGAGCCTGCATGGAGGTTTTATGATTTAAAAGGTGGTCACCAGATTGCAATTGGTGCTAGGAAGAAGAAAGATCACTACCTGATTGTAGTTTATGATCAAAGTGAGGATGTTATTGAGGTTATAACCGTAATTGACGTGAGCAGAAGTTTGGATAAAATAATTAGCAGGAGAGTAGAGAGCAGGAGGTGGGTTGAGTTATGAAAGTTAGGTATGATCCAAAAACCAACATCCTTTACATCCTAATCAAAGAGGGCGAAGTTTATGACACTGAAGAAATTGACGAAGACATCTGGATAGAATACGACGAAAACGGAAATATAATGGGCATAGAAATCTGGAACGCTGGAGAAAAAATCATAATGAATGCTCTCAAAGCAATAGAAAAACAAGCAAAAGCTTATTAAAGGAGCCGAACACAATGGGTCAGCAACTAATCGAATCCCTGATGAAGATCTACGCTGAAACTAGCACCCAAGGAGAGTTTATTTCCCAAGGACCCTAATAACTGATGATGAAAAAATGAGCAGACATGCTCGTTCAATAGGTCTAAACAGCATACTAATCCGGGAAGAAAATTTCAAGAATATAAAAGAGGAACTCGGTAGATAATTCAAAAATCCCTTTGATAACAAGTTAAAACGGGGTTAAAACAATGATCTGGCTGATAGCTTCACTCATTGGAGGAATGGCGTTTAAAGCACGGGCTGTGATATTATTGGTTGTGGCGTATTTAGTTTCAAGGAAGAGTAAAGACTTAGCTCTGCTGATATATTTCTTCTATGGGGTTTTATTGGTTAATGAGGTTCAAGTGGGTGATTTCCTCTCATATGAGTCTTTAAAAGCCCTGGCAATTATCGTTCCATCGATAGCTGTGCTTGGGGAGATTCTAAGCGGAGCTGAGCTCAAGGTGAAGTTCACCCTACTTCAGCTGATCGGAATTTTTGTTTTAGCTGCCGGACTGCTGTATGGTTATCTTTTACCCTTGGGAGCAGCCCTGCTGATTGCTGGAGAAGAGGAGCTGAGCTTTAAGGCTTTGAGAGATGTTACTGTCGGCACAATATTGCTTCTTTCAATGCTGTGGATTGTGAAGGCAAAGTATTCGTATTTGTACACACCTGAGAATCAAGTTGCCATAGCCGCTGGATTTACAGTACTGCTGATACTGAAAGAAATCAGGAATTTGAGGAAAGTTACGTTCGAGCTGCGAATTAGAAACTAATCTCTTTCTGTGTCTAAAAGACAGGGTTTTCGGGCTTGTGATGGGCCTGCAAACCAATGAAAGCCTTGAATGGCTAGGTCATGACTCCCGAGAGGAGCCCTCACCCTCCAGGGCGGGTTTTCAAGGCTCTCAAAGAAATATTCCACTCTCAATAACGTCCCTATCTGCTTCAAAACATTGGTTTATTCAAGCTTGTTTATCCTTATATATTTGGACATAGACAAAGGGTTTTTATATTTTGTCAGACAATGGTATGACGAGGTGAGGAAATGAAAACTGCCAATGAGAGCAGGTTCACAATAAGACTCCCGAAGACATTGCTAAAAAGCATTGATGAACTTGTGGAGAATGGTGAATTTAACAACAGGAGCGAGTTCGTGAGGTATGCAATAAGAGAAGCCCTAGTAAAGTTAGCCCTTACAAAAAGGATAACTGAACAAGAAGCGAGAAGGATATGGGAGGAATATAAAATCAAAGCGAAAGAAGTTCCAGAAAAGGAGATCGAAGAAGTCCTAAGAGAGGTTGATAAGGAGTGGAAGAAATGGAGCCAAGGGTTGTGATTGACACAAACGTGGTAATATCTGCAGCAATAAATCCAAAAGGGAAGCCAGGAAAGATCATTGACATGATAATGAATGGGGAGATAGTCTCATACACCTCGCAGGAAATCTTAGAAGAATTGGGCTTTAAGCTACTCTCAGAGAAAGTGTTAAAATACATAGGTGATGCTTCTATTGCATTAGACTTACTCCTAAGCTTTTCTACAATGTCAATCATTGTGGAGCCAAAAGTGCATTTTAACGTATCTCCAGATACAGACGATAACAAATTTTTTGACGTGGTTTATGAAGCGAAGGCAGATTACTTGATCAGCGGGAACATAAGGGATATAATAAACCTGAGAAACAAAGACAGAGAGTTCAAGCTTGGCACTCATAAATTCAAGATTCTAACACCAAAGGAATTTATCGAAGATTTTCCCACCATCTAACCTTCTTATTCCAAAGAGCAGGCGCTGACCTCCTCTCTACCCTTGGCGAGAGGTTAACTCGTCGGAACCCTCGCCCTCCACGGCAAGGAGGAGGTCAGCCATTAGAGGCTCTCTCCTTTATAAGAAAGAATTCTGTAGAGGAAATATCAAAAATAAAACATGCTGAAGATAAGTTAATCTTTGAAAATCTCAAAGAACAGATCTTTTTTAATTCTAAAACCTACTTGAGTTAGCTCTTTAAAAAGATCTTCAGGCTCAACTTGGAGAACTTTGATTTTTCTCATGTCAACCAATTTGGCAATCTTCTTTGAAGATTCGTCATTTTTTGCTCTAATTTCATCATAAACTGCCTTTGGAATTATAACTTCATCAAAAATATCAAAAATTTTGTCGAGGTATTTTAGCTTTTCTAGAAAGATTAATGGAGAGGTGTTAAAGACTATTTTCACTTTTTAGCTCCTCCAAGAGCTTTTTGACCGCTTCTTTTTCTAAATTAGCTTCTTCCTCATCCAAGAATGAATAGTCAATTTCGAGGAGATCTAAAAGAAATGCAAGCTTTTCTTTGTCGAGCTTGAGAAGCTCAGCAGCTTTTTCAAACGTTATTTGATGAGAGACCAATAACCCCAACACTTTGAAAAACCTCTCCTTTTCTTCATAAGTCTCGAATAAAGGAAAACTCCAAACAACTTTCCCTATCTCCTGCATAGTGCTCACTGGACTTAGATAGATTAAAGAAAATAAAAACATTTCTCTGGTCAAAAAAGTTTGCATTTAAACCCAAAACAGCTAAAGGACACTCTCTCCTATCATGGATCCCATTAGGGCTAAAAAATAAGAGGCAGATAATAATGAAGTGAAGAATTACATCAGTACAAGCAACAATGCACGTAAGAACCTCTTAAAGGCCCTTAAAGGGCTCAAGCGGAGGATTACTTGAATGTACTCAAGCCGGAAGTTGAAAAAGACGCGGTCCTCATTGTTGAAGAATTTGACGGGGATAAGTTCTTTGAGTTTGTAGAATCTCTCAGGAAGGAATTGCTGGAATTAATTGAATCAGAGAAATTTGCAACCCTAATCAAAATAGAATAACGGTCTTTCTTTCCAAACTCTAATACGTAGGCTTAGTAAGAATCAAGCCGCATAGTTACCGGATTTGTAATACTGCTGATACTGAAAGAAATTCGAGAAGTAAAGAAAATCGAGCTTAATTTGAGGATTTAGCAAGATCTTGGGATAGTTTCAAAATATAACTATCCCAAAAAGTTTTATTAATTAACTTGTAATCAATAATGTGATAGACATACTTACAGTAGAAATGCACAGAATAGGATGGCTTTTATGATAAAATCATCAAAATCACAGAGAGGAAAGTAAAATCAAGGTTTCAGCGAACCCTAAACAGGAGAGGATGCATTGTGGAAGAGAAAAACCCAGCTGGCATTTTCCCGCAGAACACTAAGGTTTTGGTAGTAATTCCTGTCTACAATAAGGAGTTAACTATCGGCTCAGAATACTGCCGTATAGGAGTGAGATTAAAAAGTTAGTTGAGAGCTTTATCTCCAAAAAGAGGAAAAGAATAACCGAATTCGCTGGAACCTGGAAAATGGGTGGGAAAATAGAAAAGCTGAAAAAAGAGATCCGGGGGTTGTGGGAGAATTGGAAAATTTAAAGTATTAAAATCTACAAAACACAAAGGAGGTGTGATTATTGATAAAGACCAAAACTATATCTGTTGAAATTCCCGAAACATTTGAGAGGGAAGTTGAAAAGCTTGTGGAGAAGGGGATGTTCAAAGATACTTCTGAATTTATCAAGTTTTCCCTCATTAAAGCACTCTTAGATGTCTGGGACAAGCTCAGGGTTGAGAGTTCCGAGGAAGAATTTCTAGAAGAGATTAGGGATTTGAGAGAAAGACTTGGAAAAGAGGGAAAGCTGAAATCCGAGGAAGAAGTGCTTGAAGAAATCAAGGAGAGCAGGGAGGCATTTAAAAAATGGAAAGGGCTGTTGTAGACACTTCAGTTCTCATTTCAGCAGCAATTTCAAAGAAATCCTCACCTTTTAAAATTGTAGAGCTCATGCTCTTAGATAAGATTGTAAATCATGCCTCCAGAGAAACCCTAGAAGAATTCAGAAGGACACTTGTTGAAAAAGTCGTTGAGGGATATTTCACTCTGAGCTTTGCAGTTAAATTCTTTGAGATGATTGAAAAGCACTCATCAATCGTTAATCCAAAAGAAAATTTTAACCTCTGCAGAGATTATGAGGACAATAAATTTTTAGATGTCGCTTATGAAGCAAAAGTGGATTATCTGGTAACCCTTGATAGGGATCTGCTCGATTTGAGAGACGATAAAAGAGAATTCAAAATAAGAGAGCACTGCTTTAAGATACTGAGACCGGAAGAATTTTTGGAAGAGCTGAAAGGTGAATAACATGGAAACTTGGTGGAGGTGTTTGGATGGAGGAGATCGAGGTCGTTTATGAGGATGGTGTTTTCAAGCCTTTAAAACGAATAAAACTAAAAGATGGCACGAAGGGAGTCGTGATTATAAAACTACCAAAGCGAATATCCGAGATAGCGGAAAAATATAGGATAAAAGTAAAGAAAGATGTCCTCAAGGAGTTCCTGGAGGAGAGGAGATGATTGTCGTTGATACATCAGTTTTCATAGATTTGTTTTTCGAGTATGACAGAAAAAGAACCCAACTTGCAGATGCCCTATTTAAGATTATAGAGGAAAAAGGACTCCCAATTTTTGAGCCTAAAGTATTTAAAATAGAGTTTATTGGGCAACTAGTTAGGAGAACAAAAAAAGACAGAGCCTCAATTATTGCAGAAGATGTCTTTAATGATGTTAACTTTGTTGAAGACAATGAAATTTATGAGCTCGCATTTTTGATAGCATTTGAAACAGGATGCAGGGCGATAGATTCTTTCTACATAGCCACTGCAAAGGTCAGGGATGCAATTCTCGTATCAAACGATAAAATCCAAGTTGAAAGCGCTAAAAAGTTTGGAGTTAATGCCTTCTATTTAATCGAAGAGCTCGAAGAGATAAAGAAAAAGCTTGGTGAGTGATATGAAAACCCTCGAAGAGATCGAAAGGATTTTGCGGGAACATAAGGAAGAGTTGAAGAGAAAGTTTAAGGTTAAAGAGATCGGGATTTTTGGCTCTTACGTGAGGAGAGAGGCTGAAGAAACGAGCGACGTTGACATCCTTGTAGACTTTTATGAGACGCCATCACTTTTCGAATTCATAGAGCTTGAGATATATTTAAGCGACCTGCTTGGGGTTAAAGTTGACTTGGTCATGAAGAAAGCATTAAAACCACGCATAAAAGAGTACATCTTAAGGGAGGTAGTATATGTATGAAGCGAGACCCGAGAGATTACGTGAATGATATCTTGGACTCAATTGAAAAGATTGAGGAGTTCGTTAAAGGAATGGATTATGAGGAATTTTTGAGGGATGAAAAAACCCAGTATGCAGTTGTTAGGGCTCTGGAGATAATTGGCGAGGCTGTAAAGAGAATTCCTCCGGAAATTAAAGAAAAACATCCGGAGATTCCTTGGAGGGTTATGGCCGGAATGAGAGATAGGTTGATTCACGCTTATTTCGGCGTTGATTGGGAAGTTGTCTGGCTGACCATAAAGAAAGATATCCCTCACGTAAAGCCACTCTTTGAAAAACTGAAGAGAGAACTGGGTGAATAGCTATGAAAACTTTGATAGTGATTCCCGCCTACAATGAGAAGCTTATGATCCGGTCAATCTCCTCAGTTCTTCATGTATTAGAGAAGGATCGTAACAATTCTCTTTCACCACATGACTATCCAAAAAAATTTATTAACCAACTTACCGTGAATAATACAATAGATATACTGGCGGTAGAAATGTTCATGCAACAGAACATTCCAAAAAGCAATAAAATCACAGAGAGGAAAGTAAAATCAAGGTTTTTCAACAAACCCTAAACGGGAGAGGATGCATTATGGGAGAGAAAGACTCAGCTGACATTTCCCCATGGAATACTAAGGTCTTGGTAGTAATTCCTGCTTACAACCAGGAATTAACTATTGGCTCAGTTGTTGCTCTGGCTTAGAATACTGCCGTATAAGAGAAAGGGGTGAGATAATGAAAGTTGTAACGATTAAAGTTCCGGACTGGGTTGATGAGAATGAAATTAAAAGGCTGGTTGAGAGCTTTATCTCCAAAAAGAGAAAAAGAATAACCGAATTCGCCGGAACCTGGAAAATGGATGAAGAAGAAGCAGAAAAGCTGAAAAAAGAGATCCGGGGGTTGTGGGAGAATTGGAAGCTCTGATAATAGACACCGATATACTAATAAATTTGCTTAGAGGGAATAAAAACACAAAAACACATTTGAAAAAGCTCGAAGAGGAATATCTCCCGGCAACCACTGTAATAAATGTGTTTGAGCTCTATTACGGAGCATATAAATCAAAATTCAGAAATATAAATGTAATTTCAACCCAAAAGCTACTTGAAAACATGGTAGTGTATCCTTTAGAAAAAGAGAGTTCAATTTTAGCTGGAGAGATTTTAGCAAGCTTGGAGAAGGAAGGGAAACCAGTTGATATCAGAGATCTGCTGATTGGCAGTATAGCAATAACCCATGAGTTACCGATTTTAACGAACAACACAAGACACTTTAAAAGGCTTGAAAAGTTTGGACTAAAAATTCTACCCGGTGGTTAAAATGAAAACCCTTATAGTGATTCCAGCTTACAACGAGGAATTGACAATCGGCTCAGTTGTGGCTTTAGCTAAGAAGTATGGAGATGTTCTTGTTGTTGATGACGGCTCTAAGGACAGAACCTCTGAGATTGCGGAAAGTTCTGCTGTTAAAAATAAGCCAACTTTGAATCAGATGAAATACAATAACAAGCACAGACAGGAGGTTACACATAAAAAGTCTTGGAGGGACTAAAAATGGTAGAGGTTTCAGTTGTCATACCAACTCTCAACGAAGAAAAAACAATAGGGAGATGTATTGAGAAAATCAAGAAAGTTTTTGAAGAATATAACATCGATGGGGAGATTATAGTTGCCGATAATTCTACCGACAGAACTTCTGAAATTGCCCGCTCTATGGGTGCAAAAGTTGTGACTCCTGATGGCAAAGGTTATGGCTATGCTTACATCTATGGATTTAGGTATGCAAAAGGAAAATATATTGTTATGGCTGATGGTGATGATACTTATGATTTCCTCGAGATGCCAAAGCTTTTGGAACCTTTAATGAAAGGCGAAGCTGATTTAGTTATAGGAACTAGATTAAAAGGGAAAATTTTGCCAGGAGCAATGCCAAAACTGCATCAGTATATTGGAAATCCTCTGTTGACTTGGATTCTAAATCTATTCTTTGGTGTTGGGATTTCAGATGCTCACTGTGGTTTTAGAGCATTTACAAGGGAAGCCTTAGAAAAAATGAACTTAAAATGCCCAGGAATGGAGTTTGCGAGTGAGATGCTGATAGAGGCAAAGAGGAAAGGATTGAGAATTAAGGAAGTCCCAATAACCTACTATCCAAGAGAGGGAGAGTCTAAATTGAGTTCCTTCTCAGACGGGTGGAGACACTTGAAATTCATGTTAATACAAGCTCCAGATTGGCTATATTTTATACCTTCAGGATTTTTCTTCTTGGTTGGAGCTTTATTGCTTGCCTTAGGATTTTTGAAGATTAACATTGGAGTAGTTCCAGGGACTTACTCAATGGTTGCAGGGAGTTTGCTTATTATACTGAGTTATCAAGTCATGAACTTTGGAGTTTTCGCTAAATTATATGGGATAAAACATGGATATTTTGAAGATGGAAAATTTGTAAGCTGGATAACAGAGCACTTAAATCTGGAAAGAGGGATTTTAATAGGTCTAGCCATATTTTTGCTTGGTGTTACTTATGTGCTGTATTTAGGACATATCTTTTTAAGTCAAGGATATGAAAAGTTACCATTTAGGGGAGAGTACATGATTGGGTTTACCTTAATAGTCATTGGGCTTCAGACGATATTTTCCTCGTTTATGATAAGCACGATTGTTAGTGATGAATGCTAAAATGGTGAACTCAAAATGAAAATAGCAATTATTTATGATGCAGTATATCCATGGGTAAAAGGTGGAGGGGAAAAAAGAACCTACGAAATCTCCAAGAGACTTGTTGAAATGGGTCATGAAGTTCACTGGTTTGGATTAAAATGGTGGGAGGGAAAAAATGATATCGTTCAGGATGGTATATATATACATGGAATAGGAAAATGGGATACTTTATATGTTAACCGAAGAAGGTCTATAAGTGAGGCACTATATTTTGGAATCAAAACCTTAACAAAACTAGAGGGAAAATTCGATGTCATCGATTGTCAAATATTTCCATATTTTTCCTGTTTTTCTGCAAAGTTTCACTCTATGAATGACCACACTCCTTTTGTAATTACTTGGTATGAAGTATGGAATAACTACTGGTATGAGTACCTAGGAAAGATTGGGATTTTTGGAAAAATCATAGAGAAATTAGTCTCAAAACTACCAGATATGGTTATAGCAATATCCAAGAAAGTGAAAAATGATCTGACTCTACTAGGAATACCCCCCGAGAAAATTAAAATTATCCCAGATGGAATAGGTTTTAATGACATCCAAAAAGTTAATGCTTCAAATAAGAAATATGATATTATATATGCAGGTAGATTAATAAAGCACAAGAATGTCGACCTATTATTAAAAGCGACTAGCATAGCAAAACAAGAAATCCCTAATATAAAGGTAGGCATCATAGGAGATGGCCCAGAAATGGGGAATTTAAAAAGATTAACAAAGGAATTAAAATTAGAAAAAAATGTGCACTTTTTAGGATTTTTAAAAGATGCAAAAGATGTCTATTCTTACATGAAATCTTCAAAAGTTTTTGTTTTTCCTTCAACAAGAGAAGGTGCAGGACTAGTGACACTTGAAGCAAATGCATGTGGTTTGCCTGTAATCACTGTAAGCCACGAAAAAAATGCGGCCACAGAAGTAGTGATAAACGGACTGAATGGTTTTATTTGTAACCTCTCAGAAGAAGACATAGCAGAGAAAATCCTCTATGCTTTATATAAAAAAAGACAAATGGAGAAAAGATGTATTGAATTTGCAAAAAGATATGATTGGGATACAATTGCAAAATTAACCGAAAAAGCTTATGAGGAGGTGCTAAGATGACAAAACGAGCCTTAATTACTGGTATAACTGGCCAAGATGGTGCATACTTGGCAAAATTCCTTTTAGATAAAGGGTATGAGGTTTACGGTACATATAGGAGAGTTAGTACACCCAACTTCTGGCGTTTACAAGCATTAGGAATTTTTGAGAAAATAAATCTGATACCCGCAGACTTAGTGGATGCAGCTTCTATTATTGAGGCAATAAAAATAGCAGAACCAGATGAAGTTTACCATTTAGCTGCTCAAAGTTTCGTAGGAGCAAGTTTTGAACAACCTATTGGAACAGGAGACATTACAGGTCTAGGAGTAACCAGAATTCTAGAAGCTATAAGACAAATAAATCCAGAAATAAAATTCTATAACGCTGCAACAAGTGAGTTATATGGAAATGGTTCTAATAAGCCAGTAAATGAAGAAAGTCCCTTTAAACCAGCATCCCCCTATGCTGCTGCCAAATTATATGGATATTGGATGACAAGAATCTATAGAGAAGCATATGGGATATTTGCATGTAATGGAATTCTTTTTAATCACGAAAGTCCACTTAGAGGATTAGAATTTGTAACTAGAAAAATATCAAATGCTGTTGCCAAAATAGCTCTTGGAATAGAAAAAGAATTAAGACTCGGAAATTTGGATGCAAAAAGAGATTGGGGGTATGCTCCAGAGTACGTTGAAGCAATGTGGTTGATGCTTCAACAAAAAGAACCAGACGATTACGTCATAGCCACTAATGAATCCCACAGTGTAAGAGAATTCGTAGAAAAAGCCTTTGATATAGTTGATTTAGACTGGCAAGAATATGTCAAGATCGACAAGAGATTTTTCAGACCAATTGATGTTAACTTTTTACAGGGAGATTACTCAAAAGCTAAGAAGAAACTAGGGTGGGAACCTAAGGTGAGATTTAATAAACTTGTGGAAATAATGGTGAAAGCGGATTTAGAAAGATGGGAGAGATGGCTTAATGGAGAAAGATTTCCATGGGACGCCCCTAATTACCCAAATGAGACAAGAATATTAACAAGAGGATTGAGAGTATGAGGGATATTATTAAAGAAGCTGAAGAGTTTGTCAGAAATACCTTCCTAAATACATACTCACCAGGACACGATTGGTTACATACTAACAGGGTTAGAAAACTTGCTTTAACGATAGCTGAAGATTACAATGTTAATAAACTTGCTCTGGAGTTAGCTGCATTGTTCCATGACATTGGTAGAATTGAAAATGAGAAGAATCACGCCAAAATCTCTGCAGAAATTGCAAAAGAATTCCTTAAGAACTTTGATATTGATGCCGATACAGTAGAGATAGCTATCAAAAGTATAGAAGAACATGATCGTATTGATGAACCAACATATTTAGAAGGGAAAATTCTTCAAGATGCTGATAAGTTAGATGGAATGGGAGCAATTGGCTTAATGAGGGTTGTGGAGTCTGCCGTTTTGAAGCACATGAGTGAATATGATGAAGAGAACCCATTTGGAGTCGGATTTAACGGAGATATAACAAGTTGGATTGAAAAAAACTTAAAACTAATCCCCAATAACAAGATGAGAACCAACAAATATATTATTGAAGAAATTATTGGAAAAGAACTTCAATGGATCAATATGTTTTGGACTGAAAAAGCCAAGAAGATTGCACTCAGAAGATTTGAATTTATGAAAAGGTTTATTATTGAACTCTTTCAAGATTTAAAGGAGAGTGGTGTGATATGATACCTGTTTCCGAGCCTCTTCTTGGAGAAGAAGAATTAAAAAATGTCATTGAAGCTATTAAAAGTGGCTGGATATCCTCCAAAGGAGAATTTATAAAAGAGTTTGAGGAGGAATTTGCAAAATACATAGGTACAAAATACGGGATCGCAACATCCAATGGAACCACAGCGTTGCATCTCGCCTTAACAGCACTTGGAATAACAAGTGGTGATGAAATTATAGTTCCAACTTTAACATTTGTTGCCACAGCAAACGCAGTAACATATTGTAATGCTAAACCTGTTTTTGTTGATTCTCATCCTGAATATTGGTGCATTGATCCAGAAAAAATTGAGGAAAAAATTACAGACAAAACTAAAGCTATAATTGTAGTGCATTTATATGGTCATCCCTGTGATATGGATTGGATTAAAGATATTGCAGAGGATCATGGATTGTATCTCATAGAGGATGCAGCAGAAGCTCATGGTGCAGAATATAAAGGAAAAAAAGTTGGAAGTTTTGGAGATATATCATGCTTTAGTTTCTATGGGAATAAAATTATAACAACTGGGGAGGGTGGGATGTGTTTAACTAATAATGAAGAATTAGCAGAAAAAATGAGAATTTTAAGAGATCATGGTATGAACCCCAAAAAACGGTATTGGCATGATGTTATTGGATTTAATTATAGGATGACAAATTTACAAGCAGCAATAGGAGTTGCTCAGTTAAAAAAGCTGGATAAATTTATAGAAAAAAGGAGACTAATTGCTAAATGGTATTCAGAAGAGTTAAGAGAGTTAGAGGAAAAAGGATTAATAAAACTACATCCAGAAATGCCTTGGGCAAAAAATGTTTATTGGTTATACTCAATTGTACTAGAAGATTCTTCTAATGTAAGTCGAGATGAACTAATGGAAAAATTAAAAGAAAGAGGCGTAGAAACAAGACCTTTCTTCTATCCATTGCATACATTACCCATTTATAAGACTAATAAAAGCTTCCCAGTTGCAGAAAAAATTTCCAAGAATGGAATTAATTTACCTACTAGTTCAAAATTAGAAAAAAATGACATAGCAATAATCAGTGAAGCTATTAAAAAAGTAATAAAATAATATTATGAGGGGTTTATTATGGAAATAAAAGTAAGGAAAATGAAATTAAGAGATATCTTCTCGTTTAGTACCTTATATCTTTCCCTACCAGAAGAAGACAAAAAACTTTTCCATCCTTTTCCTTTACAAAAATGGAAATTACTACCTGTGATTACTTACATTGCGTTGTCTAGCATGTTTAATAAATATCTTAGGAAAATTATCCCCAAATTTACATTTTTAGCTTTGATTGCAGAGGACATTGAAAACAAAAAAATAGCAGGGTTTGCATATCTCCATATTAAAGGTAAGTATTCTCCTAATAAATATACTGCCAATTTAGGAATTGTAGTCAGTAAAGAATATAGGGGACATCATATCGGTAGTTTACTCATGAAAAGATTAATTAAGACAGCCAAAGAAAACGAAATCAAAAAAATAGAGTTAGATGTGCTTACTCAGAATACTCCCGCAATTAATCTTTATAAAAAATATGGATTTGTTATTGAAGGAGAGATAAAAACGAAGTGTCCTGTCGATAAAAAGACTTACAGATCCTATAAAATGGGTCTAGAATTATAAGTAAGATAATTACAACATTTACAATAAATTAATGCTTTAAGTGTCAAATTTCCTTTCATTGTGTAAAAAGTGATAAATACCAAAGGGGGTTGGAAAATCATGGAAAAGAGAAACATAGTATTGATAACTTTAGATAGCCTAAGAGCCGATCATTGTAGTTTTATGGGATATAAACGGAAAACAACTCCATTTATCGATAAGTTAGCAAAAAAAGGAGCATATTTCCAAAATGCAATTGCCGCCACACTTGCTACGCCGCTTTCTATGAGTTCAATATTTACAGGGGAATATCCTCCAATAAGTAATGGAACATTAGATCCCCGTCCTTGGAGAGAATTCATAAAAAATAAACAAACGTTACCAGAAATACTCTCTCAGAAAGGTTATTCTACAATTGGAATTACTCCAAATGTTTATGTTTCACACTATTATGGATTCGATAAGGGATTTAAGTATTTTCACGATTTTTTAAATGAAAAAACATCTAGAGGACTATATTCAAAAATATTACAAAAGGCATTTAAATCAAATAGGCAAGGAATATTTGCTACCTTAAGAAATCTTAAAAACTTCCTGCTTAAAGGCGAGATATTTAAGCCATGGGAGAGCTACTATAACCTCATACTTGAGTATATCGAAAAAGCTAACAAGCCAATATTTTTATGGATTCTATTACTCGATACTCACTATCCTTATCTACCTCCAAGGAAGTTTAGGAAATACAGTAGTCTTTTTGGAGCATTATACTCAAACTGGAAAGTAAGAAAAGTTGACTGGAGAGATAGATTATCTAACACGGAAAGGAATTGGTTAATTGATTCATATGATGACTCAATAACATATGCAGATTCCTTTGTTAAAAAGCTATGGAATGACTTAAAAGACCTTGACCCTATTTTCATCATTCATGCAGATCATGGAGAAGCCTTTGGAGAACATGGAGTTTATGGTCATGACTATGTCTCACTATATGAGGAGCATATACATATACCCCTTGTGATATATAACGCTGACATTAAAGGGAAATTTGAAAATCCTGTTTCCCTTATAAGCTTAGGATCCACAATTTTAGAATTAATTGGAGAAGAAAATCAATTTCCACATAGTAGTATATTTAGGAGTAACCAAGAATGGACAATTTCATATGTTAGAGGTGTAGGTACCGCTATAAGACTTAAAGATTGGAAGTTCATAACAGGCCAGAAACAAGAAGATGAACTATATAATCTCAAAGAGGATCCTTATGAAAAAGAAAATTTAATAGATGAACATCCAAAACTTGCAAAGGAACTAAAAACGATTGCTGAGAAGCATATGAAACATGAAGAAGAAAAATTAAGAATATCAAAAATTAGCAAAAAATTAGCAAATTAATTTAAAACCAAGACAAAGGGGTGTACAATGGAAATATCAAAAAGGAATATTTTAATTATAGTACTATCAATTCAAATTTCATTTATAGGTGCTATAGGTCTAGAGAAGTTAGATATAAATATCCCATATTTACGCCAGATTATTGGCTTTATTTATTTGACATTTGTTCCAGGAGTCCTGCTTTTAGGTATTCTCAAAATAGATAATATTGATTTTGTTGAATATATCCTATATTCTGTTGGATTAAGTCTGTCGTTTTTGATGCTTGTTGGAATTATACGAATAATATTTCAACAAACAACTAATATAATAATTACGTTGATTATATTAACTACATTTTTGGTATTCTTCTATGTTCTCAATAACAACAATAACGACTATCACATTACTATTAATATAAACACAAGCAATATCGTACCTACTATTATAAAGCTTTTGATTCTACTATTGCTTCCTATAATATCGTTTCTTGGAAGTTACTTACTAAGAGTTTATAATAATAATACCATAACTTTGTCATTGTTTTTTATCATTTCTCTTATTCCCCTATTGGTCTCATTAAGCAAACAATCACAAAAGAATTATCCGCTAATTCTTTGGACAATCACCTTTTCTCTTACATTTTATAGTTCATTGTCCGGAGTTTTTCCTCATGTTACTGACAATGTACATGAATATGCCTTTTTAGTATCAACTAATAAAGCCCAGAATTCAATAGAAATGCTCCATATTTCTTCAGCATTAGCTAGTATGGGCAGTGTAAGTGTCCTAATTCCACTATTTAAGAATATATGTGAGACGGAAATAATATGGATATATAGAATAGGTGTACCTCTTTTATTCTCATTTATTCCTCCTGGTTTATATAAGTTATTTTATAAAATAAACGTAGATAAAAAACTATCATTTTTTTCAAGTTTTTTCTTTTTATCAATGTTCATATCTTTTCTGTGGTCATCAGTTACTATGAAAATGACCTTAGCAGGGTTATTTATGTTACTTTTGATTTTACTAATGTTTGAAGAAAACATTAATATTTCAAAAAAGTCGATATTAAATGCAGTATTCATGTTTTCATTAATTATCTCTCATTATGGCACTGCCTATATCTTTTTATTTTCCTCCCTATGTTTATTGTGTTTCTCTCTTATATTTGCCAGATATCTAGAAAAAAAGATACAAACGTTAAGAATAAGTACTGTTATGTATTTTGTTTTAATTTTCTTGTGGTATCAACATACTGCAAATGGTTATAACTTTAAAGTTATCCTTGATTTTATAATTCAATTTCTTTTAACAATTAGAAAATTCAGCCGAACCATTTTCTTTAATGAAAAATACAGTACCAAGTTATTACTGGGAAATTTCCCTATATATTTCAAAGTGCTAATTTATCTTTATATTCTAATGGCAATTTTTATAGTAACTGGAATTATAAAACAAGGATATGAAGATATAAGAAAAAGGACATTTCGTTTATCTACTATGTTAGCGATTCCCTTCTTTATAATTTTAATTTTGCCATATCTTCCAGGTGTAACTCAATATGAAGGAGGCAGGACATGGTACATTAGTTCATTTATATTAGCTCCATTTGGTATTTCAGGTATTGCTGAGTTTTTTAGATATTTGAGAAAAGTACTGCATTTAAATTTTAATAACACCCTAACATTTATTGGCATTTTCTTGTGCATCTTTTTATTGTTCAACTCTGGATTTATTGCTGAAGTAGTCTGGGGGTATAATATAGGACCATCAAACGAGATAAGTAAGCCCAGAATATTATATAAGGGCAGTATTCAAGAAAAGGAATATTTTTACAGGAACTATATATTTCTACCGGAAGTTATAGGTGCAAAATGGGGAAAGAGAAAAATCGGAGATAAAAGCATATATGGAGGCATTGAAAGCATTCCAAAACTAATGGTTAGCGGAATGACACCTTATTTCTGGAAAATTGGTTCATCAAATATTTTTCCTTTAGTTAAAAATCAAACCTTGAACAATGATTCCTATCTATATTTATCTCTTTTTTCTCTTGATACTAAAAAAATTGGGGTAATTCCAGATAAATTACTAATATGGGCAACATTTGCAGAAGTTGTAAATTTTAATAACATTCTATATACTCAAAAACACTCGAAAATTAACAAAATATACTCTAGTGATGGATGTGAGATATATTATTTTCCATAGATTATAACCAGACATCAAGTAATATTTTATTGTCTAAATATTCCCATATCTAACCATACATTGTCTTTCATGTAGATATATTGTATCATAGCCATAGAAGAATTATTAAACACACCTCTAGATAATTTAAATTGCTTCAAATCCTTTACTGGGTACCACTTCTTAAACACTAAAGTTCCATTTTCCAAATATCCAAACACACCTAAACCTGTTCCAGTAGCATTTTCAAAGTTGAATATTATCTCATTCTTTGTCTGATTAACTACAACATTGGGATGCTTAAACTTGAATATCTTGATATAACCCCCATCGGAATACACAAGCTGGTAATCCTTTGAATATTCATTTGTGAACATAAGCCTGGCTAAAGTCGTGTTAAAGGTTTCCTCATTCATCAAAACAGCATAACCATAGTTCAAATTCAAATAAACATAAGCATTGGCAACATTCTTTGCCGTAATGTTGAGCTTTGTAATACTATTCTTATACTCCAAGAAAGCCTCTTTAGGTGAAAATACTGCAGTTCCAGTGTTAATTAATATGTTCCACTCCTTTCCGGGCCTTGCTGTTATTGTATATGGTCCTTGTTGGAAGATCAATGCTCCAGCTCTTGAAACCAGCGGTAGAACTGCCAAAAAGTAATCTCCCTTTGAAACATTTGCTGTATCTAAAATTGCTCCAAACTTAAGAGCAGTGTCATAGCTTACAATAACATAATCAACGCCTCTTTTCATTAGCCAATAATTACTAACATTCCCGAGAAAATACTTGGCAGTAATTTTAGCATTTGGATTATTGGCACCCATTTGTACAACTGTTCCTTTTCTCGCATAATATTCAATCCAAGCTCCATAATCCCACCAAGCTAAAACAACATCATTTTCATTGGAGTTGTCTTTCAGCCAAACTAAAGCCCGAATCCAGTGGTCATTTATTAATGGTTTTTCGACATAGACTCTCTCAAATCCTGAAACTGCACTAATAGTTGGGACTAAAACTAAGAGACCCAGACTTAATGCTAAAGCTTTCTTGCCATTGGGTTTAGAGTTTAAAAATTCATAAAAACTGACTAAGCCAACACCACCCATTAATGCCACTGCCATTGAGGCAATAAATAGAAATCTCGCCCAAACATAAATCAGATAAATACTTGGGATTAGAAATCCAAGCATCATGAAATTAAAAATAATTCGTTTCTTGCTTGAAAAGCCAAAAGCATACAATGGAATTAAAAAGAGAACAATATTATAAGCATTCCAGAGATCTCCTAATGTTGAATGCCTTGTCTCCAAGATGGGAGCTTCTTTAAAAATTCCAAAGCCAGAAATTAGACTTTTTAGGACTTCAAATCTTTCGAAAGCAATTATAACAATAATTAAACCTCCAATACTCAAAACACTAAATCTAACGCGCTTATCCTTTGGTAAGACTTTAATGACTGTCCAGAGTAACACAACCAATATTATCGTCAAAGGGACCAAGTATTTAATGTGAACCAAAAGATAAACATCGTTTATTTTCCCGAGACTCAACCCAAGAGTTTCGGATATTTTCTGAGAACCTCCTTTCATAAAACCAAACATGCCATATCTAAACCTCCCACCGAGATAGTTAGCAAATAAAGCACCAAAAGCTGTAGAGAGTGTTAAAGCAATCGAATGCTTAAAGTATTCTTTTTTATCTAAGACAAAAGCTCCAATTGCCAAAAACACAACATTTCCAAGCAGAAATACAAAAATTGGATAATATGCACTCCAGAAAATACTCGCAAATCCACTTGCAAAAGCTGGGATTAAATAAAAGGCAAACCTCTTGTACCTCCATGCCCTTCTGGTTTTTGTTAAGGCAAGTGAAATTCCGTATAATGCGATGGAGTACCAGAAGAGCATGTAGTTGTCTCCTCTGTAGTAGTTCGCAGATGACCTGAAGATGTGGCCGAACATCACGGAGAGGAAGAAGGCTGAAAAGAACGCCTCTTTTTTGCCGTAAAAATTGAGCATGCTCAGATAAAAGAAAATTACAGTTAAAACACCAAAAATAACTGGTGTAATCCTGAATGCATTATAAAAAGAAACTCCGAAAATTTTCAAGAACTTCCAAATATATACAGGAGTTACATAAAAACCAAGGGGATGTCCTCTTTTATCCATCAAAACTCCCCATGGAGCATTAGCTAAATGATAAAAGTTAATCCAGTATCCAGCCTTCAAGCTTTCCTCAATGTAAGCCAAATGAAAGTAGGGATCATAACCAAACAGATACTTATATCTCAATGGAACCAATCTAAATATTGTTGCAATCAATGCTATCAGTGGTAAGGCAATCTTTGGCTCAAATATTGATTCAATATTTCTCAACTTTTTCATACTCTCACCTGGAATGCTCTTACTATTTTCTTATTACTATTAGAAACTTAAGAGTTTTAAATACATATGCAAAAATTGCAAGCATTACCATAACATTTCCAAGTATCCATGCATAGCCTATACCCAAACTACCAAAAAAGCCTAAGAAAATGTAACCAAGTAAAATCGTGCTTAAAGAGATAGTTCCATAAATCAAAATTGCTTTTTTAACGTCCTTTTTAACTATCATATTGGCAACATAAAGAACGTTAATCGAATATGGAATGTTTCCTAACAAAAGAATCCTTAAAATGTGTAAAGAATGTATAGCGTACTCCTTACCAAATATTAAAAGGATAAACTGACCAAAGAAGAAAAAGATAAGCACTGCTATAGATGTTAGAAGTACAACAAATTTTATACTCCCCAAGAGCTTTTGATTAAAAGTTTTTGTATCATAGCTTCCTTCAGCTACTAAAGATAATGATGTCATTCTTGGAATCATCGTAATAAAAAACATTGTCCACCATGCAATGAAGAAATATGCGTTTTCTACAGGGCCCAACACGTTAAGTACCAATATTGGCAAAATTTGGCTTGGTAAGTTTTCAAAAATTCTAACCAAATACACTCCTAAAGAGAAAGGTATCAGCTCAAATAACCCATTAACTTCGGGTACCTTATTAAAACTAAGGTGAAGATATTTTACCATTAAAATAAAACCAATAATGGCAGCAAAAAATATCCCAAGTCCAAAGGATAAAAAAATACCAAGAGCACCAAGTGTTACAAGGAAAGGCAAAAGCATCATTCTAATGAGCATAGCTAAGTTTTGAATAAGGGTGTATTTTGCTTCCCTAAACGCTACAAAAACTCCTTGCCCCTGAATAAACGTTATAGACAATGAAATAGTGAAAAGTACAAACAGGCTTGCATATTTTGGTATCCTTAAAATCGACAATGAGGGAGAGATAAAATTGATAAAAATAAGAAATACAATTGAAAGCAAGATTGAAATAACAGAGGAAAACAAGATAGCACTAATTATTAAGTTTGATTTTTCCTTTTTCTCAGATAAAAATCGTACAAGCGTTAAATCAAGCCCAACAACAGAAAGCATACCTAAAATTCTTAAAGACGAAACAATTCCAGAAGCTATCCCAATATCTCCAGAAGAATAAAATCTAGCAGCAACTATCCAGAAAATAAATCCCGAACCAGCTCCCAAAATGCTGGAAAGCATCAAATAAATTGAGTTCCTATATAAGGATGACGTGAAAAGAGTAGATAGATAGGGCAAACGGAAGATATCTTTTTTTATTTTCTGCATTGTTCTGATACCTCCTTATACCTATACTTAATACCTCAATGGAATCACTCTGAAAACTGCAGCAATTAAAATTATCAAAGGCAATGCAACTTTTGGCTCAAATATCTTATCGAGTTTTCTCATAAAGTACCACCTTGGGATTATCGCTGCAATACCAACTGCTGTTTTAAATAAGCAACTCACTCCTAAAAATGTTATCCTAAATTAAATCTTGCAATGATTCCCGTCCTGAAGTACAGGGATTCCAAAAGAAGACACAACAGGGGCTATGTCCCAAACAGTCAAAGCTAAATTAAACATATCATGCTCTGAAGTCGAAAAATACCTCGCTATCACCGCCCTGCCCAAAAACCCAAAAAACATCGAGATAACCGTTCCGGCAAAAAAACTATCTCCGCCCCCTTAACAATCCTTTACCGCTTGCCTCGCTCATGGATTTCACCATTTAATCGTGATAGCATCGAAGGATTACAAGTTCCCTTTTTAGTTACTCCGATTTTTCTAAATATCCTCTTTCATCCTTCTCAATTCCTCTATCCTGAAGCGCAGGCTTTCAATGAGCTCCTCCCAGTTCGGACGTAGCGTCTTGGGAATAAAGTGGTTGGTTGAATTACCGATCTGACGGGCATTTTTCTTTGCCTGACTCAACTTGTTAATCAATTCGTCCCAAAAATCTCCCTCGATGTGGTAAAACTTTGTGGTAAGCTCCAAAGCTTTCAGAAATTTGTCCATCTCAAACTCCATGTTAAGAGCATGAAAAAGGTCATAGATGTCCTTGCCCTCCATGCGGTTGTATAAAGCAACAATCTTCCTTGCAAGCAGATCCTCTAAAGAATAAACCCTAAACATCGTGGGATAGCTATCAATGAATGGCGACTTCACCAGCTCAACCTTTGCTTCAATGTATGGCGGTCTGCTGAGATAAAACTCTACCTTTACTCTATCCCTATTTCCAAGCGTATTGGTGTAATAGCAGTCAAAGCGAAACGTCCTGTGCAGGACTCTTGGCCCTTTCACATTGAAGTCCTTAATTTTCTTCATTCCCTTAACTATTTCCTCGGCCGATACCTCAACGTTGCCGTTGAAGTAGTCGATATCTATGTCCTCCGAGAATCTTGCCGCCCCAATCCTGGCTAAATAAACCCTGTTGAGTGCAGTTCCTCCTTTTAGAATTGCCTTCTCACCAAAAATCTCCCACAGCTGTCTTAAGAGCAATGAAATCTTCTCTTCCTTATCAACATAGTTTAAACCCAGTCCCGTCCTAGCAGCCGTGTATTTGAGTATCCTCTCATCCATACGCCCACCCCAAAATTTTTTCCTCTCCGAGGTTATCAATCAGCTTCCACTCTCTAACACTTTTTCCTCTGGATGGAAACGTCGGAACAAGCTTGGTCCATGTTTTAACCCTGCTCCTCAGGTACTCAATGACATCCTCTGGAACATCAACACCGATATCCTTCACGAGCTCCAAGATGTAGCCCGTCCTCTGGCAGAGAGAATTGCTCGCAAACCGTTTAAAGTAGCTCAAGAACTCGTCCCAGTCTATTTTCTCAGCTTCATAAAGTGCTTTTGTTACCTCGGAATAGCCTCCACAGTAGCTTGGTTTGTAAAAACAGTCAAAGAACGTTTTGGCCAAGGTGGATGTATAGACCCCGTTCTTGATGATTATCCCCACTGCTTTTTCACCTAGGGCAACAGCTTTTATGGTGTACTCCCCAATTTCTTTTTCACCCGACTTCCTTGGCGTTGCCACGAAGATCGTGAACGCTTCATACTCAATAAGGCCATAGAGCCTCAATGCTGATGAGAACGCTACATAGCCCGGAAAGAGCATGAGTGCTATCTTGTATGGGTTTTTTATCAGAGGCTTTCCCGGTTCCTCATTCACAAGGTATAGCCCTCTTTTAAGTCTGTAGAGGTAGCCTTTTTTGACGAGGCTTGAGAGCACCTTTTTAATCATATCCTTACTTAGCCTTGGGAACAGATTCTCTACCTCTTGAATAGTCACTATCTCCGCACTCTTAAGAATGCTCATTAATTCCTGTTCAGTTCTTGAAAGGTAGTAATTCTTCATCATATAGTGACTGTTTTGGTCACTAACTTAATAAATTTTTCGGCATTTCTTAACAATCTTCTGCAAAACTCTGCTTGCCTCACTCGTGGGAGTCCCCTTTCAAATTCATGATACCTTTATGAGCCCTTTATGATTTCTTTGATGACTTTAGGAACCTTAATGAGATAACAGATATTAATCAGACATCAAAACACGCAAGAAACAGATAAACCGGAATCATCAAAGGATCAATTGAAAAATCATCTTTTGAGAGAGTTACAACGTTTTTTATTTTCCCTATTCTAACCCTCGAAGGCTTGGCATTCCTTCTCCACTTAACTTCAAAGCCAATACCATCCTTTGCTACCACGTCAACTTCACTTCCATTCCTCCAATAGCCAACGTCGTATTTTCTGGCCAAATGTGATGCAACGACACTTTCAACCATCTTATCTTCACTCGGCTTCTCAATCAGGCACCAGCGTGAAAAAAGATGATACAAAAATGGATCTATGAAATGGATTTTCTTCTCTTTTTTGAAATCTGGTTCAAGAGTGTTAGGATTAAAGTACTGCAGAACCTTAAGGACAAAACTTTTCTCAAAAAATTCAACATAGCTAAAAACTGTTTTATGAGAACCAACTTCAACCTCTTTTGCAATTGTGTTCCATCCTACTGAAGATGGAACCCTCTCAAGGATGGCTTTTATTATCCTTTTTGCGACGCCTTCGCTCTTCCCCAGCCTGATCAAATCTCCCCTGATCCAAGAGAGGTAAGTATCATAAGTCTCCTCACTTATTTTACCTTTCTCAAGAATATCCTTCACGGCCCTTGGAAACCCACCACTCCTTAAATAAAGAATAAAAAGGTCATGCAGTTCTTCTTTCCATGGGCGTAACTTTAGACACTTTTCAATCTCAGCAACGTCTTTAATCTTGGGAATTCTTGAGTAGAGCTCTGGTGCAACAACTTTTACAAATTCTCTAAAACTCAGAGGATACATGATAATATCCTTTCCTCTTCCTCTCCTACCTGGAAAAGTTTCAACTTCACCTTTAAGATACATACTGAGAGAACCCGTTAGGATTAGAACATCCCTTTTGAATTTCCCCATGTCAATGTAGAGCTTTATTGCTCTGAACCATTCCTTCGGAAATGTGATTTCATCTAAGAGGAAATAAGAGCTCTCAATTCCTTCAATCTTCCTGAACTCCATGTACTCATCTAAAACCTCCATAAGCTCTTTGTAATCACTCAGGTAATCACACCGCATATAAAATATCGATTTGGGATCAACTCCATTATCCAAGAGCTTTTTTATGATAAGCTTTAGGAGAGTTGTCTTGCCCACTTGCCTTGGGCCAAATACGAAATTCAAAGAAAATGGCTCAAGTGAAATTTTTTCAATCGCTTCCGGAATCCATTTAATCCTGCTTTCTTTCCATTTGCTGTAATCTTCATCTTCCTCTATAAATTCCTTCCCCTTCCACCATGGATTAAACTGTTCAATCATGTTGGTATTTGTATTATCAACTCTTTAAAAATATTTTGGTAATGCTATTACCAATACTGTGTCTCAAATATTGTCCAGTCCATCAGCCTGAAAGCGCCGAGATAAAGAAATAAGAAACGGAGTTTAAGGACGATCAATAAGTTTTTGAAAGGTGTGAAAACAATCCTGTCCCCCTTGCAATCTTCTGTAAAGCATGATTTATCCCGCTCATGGGTGTTATTTTATGTACTCTACCTCCATTCCAATTTCTCTCGCCACATCTCTTTGTCTTTTATCGCTCGTTATTAGTTCAGCTTTCAGATTTCTTGCCTGTGCCAAAAACAGGCTGTCATAAATGGAAATGTCATAATCCATGGCAATTTTCAAAGCTTCTTGCAAATATTTTTCACTTGGCTCCAATATTATTACCTCCTCCCCTATGAGCTTTGTCATCTGCTTGTAAAGTCCTATAGCTTGTTCTCTCGTTATTAGCTTGTACTTTTTCATGTATTTCCATATCACATTCGTCGTCTCAATGGTCAACATATCCACGGCATGTGGTTCTAAGTCGGGGTCTAAGTATGGGATTACTTTCTCCCAGCCTTCTTCATTTAATAAGAACTTTGAAAAGGCCGAAGAGTCAATGACTATCACGATCCTCCCTCACCAACTTTTGTGCTGTTCCCTTTGGTGCATCGGGCAAGGTTTGGATATAAGCCACAACCTCCTGGAGCGCTTTTCTCTTTTTGTGCTCTTTGATTTTCTTTTTTATGAATTCCCTAATTTCCTCGCTCCAGTTAACCTCACCCTTTAACTTATCCATTTCGTGCTTAATTTCTGGCGGAACACGAATACTAATAACATTTCCCACGTAATTCACCCAAGGACATATTTGTAATACAGATATATATGTGTTTTGTATTACCTCCTGATGCTGTTAAGACAAGCTGAGAAGCTGACCTCCTTCCTAAAGAGCGAGGCTTTCAAAAGAAAATGTAACTCTAAAGAAGCGTTACTCTTCTTTGCAGAGATTCAAAAGACAACAAATTTCTGGAGATTGCCTTATTCTCCTTATGTTCGAAATTCAGAGTTTTCTTATCTTAAAATTCAAATCCTCGAAGTCCTCCAAATCCCACAAGAGCCAGCCCCCACTTTTAAGAGCCTCCTTACCTTTAATACCCTTCGCTATCACCCCGTAATACTTCTGCCAGTTTTCTAACCCAACAAGCCCACTTTTACGCTCCAAATCTTTTAGAACTCCCCTCGCTTCCCTCTCGCTCAGCTCCTTCCACTTTACCTCCACCAGTAGAGCCTTATTTTCCCTTTTGTCCAGTGCAACGAGGTCAATCTCCTCATTTTTATGCCACCACTTTCCGATCTTCGTAAATTTAAATGGCAACCTGCCATGCTTGTTAAGTTCTATCAGAAACTCTCTGGCTGCTTTTTCGAAGGTCTTTCCAAGGTATGTGTTAAAGTTCCTCAGGAAGTCCTGAATTGCTGGCTCAGGGTTGAGGGAGTCTATCTCCTCATAATGCGGACTGACGAAGCGGTGGTAAAAACGAAAGTACTCATCTTCTATAACATAAATCCCTCTCTTGGCTTTCCTCTCTGTTATTGGAACTTCCCGCCTCACAATTCCAAGATTCGAGAGCACCCTAAGATATGCAGATAGATCTTTGGCCTCCATCCCAACGTACTGAGCGATCTCGTTAAGCCGGGTTTTCCCCATGGCTATGGCCTCGATGATCTGCATGTATCTGGCTGGGTTCCTCAGTTCCTCCATGAGGAGAAGCCTCGCCTCGTTGAAAAGAAATGCACTCGGATCAAAGAAGTTGTTGATAATCTCATCATCGCTCCCCGTTTTGAAGAATTCCATGTACCTGGGAATCCCCCACGTGACTCCATAAAGCCTCACAAGTCTCTCAAAGTCCTCTCCAAACCATTCGACCATGTCGAAGAAGCGGAATGGTTTGACCTTCAGAACCCCACTTGCCCGACCGTAGAGGGGGCTCTTGTAGCTGAGAACCTCACGCTCCATCATTCCAACGCTCGAACCGCAGAGGATAATGGTGATCTCTGAACCCTCAAGCACTATATCCACCACCTCCTGAAACTCGGATGTAACACCCTTGTCTGCCTCTATCAAGTAAGAGAACTCATCAAGAATCACCAAAAGCCTCCCCAGCCCCCTTAGGAACTTAAATGCATCCCTAAAGCTTTCGAATCTTACCGGAGCACCAATAAAAGAACTTATCTCGTGAGAAAATCTCTCGATGTCTTTCTCATATCCCCTCTGGGAGCAGAGAAAATATATGCTCCTTTTATTCTCCAAGAATTTCTTCAAAAGGGCGGTCTTTCCCACCCTTCTTCTCCCGTAGACCACAAAAAGTCGAAATCCTTCCCTCCATGCTCTCTCTAGGACTTCGAGCTCTCTCTTCCGGTTTACAAATTTTCGAATCATGATTATAATAAACATGACTCGAATATTTAAATATTTTGGTTTTAGCAAGCATAAACAAAAGAAAGAAATGATGTCCACATAAAACACATATTGTGGCGCGAAGCGCCGAGATAAAGAAATAAAAACGGGGTTTAAGGGGCGAAGTCCCGTTCTATATATCTAAACTAAAAGTTTAAGAGGTTGTGAGTTTAAGAGTGGAATGGTGAGCTGTATGGCTGTTAAGAGTGCGGATCGGAAAGTATTCGAGTCAATTGTAGACGGTCTTGCTAAAGCCATAAAAGAAAAACCAGAGGATGTCATCTGGTTTTTCCAAGTTAGAGAGTTAATGAATGAGATGGATAAGCCAATGAGCGATGAAAAGGCATGGAAGATTATTGTGAAGGACAAAAAGTCCGTTAAAATGAGCACTGAGGAGCTTCTTGAAACTGCAAGAAGAGAGTTGAGAAAATTTAGGAGGATTGAGGCTAAGCTTAAGAAGCTTGGAGTGATTTGAATGCCTAAGCTCAAGGTTGTTTTGGATACGTCTATTTTAATCAGTGCTTTAAAATCGAGAGATATTAAGCGGAGTCCTTCTTGGAAGATTTTAACTCTCCTTAGTGAGGACAAATTAGTTAATTATGGTTCTAAGGAGACCATTGAAGAGATGAAAGAAACTCTTGCAATTGTTGGTATACTTGTTGGAAAACCTGAAAAAGCCAAAGCTATTTATCATTTGGTTTTGAATCATACT
Source organism: Thermococcus sp. SY098 (assembly GCF_035621495.1). Taxonomy (NCBI): domain Archaea; kingdom Methanobacteriati; phylum Methanobacteriota; class Thermococci; order Thermococcales; family Thermococcaceae; genus Thermococcus; species Thermococcus sp. SY098. The sequence continues at coordinate 1,559,702 of NZ_CP141821.1, read as the reverse complement.
AAGCGAGTTTCTCCAAGAGTTCGATTTGAAGAAGATAGAGAACTTGTTAAGCTGGTTGGTCATGCTGATGATGTCAAGTTCCTGAATGTTGTTTATGCTTCAAAATCTCGTTATCTGATCAGCATGAACGTCAGGCATTTAGTAAAACTGCGGAATCCAAAGACACTTAAGTTTAATCTCAAAAGGCACTGGTTTTATATATTCAAGGATCCAGAATTCATAAAATACGTGAAAGAAAAATATAAATGGAAAGTCTAAAACTCAAAAAGAGAAAGCATTAGCTCATAAAAGCAAACATGCTTTTTATTAGCTTTTTGTATTCCTTGACGAGTAATAGAAAAATAAAGCGGGGTTTTAAGGGGCGGAGTCCCTTCGTCCAAAGACATCTAGAGATATCCCTTCTCCTCTAAATACTCTTCCAAAGCCCCCTCCCAACGTTTCATTTTGAGCCCAAGCTTTTCCAGCTTTTCATTCTTCAACGCCGAAAATCTTGGCCTCTTTGCTAGTCTCTTCAGCTCACTTGCTTTTATTGGCTTCACTTCAACATCCCATTCTAAAATTTTAAATATCTCCCTCGTAAATTCATACCAACTGCAGTAACCTTCATTCACCATGTGGTAGACTCCAAACTCTGACTTTAGCTCCAAGAAATTCTTCAATGTTCTGGCGACATCTTTAGTATAAGTTGGGCTCATAAACATGTCGTCAACAACTCTAATCTCCTCTCCCTTCTTGGCCTTTTGAATCATGAACTCAACGAAGTTTCCGCCTTTTCCGCTCGCTCCAGCTTTCCCATACAAACTCGCAACTCTAATGATGTAATATTTTTTAGAATAATTTCTCGTAAAAATTTCCCCAGTATATTTACTTAAACCATAAACACTTATTGGGTTTGGAACATCTTCCTCAGTGTAAGGCTCTCCTTTAGTTCCGTCAAAAACGTAATCCGTGCTGATGTAAACATTAACAGCATCAATTTCGCTGGCTATCCTTGCAACGTTTAAAGCTCCAATTGCATTGACCTGAAACGCTTTCTCTGGATAAAGTTCCGCATCATCAACCCTAACGTATGCGGCTGTATTGATTATCACATCAGGCTTAAGCTCCTTCAAAATCTTCAAGCTCTCGAAATCAGTAACATCTAAATCTTCATGAGTCAAGGGAATCGCCTCTTCTCCAAAGATTTCAACTAAATCCGTCCCCAACTGCCCATTCGCCCCAATTATTGCAACCCTCATCTTGAGCCACCAGAACCAATTATTTCATTAAGCTTCTCTTTGCTATCAATGAGAATAATTCCTTCTCTCCCACATGCCTCTCTAAAGTCACTATCAAATGATATCAAGTACTTAATCCCATAAAACTTGCAGGTTGCCAGGATTACAGCATCATTCGGGAGAAGACCGTAAATGTCCATTAATGCTATTGCATCTTCTCCAATAAGTACATTATCTGGGAGATATAAGAAATTACCAAGAACGGAGTAGAGCGGGCTTTTATCAACGTTTTTAACAAGTTCCGGTTTGTGCTTCAAGGTGTAGCTTTTCTCGCCAGTTTCATCTTTCAAGTATCTTATTGAAACTTCAGTTAAAACAATTCCATTTATGAAAATCTCACCGGCATTTTCTGCAATCTCTATTATTTCTCTCGCATTCTCATCTCCATAAAAATAATTCAGAATAACATTGCTGTCAATGAAGAACCTAAACTTCCCACTCGTCATAAACATCAGCCTCAATTTCATCAACGCTTTTCTTTTTCCCCTTTAAAATCCCAAATGTACCCTTAAAATCAGCCCTTGAAAGCCTTCTCATAATCAGCTTTGCCTCCCTCTCAAGGAAGGACTTAACAACATCCTCCATACCATCCGGAACATTAAGTGTGATCACAACCTTGCCCACATTTTCACCTCCCGTATCTTTTAATAATAACTAAAGACTAAAAAGATTACGCAAAATCAGCTGTACTTTTCATTTATCTCTATAAAATCCTAGAATTCCAGTAATTTGCGCAGATTCTTCCCTCTGAACTTTCCATGCAATTTTTTAACACTGTACTCAATCATAACCTCTCTCTCAATCATCTTAATAACTCTCTCTATTCCAACAGTCTTTAAAACATCCTCCGGAATGTTGAGCTTAACGTTTGTACCCATCCTCTCACCTCGTATATCATAACTGTCGTTCAGAAATAAAAAGATTATGTGAGTTCCTGACCACAACTTTGTTTTCTTCATTTGACCTCCTCCCCGCCCCTAAAGAGCGAGACTTTCAAAAGAAAAAAGTCAGATTGAGCTTAAGAAAAGCATCTTGGTGGACATGCAAAGATACAAAGGGGAGATTGAGGTCTCAAAAAGCAGAAGTGCGGACACACCGGAAACAAGTTAATCTTTGAAAATCTCAAAGAACAGCTCTTTTTTAATTCTAAAACCTATTTGAGTTAACTCTTTAAAAAGGTCTTCAGGCTCAAATTCTGCTAAGTTTAATTCTTTTAAACGCTTTGGAATGCCCAATGTCCGATTACCTTAACTCCTTCGCTTCTCGCAACTTTTCGGGCTTTTAAATCATCCAAAGCAACCCAACAGTTGTTCCTCTTCGCCAAGATTATTGCTTCGGTTTCTCCTTTATGTAGGCCTACATAAAGCAGCAATGGCTTGCCCTCCCACAATCCTTGGAGCTTGTTGAAAAGGTTGTCTTTTCTAATCCCAAGTTTGCGGAGCTTTTTAGGAACTCACTCGCATCCTTTAAGAGAAGCCGTTTTGGATGTGAAAATATGAAGACCAAGCCTAGACACTAATTGAAGTGACAGCTGTGGGAAGACCGACGTTTGCCATTTCCAATATCCTTGAGCGCTCCCGTTCCTTCTTTCTTTGTACTATGACTATTGAAATCATCATTTCAACCCTATCTTCGCTAATCTTAATCTCCGCGTAGAGTCTCTTAATGTTTCTGAGCAAATGTTTGTCCAACCCAAACTTTTTGGAAGCTTCAAGTATTTCAAAGCCAATGACATCCAACTTATCCCTGCCTGAAAGCCGACCAAAGTCCAGAATAACATCGTCTCCAAGCATAACAGAATGCTCATACTCACTTTTGGGCACCATTACAAAGAGTGAATCAACTACGGGATCATAATCCACAGGCTTAAACTCAACCTTCTCTTTCATATTCTCTCACCTTCGTTCTCCTCTTAGAGGGTTGCGGAAATACAGTCACCACTATTAATCTCAACTTACTTTTAACATGCTTCGCATCCACTATTATTATCAAATCCTTATCCTCAGTATAAGTATAATACAGCTTAAACCTATCCTCAGGTTCTTGCTGGAGCACACCTCTAAGGCTCTTAGGATCACAAAGCAACCGTTCTGCCTACCCGTTAATTGTGTGTAGTGTGTTAATTTCGTATCGGGTAGGCTTCCACCCTCCCATCTTCATTGGATGGCATTCGGGGGAACGGTTACTCCCCACATCTTCCGTTTCTCCAGTCCCCACACAGATAAATTTATATATTCACTAAGTGAATAATTCAGTAGGTGAATATAGTGCGCTTCATTGACAGAGAAATTGAGATGGAAATACTCGAAGAAGCAAGGAAACGCTCAAAAAAGAAGCTTTACACCATCGTGGTTTATGGATTGAGGCGAGTTGGTAAAACGAGGCTTCTTCTTGAGTTCTTGGGAGAGAAAGACCTTTATTTCTTCGTGAATAGAGGCAAGACTTCTGAATCCCTTTTGAGAGAGTACGAAGAAATTCTGAGGAAAAAAGGAGTTATAACAAAATATGAGCATGTCTCAACATGGGATGAGTTTTTTGAAGTACTTTTCGAGAGATTTAACGGCGCTGTCGTCTTCGATGAATTTCAGGACTTTCAGAGGGTTGAGCCTTCGGTGTTCTCAACCCTTCAAAACTTCATAGACCTCCATGAGAACAGGAAAAATCTCATGCTAATCTTCACCGGCTCAACAGTTGGAATGATTAAAAAGCTCTTCAGGGATTCGAAGGAGCCGCTCTACGGAAGGATAAAGCGTGAACTTCACGTGAAGGAGCTTGGAATTAAAGCCAGCTACGAAATGTCAAGGGAACTTGGAATAGATGACATAGATGACTTTATGAAGCTTTATGCAGTTTTTGGCGGCTTTCCCAAGTACTACGTAGCTATTGAAGATGAAGGACTCGAAGGAAAAAGCGCAGAGGAAATAATTAGAGCTCTTTTCTTCTCTCCCTCAGCGCCATTAGAAGAGGAAGTGCCAAGGATACTCTCCCTTGAGTTTGGAAGGCGTTCTGGAGTTTATTATGATATACTTGAGGCTGTGGCCAATGGAGCTACATCACTAAGCAAGATAGCGGGCTATATGAATCGAGAAGAGACATCACTAACGAGACAGATAAAGGAACTGGTTGATTACTTCAAGTTGCTCTCCTATGATAGAGCTATTCTTGGAAAGGAGAGAGTAATTTACATAAGACATCCACTGCTCAACTTCTGGTTCCGTTTCATCCATCCGAGGCTGAGTGAGTATGAAGCAATGCGTGAAGACCTTGGGGAAGAAGTGATCTCCATGCTGCCTGACTACACTGGAAGGAGGTTCGATTTCATCTGCAGAGAACTGCTCTGGATTTTAAATGTCAAAGGAGATTTACCCTTCAAGTTCACTGAGATAGGACGGCACTGGGGCTACTACAGAGAAAATGGACAGCGAAAAGTCTATGAAATAGATGTAGTTGCCCTCAGTCGAGACAAGAAAAAAGCCTTATTTGGCGAGTGCAAGTGGAGAAACAAGCCCATAAACGGTGAAGAAATCCTCGAAGAGCTGAAAAGAAAAGTCGAGCTAAGCAACTGGAAAGGAGAAAGCCACTACCTCCTAATATGCAGGAAAGCTAAGAACGTGCCTGATGAGTTAATAGTGCTGGATGAGAATGCAATACTCCAAATTTTGAGGGGTGATTAACTGTTTTTAAAATCAGCCTTCAAAAGAAAAAATGCAGCGTCTGATCTCTGGTGTACTTTTGAGTCACAAACAACGTGATCTAGGAACGGAGCCCGCTCATCTCGTGCACCTAAGGAAGTATAATACACAAAGCTTGAAAAATTTGTGCAGTTTAGTGCATATTTTTGAGCCATAATTATTAAAGAACCGTTATAGAATTCCTTCCGATGAAGACTGTATTCCACCTTAATCCCCTTTTATACTGCTAAAGGGTAAATTTTTAACTTCATCGGTTAAAAGAATTAAGGGGTGTTGTTTGATGGGAATGTTCGACTACGTTCATATACACGTTAAATGCCCCGTATGCGGACACAAACTGAAAAATTTCCAAACAAAATCGCTGGAAAACATGCTGGAGCACTATCGAATTGGCGATACGGTTAATGCTGATAGAATTCACGCGTATACATCATGCCCCTTTTGTCATAGCTTCATAGATATCGAAATAAAGGTTGAAAATGGTAAAATAACCGACAGATATGACGTTATTTCAGTTAAACGAAGCTGAATTGTAGAGACACTGGAGAAAATTGGAAAGAGGGTAATCCTAACGCTTTATGAAGGCACATCACGCGGCTGGAAAAATGTTATCAGCTTGGATTTAAACAACCACGAAGCCATTGCAGTATACAACATTCTGAAAGATCTTTTCCCAGACCTCCATATCATAGGAAGAGAAATGTTCCTGCTATCAAAGGATTCCAAGCTGTACAAAGTATCCCTTGAAGAGTCTGAAAGTGAAGAATCCTATTTAACATGTGCCTCCTGTGGAATGCCGCTAACCAAAGAAGATCTGAACGTTGGGATGGATATACTAAGCAGAGAAAGCTACTACGAGTTTACCTGTCCCTTTTGTGGGTCCTTCCAGAAAGCAGAACTCAAGGAACCGATTAATCTTAAAATTAAATCCCCAATGAAGCGGGTCATAAAACAGCTTTTAGAATCCGACACAGTGCAACTCATATTTTACAGAGAGGGGTGGAAAGGAATTAGGGCCTTTATGAGCATGCAGACCTCAGGCAGAAAAGCACCAAAGATTTATGGGTTTATAAGACAAATCATCAAACTTAGAGGGGACATCATAAAGGAATCAAGAATTGGCAATTTGCCGTTATGGATGATTTTCTGGAGAAGAAAAGATGAGCACATGTTTTTCATCGCTATACGCAAGAAGTCCAAACCTGAAGGATGAGATTTCCTTTTACCATAACTGTCCAGTTATGTTAGTATTTGCATTACCAACTCTTTAAAAATATCTTGGCAATGCCATTACATTTTTCTTTTGAAAGCCTCGCCCTTCAGGGCGGGGAGGAGGTCAGACCCGTTGAGTATAAAATCCAAAGCTAGTTTAATACCTTATAAACAAGAGCAAGAAATGAGGCTCCTTTATTCTAACAGCAAGAACTTCCACAGCGGGATGTATCTTATACGTTTTCCTTTAATTTCCTCTAATCCTTCATAGGCTGATGTTATTATCACTCCTTTTTCCAGCGAAAACTCTTCCATGGCCTCCAGCAAACCTTTAACTTCCCTCTTCTTACTCTCACTTAAGTTCCAGCTCACTTGTATTGCTTTTGTTACCTCCAAGCCTTCCTTAATTAAAAAATCAACTTCTCTATTTCCTTTATAATAAAACACATTCTCTTTTCCAAATTTTTTTATTAAATGCAGTGCCACAATATTCTCAGCCAACCGTCCAATGTTCTTAGAAAACCTGAGTGTTACAGCATTTATTATACCGGTGTCAATCACATAGAGTTTCCTCGGATGCCGTTTAATATCACTAACCTTATATGAAAGCGGTGGAATTCTAAAGATCAAATAGCTCTCCTCCAGTGCCTCTAAAACTTCTATCACAAAATTTGGAGAAACTTTTCTCTTTACGATCCCGGCAACTTCATTCCTAAGGGAACTCCCACTTACAAGCGAAGCGAACCTGTTCACTGATAGTTCTGCAATCAGCTTCACAGTATTCAACTCTTTAAATCCATGACGAAAAGCAATATCCCGGATAACTATTCCCTCAAAAAGTTCTTTCAAGATTTCCCTTTTCAAATATTCATCTCCAACCAGCACAACTTGTGGAAAACCCCCAAATTCCATATATTCAGCCAAAAGACGCTCAATTTTTATTTCATGTGCAACGATTTCTGCGAAGCTCCTCAAATTTAAACCTTTAAAACTCAAAAACTCCCTGAAGGTTAAAGGAAAAACTTCTAAAGTTAAGCTCCTCCCTGTCAGCACTCCAGAAACTTCAGTTTTAAGCAAAGAAGATGTTGAGCCAGTTACAATCACTTTAGCATTCTCCTTTTCAGCTATGCTCCTGACCCATCGTTCCCAGTTTGGAAGGTTTTGCACCTCATCTAAAACTATGAGAGAAAAATCTTCGTCATTAATGTGGATTTTATACACCCTATAAATCTCATCAAGGAGCTCCAAGCTGAGGTATGCATGGAATTTAGGATCTTCGAGGTTCACATACAGGGTTTGTTTGGGATTCAGCCCTTGTGATATTTTCCTTTTTAAAAACTGTCTCGCCAAAAATGTCTTTCCAGCTCTCCTTGGGCCTATAATTGCTATTATAAAGTTCCCAGCCCTGCAAAAAGTTTCAATCTTTTCCAGATATTCCTCTCTTTCAATACCAGTCTCCTGAGGTTTTCCCCAAAAATTATAAGGGACTAATGCCTCCAATATCTCTTCATCCCTCAGCATTTTATATCCCCAATAATATAAATTATCACACTTTTTATATTTTTTGGAATATATGTTGGGGCACATAAGCACGAGGTAAAAGAAATAAAAACAGTGTCTTAAGGAATGAAGCACCTTATATTATTCTAACCCATTACCACAACTTTTTATTAATATTTCATTCAGATTTTCCCACTTGAAAGCCCGTCCCTTAGGCAAAAGAAGCTCAAACCAAATAGTTAATATACTACAATCATAAAAATCCAAGTGGTGAGATCATGGAAGAGCTTTGGCTGATAAGCGAGTTCGAGAAGATTGTAGCACTCAATCCGGATAAGGTAATAAGGCTCCTAAAAAAAGACAAAGAACTATTTTGGGAAGTTGTGGTTAGTGCTTACCTTGACAGAAAAATCAGCTTGAGTAAGGCAGCAGAACTTTTAGAAATGACCCGAGAGGAGCTAATCGAAGAGTTTCATAAAAGAGGCATCCCTATTAGAAAATTGAGCAAGGAAGATGTCATAGCAGAGGTGGAGGCACTGAATTGTTTGTAATTGATAACACAGTACTATCGAACTTTGCTAAAGTCGAAAAGCTTGAATTACTAAAAGACATTTTGAAAGACTCCATAATCACAAAGCAAGTCTTAGAAGAATTCAACCTTGGAATTGAAAGAGGTATTTTGCCAAAGGTCAAACTTCCCTTTAAAGTTGTAGAACTCAAAAACGAGGAAATTGAACTGTACAGAAAACTTTGTACAAGCTTGGGGAAGGGAGAAGCCTCCAGCATCGCAGTGGCAAAAAATAGGGGAAGGATACTCCTTAGCGATGATTTGGATGCCAGAAAAGCTGCATACCTCCTAGGTGTTAAAGTCTCAGGTACAATTGGTGTTTTGGTGTTAGGCGTTAAAACTGATGTTCTAACATTGGAAGAGGCAAACCAACTTCTAGGAGCAATGATTAAAAGTGGCTTCTACTCTCCAATAGAGAGTTTAGAGGAAGTTTTGAAGCATTAAACATCTACTTGCCCTTTATGCGGCGCGTAAGCGCCCAGATAGAGAAATAAAACAGGATCTAAAGAACTTTGCCCCCTAACTCATAATCGAGAACAACTCAAATCACCCTCTGAAAGAGTGTCAAGACTCCAATGACCAAAATTATCACGTTAATAACCCTTTTCAGCTTATCTCCATCCACCTTTCTGTTCACATGGGTTCCAAGATACACACCCGGTAAGGTTCCAGCAATCAGGAGCAAGGCCAAATGATAATTTACACTTCCTAAAAACGCATAGTTCAAAGCACTAAAAGATGATAAAGCTAAACCATAAAATATTGTAATACCAACAACCTCCCCTGGATTGAGCTTGGCTAAATTCATTAATGCAAAGCTCACTATGACTCCAGCACCAACTGAAGTGAACTGAACGGTTAAGCCAACAATGAATCCTAAAAGATACAGATATTCTCTCTTGGGTCTTATGGGAACATGGAGTTCTCCCTTAACTAAGCTGAGGAGTGAGCTGACAACAAGAATCACGCCAAGCAATAAGGTGAGATAATTATTAAGCGTGCTTTTATCAATAACTCTAAGTAGAACAGATCCAAGTAAAATTGCGGGCAAGCTACCAGCAAAGAGCCTTAAAGCCAGATCAAACCTAATAATCCCCTTCCTATGATGGAAGAACACACCAAAAATTCTCGTAACAGTTGCATATAAAAGGTCAGTCCCAACAGCCATCAAAGGTTCAACTCCCGGGAAGATAAGTGAGGGAGTCATCAAAGCACCCCCACCAATGCCAGTCAGCCCAACCAAAAATCCAACAAAAAAGCCGAGAAAAATAAAGGGGAGCATAAAACCCACCTCAAGGCAGATAGCCCAATTCCTTAGCCTTCCTCAGCACTGCTTCAGCCTCTTCCTCCGGGGTCATCTTTGAGCTGTCCACCTTAACCTCTGGATTCTCCGGCTCCTCATAAACTCCATCGTAGCCCGTCAATCCTTTTATTTCACCGCGCATGGCTTTCTTGTATAATCCCTTCGGATCCCTCTGAATCCTGACCTCTAAAGGTGCATACACATAGACCTCAATAAATCTACCTATCTCCTTTCTTGCGTACTCCCTAACAGCTCTATACGGCGAAATCAGAGAAACTATAGCTATGACACCATTCCTTGATAAGAGCTTTGCCATGTAGATCACTATCCTGTTGTGCATCTCCCTCGCTTCCTTGGAAAAGCCCAAGTTGGGATAGAGTGTTTTCCTTACGACATCTCCATCAAGAATTTCAACTTTATATCCCATCTCTTTCAGCTTCTTCTTTAAAGTATGTGCTAAAACTGTCTTTCCAGCACCGCTCGGACCGGTGAGCCAGATTGTAAAGCCCTCCATAGCCTTCACCTAAGGGGCAGCTTGTTCTTCTATTTTTATGGTGATCTCGCTCAGGGGTTTCGATTTGATTCTCACCGATGCGTTAATTATCTCTATACCTACGATTTCTCCATGCTCCCCGTAGTCTATGATAATCCCCTCATCGACTTCAACGGTGTCCACTATCTTTGCATCTGAAAACTTGATGTACATAACATCATACTTTGGATCATATGAAATTTTCATTTGCATCACCTCAGGTATTTATCAACTTTCGAAGTTATATAGACTGTTATCACAATGATGCTATCTTCATGCTCTTCGTAAATGACCCTGATCAATTTTCCATCTATAACCTTCTGAGCGACTTTTCTCCCAAAATACCCTTCTCCAACTTTATCTGGATTAAGTAAAGCCTCAATCACAAGCTCTTTTGAAATTTCTCTCTCATTCATCCTTTCCAGCGCATGAGGGATGAAGGTTATGTCCCTTTTGTTCATACAACATTCCTCCCTCTGAGAGGCTTTTTCATTCCAAAGAGCTTGAGCACAGTTGGAGCAAAGTCGTAGATTGTCAGCTGTGTTCTTTTTGCTTCGCTCATGCCGGGCAGATAGAGAGAGAAAACTCCATACTCAGCGTGAACTGCATCGTCCGGGCCCAAATCGTTCTCTAACAGATAGGGACTTTCATAGCCGAGAGTTCCTGCAGCTCTCCAGTTCAAATCATCTAAGTAAACCATCATGTCCGGCTTGTCACCTTTGGCAACTGGGTAAATCTCTTCAGGATAGAACACCTTCGTGTCCCACTTTTCTCCGTTTGGTCCCCTTATGGTCTTTATCAGCTCGGCAACTTCATCCCTAACCTGATGATACCTTTCGGGCTCAATTATTCCCATTGGTTCCCTCCCCTTCACATTGAGGAAAACCCTGGAGTAATAGCCGCCCCAGGCCCATGCAATAGTTTTGCTCCAGTCAACTTTGAGCTCGTTGAATTTGACCTGCCTTCCTTCCTTCAAAATCTCCGGATTCTTAATCTTCAAGAGACCTTCTTCAATGAGCCACTGGTTGATTGCAAATGCACCTTTCATTGCCTTTATCCCGTGATCTGAAACGATTATTACAGCCGTCTCATCCAAGTTCAAAAGCTTCAAAGTCTTTCCAATTTCTTTATCAAGAAGCTTGTAGTAATCAGGAATGACGTTCTTGTAGGGGTTGTCGTCGCCAGGATAGAGGTGGTGGTTCTCATCGAAGTACTTCCAGAATGCGTGGTGGACTCTGTCAAGACCAATCTCAACGAATTCAAAATAGTCCCAATCCTTCTCCTGAATGAGGTATCTAATCACTTCAAACCGCTTTTCTGTCATCTCCCAGAGCTGCTCTTTAACCTCGTCCCTGTTCTCTTTCCTAAAGACCACATCAAAGATGTATTCACCAACTAAGCGCTCAATCTCCCCCTTAAGTTCTTTTGGATGCGTATAATCAACGGAAGCGTCTGGAGTGATGAAGCACGAGATAAGCCAGCCGTTAACTGGCTTTGGAGGATAGCTCGGTGGAATTCCAACCAAAACCGATTTTTTGCTCTTTTCAGCTATGTAGTGCCAAACTGCCTTCTCCTTAACCATCAGGCTGTGGGCAATCCAGATGTCATTGTAAGTTCCCTTTTTCCTGTGCCTAAAACCGTACAAGCCAAGCTCACCAGGGGTTTTTCCAGTCGCCATCACCATCCAGGCTGGAATTGTTATGGCTGGAATCGTGCTCTGCATTGGGCCGTAAATTGACCTCTCTACAAGCCACTTTATGTTAGGCAACTCATCCAAAAATCTGTTAAATAAAAGCTCGGGAGGAGCAGAGTCAAGACCAATCACAAAGACCTTCTTAACCTTCTCCAAGCTTTCCTTAATTTTCTCATTCATCCCAATCACCTCAGATGAGCGTTAATTATATCCAAAACCTCATCAACTTTGGATTTTTCACATATACACCCTAAAACTTCCCTCTTTCCGCCAGCGTTAAATCCCCTCTCCTTTAAAGCAGAAATTATTCCACCCATATATATTTTTTCAGCGAGCTTGGAAGAAATTCTAAAGTATATCTGGGCTTTTCCGTGAAAATCCCTGTTCACAACCACCGCTCCGTTGTATCCAAGCTCCCAGACAGCTTTCCTTGCGACTTTGGAGATCACATTGAAGGGACTCTCAAAGGTTATAACGGCAAATCCATCTCTAAGCTCCAAATTACCAATTGCATCATTAATTGTCTTTTCAATTGCCTCAGCTTTCTTAACCCAAGGCTCATATTCCAAAAGCTCTTTCAGGCTATGTGTTAGGAGAACCTCCACAGCTTTTTCCACACCTTCCCTATCCATTACCACATAGTTTGAATCAATGAGCTGGACCAATCTAAGGGCTTCATCACCAGTTAATCCAGTTAAAAGCTCTCTAACTTTAGGGATTTCAAGTGCTTTCTTGCCTATGTCGCCTAAAGCACCCAAAGCAGACCATTCGTTCCAAATGCCAAAATATTGGGAAACAACAAAAGAGGCTGAAGGAGCATATTCTCCATTCAAAGCTGGATTTATCTGCTTAACTTTTGGATTTTCAATTTTGGGCTGTATGTGGTGGTCGATGAAGACCGTCTCCTTATCAACGTCTTCAACTTCATTCGGCAGGTTCAGGTCGAGCACGTAAATTGTGTCAGCTCTTTCGATTGCTTTTCTAATCCTTTCATCAAACCTGAACTCCCCAATGGGAGGACTCAAATTTTCAAACTCCCCTAAGCTAAGGGCTTTGGCAACTAAAGCTGCCGATGTTATGCCGTCGGTGTCCCAGTGGTGGATTATAAGCATTCACATCACTCCACGAATGGATTTTCAAAGCTCCTTATGACCTCATAAACTTCTGGTCTCATCATATATTCAGGAGGCTTTTCACCGCTCATTATCATCTTCCTGAGCTTTGTTCCGCTTATCCTCACGTGGAACTCCTCGCTGTGCGGGCAGATTTTAGCGTTGACCATTCCGCCGCATCTTTTGCAGTAAAAAGCCTCACGTATGAACATGGGGGTTATGCCCAGATCCGGAAACTCATCGAACAGATCCCATGCCTCATAAGGTCCGTAATAGTCCCCTACTCCTGCATGATCTCTCCCAACTATGAAGTGCGTCGCCCCAAAGTTCTTCCTCATGATTGCATGGTGTATCGCCTCTCTCGGTCCAGCATATCTCATTTCATACCTGACGGTTGCAAGTGTAGCTGCATCCTTTGGATAGTAGTGCTTGAACAGAACCTCATAGGCTTTGATAATCACCTCATCCCTGTAATCTCCTCTCTTCTTCTTTCCTAAGACTGGATTTATGAAGAGACCATCGACGAAAGTCAGTGCAGCTTTTTGAACGTACTCATGTCCCATGTGGGGAACGTTCCTCGTCTGAAAGGCAACTACCGTCTTCCACCCCCTCTCTTTAAACAGAATCCTCGTCTCAACTGGCCTGAGGGTGTACTTTGCAAAAGGATTTGGTAGCTCGTTCAAAAGCTCAATCTCGCCGCCAACTAAATATTTGCCCATCCCATAGACCTTAGCAACGCCGGGATGATTAGGATCAGCTGTTTTGAAAACCTTCTGGGCGAATTCTTTCTTATCGTAGGTATAAATCTCCTCAACATGCATCCTCGCTATAGGCAGATCATCATAGTAAAGCAGAACTGCATCACCCTCTTCAAATTCAGGCTTTTTTACGTCAAGAACAATAGGGATTGTCCATGGGGTATCATCGCTAAGCCTCATATGATCCAGAACGGACTGAAAATCATCGCTCGTTAAAAAGCCCTTAAGTGGGGAATAAACACCGTGGGCTATATTTTCAAGGTCAATTGCTCTTCCGTGGTCAACTTCAGCCCTCGGATATTCTCTCTGCTCGCTTAGAATCCTTTCCCTCGTTTTTGGAGCGGCTATTCTCCTGACTAATCTCCCACCATGTGGCTTAGAAACCATTCCAATCACCCAAATAAAAATTAACAGAAGTCAGTCGAGGTAGCCGAGAGCCCTAAGTCTCTCCTTAACCTTTTCCTCCTCCTCTTCACTGAAGACCTCTTCCTTCTCTTCCTCCTCCAAGCTTGCCAGCACTTCCCTCAGAACATATGTAACGTAGTCTGAAACTGATGTAAAGCCTGTCCCTTCAATTCTCTTCTTTATCTTCTCATAGAGGGGCTTCGGAATTGAGACTGTTGTGTATTTCCTTTCATCCTCTGCCATTTAAATCACCTCCAGCTTTAATGACATTTAATTACATTTAATTAAGCACCGCCGATGATATATAAGCTTTTTGCCCACCTGAAGAGTAAAGATTCGATTATATGGCAATCGTAAAACAGGTGAAAAGCTTGCCCACTATCTTGGGAAGTTTTGTTTTATTATTTGAAATTAAAACTTTAATTAAAACAAGCATTAAAAACAAGAAAGCTTTATATATGTTAAGCGAGAGCTGTATAGTGAGGGGCACTGTATAGAAAAGAGACCAAAAACGAAGCTTCATCTCGATCCAAGGTTTATAGCCTGAACAAATTCTGCAGTTTGCCCAGAGCTGCAGGGTTTGGATGGGATGTAAGCTTTGCTTCAAGGTGAAACTCCGTTTAAAGGTCGAATTCTATGCGGTGTCCCTCATTTTTATTGATTAATCTCCCCTCTGTATCTTCGCATGCCCACCGACTAAGCTCTTCTTAAGCTCCAAATTCCTTATCTCACACTTTTCATCAATTATCGAACGCCAGATTGTTGAATTCCTTATTATGGTGTTTTTAAAAATTATTGAGTCGCTTATGTCAGAATTCTCAACAACACACCCCTCACCAATGTAGGCATATGGCCCAATTATTGATCTTCCAAGGATCTTTGCTCCCCTCTTTATAACAACCGGGGAAATAATCTTCGCATAGGGACTTATCTGTATCTCCTCAATGTAGCTCTCCCTCAAAAGGGTTTTCAATGCCTCCAAATAACTGTCCGCACTTCCGATGTCATACCAGTACTCATCGAATTTGTATGCATAAATTTCAATCCCTTTAGATAGGAGCCACTGAATAAAGTAGCCTGGAGAATCTTTGTTGCCCTCCTCCAAGTACTGGGGTATCATTTCCATAGCATCCTTTGGGAAGACATAAACTCCCGTGCTTATGAGAGTCGATTTGGGCTTTACCGGCTTTTCCTCAAAATCAATCACCCTATCTCCCTCAAGAAGAACCACACCATACCTCTTCGCAAGCTCAAAGTCGCCGACATCATAGACAGCTATCAGCGTTTTTCCATTGTATTTGTCCAAGAAGTCCTTCAAGCTGAAGGAGAATAGATTATCGCCAGCGATGACGAGATAATCGTCCAAGCCGAGCCTACTTACCGCTTCTTGGAGGGCTCCAATGGTGCCAAGCTTCTCCTCTTCGCGAAATGTATCTTCAACCAGGAGCTCGACATCCTTATCCCTGCTCCACTCCTCAAAGTACTTCGCAAAGAATCTGTTGGTTGATACGTAAACTTCTAAGCCCAGCTCCTTTGTTTTTTCAAGGATGTAATCGATGATGTATCTGTCCCCCAGAGGAAGCAGAGCTTTTGGGTTGTCCTTGGTTATGGGCCAGAGACGAGTGGCATAACCGCCAGCCATGATCAAAACCTTCATAACACTCACCCCACGCCAGTACATTAATGTTGAAAGAAGAGGATATAAGGATTACGGAAGCCAAGAGTAAGCAATGCCCAAATTACCGAAAAATTTATAAATTTGACAGAGCTTAGGATTATCGGCGCCCCGGTGGTGTAGCCCGGTCAATCATGCGGGACTCTCGATCCCGCGACCCGGGTTCAAATCCCGGCCGGGGCACCAGTTGAAGAGGGCCCGTGGCTCAGCCTGGTCAGAGCGCCCGCCTGATAAGCGGGAGGTCCGGGGTTCGAAGCCCCGCGGGCCCACCAGCAACTATTCTTCAAGGAATCGTTTTTTCAACCAGTACTCCATAAAAACGTCTGATACTTTGTAGGTCTCTCCAATTTTAGTAACTATCTCCTTTTTTACAAGCTTTCTCAAGGCAGATTGTACACTTGCTGGGCTTTTAAAGTCATATTTACGTAAGAATTCTCCTGAAAATAAGTCTTCTTCTCCTTTGGCTACTGCAAGTAGAGCTTTTCTTTGGTTTGGAGTTAAAGACTCCCAAATAAGCAGATAAGAGTCCTCTAAATCTGATATAAGTTCATTTAAGGTTCTTTCCACATCTTTTTCGTCCACCACCTTTTTGAGAGTCCCAACATACCAAAGCTCAAAGCAAAGTCTTTGTGTGTAATATGGGTGGCATTTAGTTAAAGAGAGGATTCTATCTATAACATGCTCCCCAATTTCAATATTCCCTTTTTTAAAAGCATTCCAGATGTATATTTTAAATTCCTCCTTAGGTATCTCTTTGAGAGTAATGTGAGCACCGAAATTATAAAAGGGGCTCTCCTTTGACTTAAATATCCACTCCATTAGGTGCCTTTTGCTGCCAATAAAGATGTAGCTGACTCTATCGTGATGCTGGAATTTTGATCGTAGGAGCTTAAGCAAATTACCAAATTTTACAAGTTCCTGAAATTCATCAAAAACCACAACAACTCTCTTACCTTTGTCTAACGCCAACTTCTGGGGCAAATCTAACGCTTCCTCCCAATTTTCAACGCCCTCATAACTGATTTCAATTTGTACGTTGGGTGTCGTTTCAATTGTAATTTTTGGAGTTATGTTCTGGAACAGCTTCTTTACAGCATGCCATATCTCTTTCCCCTTGTAATGCTGGAGAACTTTTTTTGTAAGCCTGTTCGCAAGGTCTTTCTCAGAGGTTACTGAATAGCAATCAATAAAAAGGGAAATTATCTCCCCCCTCAGTTCTTCAAGCACCTTCAATACGAGAGATGTTTTGCCAAATCTTCTTGGCGAATATATGATCACATTTCTTGCATTTATGATGTAGTTCCTAAGCCTCTCAAGCTCTCTTTTTCGATCTATAAATTTCTCACCTTTAGCGGGTTCTCCAAATATAAATGGGTTCTCCATTATGTATCATCACATTATTCAACTTTAAATTATTCAATCTTAAATAATTTATGGTCAGATAACCCAACGCTTTTAATGAAGATCGAGAGTTAGATATGAGGGAGCGTGGAATAAGATGAACATAGTTCGATACATTAACCATCTCAAAGAGCTTGTTGAGCTTGAGCGAGAGGCAGAGATAGAGGCTATGCGAGAGGAGATGAGGAAGCTAACCGGATATGAGAGAGAAAAAGCAGGGAGAGCTGTTCTTGGCTTAAATGGAAAAATTATTGGAGAGGAATTTGGTTACAAACTCGTTAAATACGGCAGAAAGCAGGAGATAAAGACTGAAATCAGCGTTGGGGATTTGGTTGTGATAAGCAGGGGAAATCCTTTGGCAAGTGACTTAATCGGAACCGTGACTGAAAAGGGGAAGCGCTTTCTTGTCGTTGCCCTTGAGAGCGTCCCGACCTGGGCATTAAGAAACGTTAGAATCGACCTCTATGCCAATGATGTAACCTTTAAGAGGCAGATAGAAAACCTTGAAAGGCTCAGCGAAAGTGGAAAGCAGGCATTAAGGTTTGTTCTTGGATTAGAAAAGCCCAGAGAAAGTGCTGAGGTTGAATTTAAACCATTTGATAAGCAGCTAAACGAAAGCCAAAGGAAGGCTGTAAGCTTGGCTCTGGGGAGTGAAGACTTCTTCCTAATCCATGGTCCCTTCGGCACTGGAAAGACAAGAACACTTGCTGAAGTTATTCTTCAAGAAGTAAAAAGAGGGAAGAAAGTTTTGGCAACTGCAGAGAGCAACGTGGCTGTTGATAACTTAGTCGAGCGCTTATGGGGGAAAGTTAAGCTCGTTCGCTTGGGACATCCCTCCAGGGTATCAAAGCACCTAAAGGAATCAACACTGGCTTATCAGGTTGAAGTCCACAAGAAGTATAGGAGAGTGAAAGAGCTCAGGAGTAAGGCTGAAAGGTTGGCAATGCTCAGAGATCAGTACACAAAACCAACACCCCAATGGCGGAGGGGTCTTACAGATAGGCAAATTCTAAGGCTCGCAGAGAGGGGAATTGGAGCAAGAGGCGTTCCAGCAAGGGTTGTGAAATCAATGGCCCAATGGATAGCATTTAACGAAAAAGTTCAAAAGCTGTATGATGAAACCAAAAAGCTTGAGGAAGAAATAATAGGAGAGATAATAAAACAAGCGGATGTTGTTTTAAGCACAAACTCTTCAGCGGTTCTTGATTTCATAAAAGACGTTAACTTTGATGTAGCTGTCATAGACGAAGCTTCACAGGCAACGATTCCAAGCGTTTTAATTCCAATAGCAAAAGCCAAAAAGTTCATCTTGGCTGGTGACCATAAGCAATTGCCCCCAACGATTTTGAGTGAGGAGGCAAAAGAACTCAGCGAAACGCTCTTTGAAAAGCTTATTGAACTTTACCCATCAAAGGCAAAGATGCTTGAAATCCAGTACAGAATGAATGAAAGACTCATGGAGTTCCCAAGCAGAGAATTTTACAATGGAAGAATTAAGGCTCATGATGGAGTCAAAAACATAACTTTGCTCGATTTGGGCATTAGGGTTTTCCATTTTGGAGAGCCCTGGGATTCCATCTTAAATCCAAAAGAACCCTTAGTCTTTGTTGACACATCCAAACATCCTGAAAAGTGGGAAAGGCAAAGAAGAGGTTCGCTTTCAAGGGAGAATCCGCTGGAAGCAAAGCTCGTTAAGGAGATAGTAAAAAGATTGTTAAGGATGGGTATTAAGCCAGAGTCAGTTGGAGTTATAACACCTTATGATGATCAAAGAGATTTGATAAGCTCACTCATAGAAAACGATGAAATTGAAGTAAAAACCGTCGATGGGTATCAGGGGAGGGAGAAAGAAGTTATTATTCTTTCATTTGTTCGCTCCAATAAAAAGGGCGAGCTTGGATTTTTAACTGATTTAAGAAGGCTAAACGTTTCTCTAACAAGGGCAAAGCGCAAGTTGATAGCTATTGGAGACAGCGAGACCTTGGGTGCACATCCAACTTACAAGAGGTTTGTGGAGTTTGTGAGGAAGAGGGGGGCATTCATACCCTTTGCTTAAATGCATGTCAATCTTTTTAAATACCTTCACAAATTTACCTTCATGTTCCTCTACGAGAAGAACTTTGAACTCCAAAAGCGAAAAGCAATGGAAAGTCTGAGCGAGGCCTTAGAGAAGGGCTTAGTCGATGAAGACATAATTCATCTTTTGGAGAAAATAAACTCCCTTCCAAATTATTTCACAACATCTTCATGCTCCGGAAGGATAACCGTAATGCAGATGCCAGAGTTTGGAGATAAGGTTAACGCTGAATGGCTCGGCAAGTGGCACAGAGAGGTTTCTCTTGAAGAGGTTTTAACAGCGGTCAAGAAGCACAACTCTGGGATGCTCTGGTTCATGCTTCACAGCCCCATAATTCACGTTTCTGCCAAAACATTGGAAGATGCCGTTGAGCTTTTAAATCTGGCAATAAACTGCGGGTTCAAGCATTCAAACATCAAGAGCATCAGCCACAAGAAGCTTGTAGTTGAAATAAGGTCAACAGAAAGAATGGACGTTCCCTTAGGAGAAAATGGTGCCCTTTGGGTGGGTGAAGGATACATTGAAAAAATAGTTGAGTTAGCCAACGCCCAGCTGAGAAGAGCCAAGGAAAAGCTGAAGAGGCTTGAAAAAGAGATTGAGAAACTTAATGCTACTGCATCCTCTTTTTAGCTGCTTTTAAAAAGGAGAGCCAAGAGAAATCTTCTTGAAGTATATGGCATTTCAAGACAACCAGAAGAGGATTTTTAAGATCCACCAAAGATTCAAAAGAAAACTTAAGAAGAAAAGTTAGAGAGATCAGTCAAGGTCGCTGCTGAAGTCCTCGCTTCCTCCTCCCTTCTCTCCTTCCTTCTCCTTCTCAAGCTTCTGTGCTGCTATGACGTCGTCGATTCTGAGGATCATGATTGCTGCTTCGCTTGCGCTCTTGATTGCCTGCTTCTTAACCCTCACAGGCTCAATAACACCCCTCTCCATCATGTCTGCTGGCTCTCCTGCGAAGACGTCAACACCGACTGTTGGTCCCTTCTCCTTGTGGGCTGCAATGACCTTAACGAGTGTCTCGATTGGGTCAAGTCCAGCGTTCTCTGCCAATGTTCTTGGAATGACCTTGAGTGCCTCGGCGAATGCCTCGATGGCGAGCTGCTCTTTTCCACCGACTTCTTTAGCATACTCGTCGAGCTTGACGCTGAGCTCGATCTCGCTTGCTCCACCACCTGCGACAATCTTTCCGTCCTCGATGATGTCCTTAACGACCTTTATAGCATCTTCCATTGCCCTCTCGACCTCGTCAACGACGTGCTCTGTTCCACCCCTGATGAGGATTGTCACTGCCTTTGGATTCTTGCAACCCTCAACGAAGATCATGTTCTCGCCAGCGACCTTTCTCTCCTCAACAACCTCTGCGTAACCGAGGTCATCTGGTGTGAGGTCTCTGATGTTTGTGACGATCTTGGCTCCTGTTGCTTTTGCTAACTTCTCCATGTCGCTCTTCTTGACCCTTCTCACTGCCAGGATTCCAGCCTTAGCCAAATAGTGCTGTGCCAAATCATCAATACCCTTCTGGCAGAAGACAACGTTTGCTCCTGTTGCAACGATCTTGTCAACCATCTCCTTGAGCATTCTCTCCTCTTGTTCGAGGAATGCCTGGAGCTGCTCTGGGCTTGTGATTCTTATCTCAGCATCTGTCTCCGTCTCCTTGACCTCAATTGCATCGTTGATGAGTGCAATCTTAGCTCCCTCAACCCTCTTTGGCATTCCTGGATGGACCCTCTCTTTGTCAATCACAACACCCTTGATGAGCTTTGTATCCTTAACGCTTCCACCCTCCTTCTTCTCGAGCTTGATGTTGTCAATGTCCACATGGTATTTGTCGCCAACCTTCTCTGCAACCTGCTTGACAGCCTCAACTGCAAGCTTTGCCAAGTACTCCCTCTCCTCCTCAGCTGCCTTTCCGGTTATTGCAGTGACTGCCGCTTTGAGGAGTGTCTCTTCATCGTTGACATCAACATCCTTTGCGATGCTGTCAAGTATCTCCTGTGCCTTCTCGGCAGCCATTGTGTAACCCTTGACGATGATGCTTGGGTGAATGTTCTGGTCGAGCAGCTCCTCAGCTTTCCTGAGAAGCTCACCCGCAATGACAACTGCTGTGGTTGTACCATCACCAGCCTCCTTGTCCTGGGTCTTAGCAACTTCGACCATCATCTTTGCAGCTGGGTGCTGGATGTCCATCTCATCAAGAATGGTTGCACCGTCGTTTGTGATGACGATGTCTCCTAAGCTGTCGACGAGCATTTTGTCCATTCCTTTTGGTCCTAAAGTTGTTCTAACGGTCTCAGCAACAATCCTTGCAGCCAAGATGTTCAACCTCTGGGCGTCCTTACCAACATATCTCTGAGTCCCCTCAGGCAGAATTAAGATTGGTTGTCCTGCGAGCTGGGCCATCTCCGCCCACCTCCTTCGATTTTTTAAATTATACCATAATAGCTTTTATTCACAATTTGTTGTTTCCACTCATAGGTTCCTTTGGATTATTTATAAATTTTTCGCTTTAGAAACATTTTTACAAAATGCAGAGTGGAGGGGGATGAAGGTAGAGAAAATCTTAGAAAATTAAAAGAAAAGAAAGTTCTCAAGCCTCCTGGAGGATAAGCATTACATCGTGAAGATCTATGATTCCATTGTTGTCCATATCTGCCTTTTCTTCAAAATCAGTGTCATCGCCAGCACAAGGGCTTTAAGCACATAACCTAACTGTTTTTAAAACCTCTAAAAATAACCTTCTCCAGGTGAGAACGGTGATGGAATTTGAAAAGGCCCTAAAAAGGAAAGACTGTGAAGCCGTCCTTGAGCATCTTGATGATTACCTTGAAGAGATCGAAAAAGAGGATGAGCTTAGAGAACTCCTCAGAAGACTTGAGGATTTAGCTTTGGAGTGTGAGGATGAGTTGGCCTATGAGCTCGCTCATGAAATTGCACACATCTATGCACACCTTGATGAGATTGAAAAAGGCATTGAAGTTTACAAGAAAATTGCAGAGAAATATAGAGAAAGTGAAGAGAAGTACAGCGAAGCATTGTATTACTTGGCAGATGCTTATGAGCATTTTGGACTTCCGGAAAAAGCAATTGAAGTCTATGAAAAGTTATTAGACCTGGAAAGAAAAAGAGGGGACAAAAAAGAAGAAGCGTTAACTTTAGCACACATGGCAGTAAACTACGAAGAGCTTGGTGATTTAGACAGGGCAATTAAATTTATGAAGGAAGCAAGAGAACTATTTGAGGAATTAGGAGATGAAAAGAACTACCTAATAAGCCTAATCGATTTGGCCCACTTCTACTATGAAAAAGGGGAAGATGAGAAAGCAGAAGAACTGATTAAGGAAGTCTTGAAGAGCCCAAGAGATACAGACATTGAAATAAATGCAAGGTTGATCGAGGCTGAAGTATATGCGGGTAGGGAGGATTATAAAGGGGCATTCAAATCGCTAAGCCTTGCACTTGCAAAAGCTGAGGAAAATGAAGAGCTTTTTGAATTTGCATTTGACACATTAATTGGGTTTATAAAAGATTTGTTCAACGAGAAGCTCTACAGAGAAGTTTATGAAAACATCGACGTTTTAGTGAATGCCTTTGAAGAAGACAAAGAGCTCAAGAACTTTTTCATGGCAATCCGAGAACTCGCAAAGATGAAAGAAGGTAAAGAGAATAAGTTTGAGGAAGTTTATAGCAAAATTAGCAACGAATCATTAAGAGAGATCTTAGAAGACCTAAAAAGCCCCACGTTTCTAAACATTGGAATTTAAAAAAGAATATCCTGTGGGGCATTTGCCCCATTTATCAAATTCTTGAGACGCTTTCTACCTCGGCACTCTCAACATCTTCAACCTTTCTGAATGCATCGGCAACTTCGTCAAGGGAGTATCCTTCCTCGTCCTTGGCAAGGACGTAAACTTTAAGAGCAACCAAACCGAATGCTATTGGCTCCCTTTCAATCTTAACGAAACCGTACTTCTCTGGTATTGCCTTCTTTATGTTCTCCTCAAGCTTATCCAGATCAACCTCTGGACTTGTGGGCATAACCTTAATAACACCAACAATGTTGAAATCGCTCATTTGAATCACCCCTTTATGGTCCTTCCCATCCGCACTTGGGGCACTTGTATGGTGCTCCCAATACGCGGCAGCTTTCACATCTCCAGATTATCTCCTCCCCACAGTTGGGGCAGATGAAGTGTGTCGCGTGCTCCCTTGGAGTTATCTCCTTTCCACATGACGTACAGACTGGTATCTTGACAGCTTCCATTTCCAACACCTCCAAGAAGCGGGGTTTTTAATCCCATTATCGTGAAGTTCCTTAGGCTGTTCATGGAGAGTATTTATAAACCTTTCTCTAACAAACTTCGAAAAAGCGAAGTTTGATCAAGGTTCGTGTATCCTTCTAAAAAAGCTGTTTGTAAAGTGTTTTCTCCATGATTGGCGTATTTTTGAAAGCTCACTACAACTGCGCTAACGTGCAAACTTATTCAAATCTCAAGAAAGAAAAAGCTTGTATGGAGATTGGTCAGCCCATGCGAGTGTCCTCATCTATCGGGCGAAATCTCCGTCATCATCCCAAGAATAATAGAAGGGAGGAAGGTTATAAACCTACCTCAACCATACACAATCTTAACGAGTTTCTCCCTATAGGACAAAACAGCCTCTATCTGCTCTTCATTAACCTTTTCTGACATGCTGATTTCTTTGTAAAGTCCCTCAAGCTCTTTCAAAAGCCTTTCAATTTCAAGCCTTGCATTTTCACTTGCGCCATTGAGCTTTGCTGCTTCACTCAAAAGTTTACCCCTCAAAAACGGTAGCACCTCAAACGGACGGCCCATAAACGCCCAATAAATTCCTTCTCTTAAAATTTCTCCCAAAATATCTGCTTCAGAATAGGCTTTTCTAATTTCTTTTCTAATTGGTTTCGTACTCCCCCCTTACCATGGAAATCACCGCTAAAGGATAAGCTGACTGTTTATTATACTTTTTGGCAAAGTTGTTGTCAAATATTTAATGAACCACGGAATAGGAGAGAGAGAAGACAAAAAATTGGAAGGAATGATGAGCATGATTGTCAGATTTTCATGCAAGTGCTAATAATGCTAAAACGATTGCGATTGGTGCTATGTGGGCAAGTATCATCTTTGTCTTGCTCATTGTCCTCACCTCGGGGAATGTTCATTCTTAGGCGCTGTCATGAGTTTATAAGCTTTACCTTTGTAAAGTTGTCAAACTGTGCAAAAACATTCGAGAAATTTCAAACATGCCAAAAAAATGTTGTTAAAAATTGCTTTGCATTGAAACTCGGACAGTTGATTTATTTTTCATGAATATACCATTTTCTGAGGGATTTCATGACATCATAAATACATATACAAAAACCTTAAAAACCCGTTGTCAGGTTTATGTTAAAAAGGAGATGGAGGACGGGAAAATATGGGCAAATTTGAACAAAAACTTGTTAATGCAATTAAGGGTTATACCTTTGATGATGTTCTTTTGATCCCCCAGGCAACTGAAGTTGAGCCCAAAGACGTCGATGTTTCCACTCAAATTACGCCGAACATAAAGCTCAATATCCCAATTCTGAGCGCAGCGATGGATACGGTTACAGAATGGGAGATGGCAGTAGCGATGGCAAGAGAAGGCGGTTTAGGCGTTATTCACAGGAACATGAGCATAGAAGAGCAGGTTGAGATGGTCAAAAAAGTCAAAAGGGCAGAGCGCTTTATAATTGAAGACGTCATCACCATAAGCCCAGAGGAAACCTTAGATTATGCACTATTTTTAATGGAGAAGCACGACATTGATGGACTGCCAGTTATCAAAGATGGAAAAGTTGTTGGAATAGTGTCTAAGAAAGACATTGCAACAAAAGAAGGGCAGAGAGTGAAAGACATCATGACTAAAGAAGTGATAACAGTTGAAGAGGACATAAGCGTTGAAGAGGCTATGAAAATAATGGTTGAGAACAGAATTGACAGATTACCAGTTGTAAACAAAAAAGGCAGACTTATTGGTCTAATAACGATGAGCGATCTTGTTTTGAGGAAAAAGTTCAAGAATGCTGTGAGGGATGAAAACGGAGACTTAATAGTCGCTGCAGCTGTTGGGCCTTTTGATCTGAAGAGAGCTTTGGCATTGGACAGGGCAGGGGTCGATGTCATAGTCATTGACACTGCCCATGCGCATAACCTTAAGGCAATAAAGTCCATGAAGGAGATTAGAGCTAAAGTTGATGCTGACTTGATAGTTGGAAACATTGCAAATCCAAAGGCAGTTGATGATTTAACCTTTGCAGACGCTGTTAAAGTTGGAATAGGACCAGGGAGCATATGCACAACAAGAGTAGTAGCTGGAGTTGGTGTTCCACAGATAACGGCAATAGCACTGATTTCAGACAGGGCAGGGGAATACGGAATTAAGGTCATTGCAGATGGGGGAATTAAATATTCAGGAGATATAGTGAAAGCCATTGCGGCTGGGGCTGATGCTGTAATGCTTGGGAATCTCTTAGCCGGAACAAAGGAAGCTCCGGGAAAAGAGGTAATTATCAACGGAAGGAAATACAAGCAGTACAGGGGAATGGGTTCTTTAGGGGCAATGATGAAAGGAGGAGCAGAGAGATATTATCAGAGAGGTCACATGAAGACAAGAAAGTTCGTCCCAGAGGGCGTTGAAGGGGTTGTTCCTTATAAGGGGAGTGTTGGCGAAGTTTTATACCAGCTCATTGGAGGCCTAAGAGCTGGAATGGGTTACGTTGGAGCAAAGAACATTCAAGAGCTGAAAGAAAAAGGAGAGTTTGTGATAATAACACACGCTGGACTCAAGGAAAGCCATCCACATGACATCTTCATAACGAACGAAGCACCAAACTATCCAGTCGGAAAATAAAAAGAAAAGTTACTCTCCAAGAAGCCTTGGAAGCGAACCGTAAATTTTTCTCCCTTCTTTTACACTTACCCTAATTACTTCGTCCCCATTGCTCTTAAACACCATTTCTCTGCCTCCAACTTCTCCTATAACTGCAAAGTCTTTAAACATTTCTTTGAGCTTTTCAAGGTTTTCTTCTTCAAAGCTGACTATAAATCTTGCTTGACTTTCTGAAAACAGCACTTCTAAGGGAGAGAGCTTTGCTTCCACTGGAACTTTACTTATGTCAACCTCAAATCCTACTCCACTTATTATTGCCATCTCAGCTAAAGCTATCGCCAAACCTCCCCTGCTTACGTCATGAACAGCTTTTACTAATCCATGCTCAATTGCCTTTAAGATGCCTTCAACGTTTTCTTTCTCCGCTTTTAAGTCAACTCTCGGAGCGATTCCACCTCCAATGCCGAAAACTCTATAGAGCTCACTTCCTCCCAATTCATTCTTTGTAACTCCAACAACGGCAATCAAATTACCTTCATCTTTAAAGTCCATGGTTGTAATGTGCTCAAGCTTGACCTTTCCTAAAGCCGCAACTACTGGAGTTGGCTTTATCGGTTTGTTGCCAACCTCATTGTAAAAGCTCACGTTACCGCTGACATAAGCTAATCCAAAAGCATTTGCCGCATCTCTGAGTCCTTTAATTGTCTCGATGAAGCTCCAATACACCTCAGGCCTCTCTGGGGAGGCAAAATTCAGGTTGTCAACTAAAGATAGAGGTTTAGCACCAACGGAAGCCAAGTTTCTCATAGCTTCAACCACACAAGCCATTGCTCCGTGATATGGATTCAAGTAGCTGTATGAAGGATTTCCATCGCTCACAAAAGCTAAGCCGTATTCATCGTTTATTTTCAGCACAGCGGCATCCAGACCGGGCTTTAAAACTGTCCTTCCTTGAACTTCATGGTCATACTGCCTGTAAACCCATTCTTTGCTTAATATGTTTGGGCTTGAGAGAACTTTAAGAAAAGCATCTTGTGGAGCGATTTCAGGAGTTCGGACATCTTTTTCAACACTATACGGCTTGGCATCCCATTCTATTATTGGAACTTCTGTGAGCAGATCAATTGGCAAATCAGCGACTTTTTCGCCATTCCAGTAAACAATGTATCTTGGCTCGTCTATTATCTCCCCAACAACTGTCCACTCAAGTTCATACTTTTCAAAAATCTTTGACATCTCTTCCAAATCTTCCTTTTTAACAGCAAAAAGCATCCTCTCTTGGCTCTCTGAAATCATTACCTCCATAGCATTCATATTAGGTTCTCTTTGTGGCACTCTATCTGCATAAATGACTGCACCAAACCCTTTCTTTCCAGCCATTTCTGAAGATGCACAAGTTAAGCCTCCGCCGCCTAAATCTTTGAGGGCTTTAACTTTACCAGTTTTCACTGCCTCAAGGGTTGCTTCAATTAAAAGTTTTTCAGTAAACGGATCCGGAATCTGCACAGCGGAGCGATCTTCCTCCTCAGCGTTTTCGCTCAGCTCTTCACTTGCAAAAGTCACTCCATGAATGCCGTCTCTTCCAGTTTTGTTCCCAACTAAAACCAAAAGCAGACCGCTCTCGGTTACGTAGCTGTGAACTAACTCATCGGGGTGCATTATGCCAATGCATGCAA
The DNA here is from genome assembly GCF_035621495.1 of Thermococcus sp. SY098. Taxonomy (NCBI): domain Archaea; kingdom Methanobacteriati; phylum Methanobacteriota; class Thermococci; order Thermococcales; family Thermococcaceae; genus Thermococcus; species Thermococcus sp. SY098. The sequence goes on along the minus strand of NZ_CP141821.1, from coordinate 1,531,954 downwards.
CATTCACCAATGTATAGCCGTCCAAGGTCTCATCAAACTCCGTTTCGCCGCCAACAGTAGGAACCCCTATCCTGTTGCCATAGTCAGCTATTCCCTTAACAACGTACTCGAAGAGATACCTATTGCGCTCTTTCTCCAATGGGCCAAAGCGTATTGGGTCGAGCAGAGCTATAGGACGAGCCCCCATACACAGTATATCCCTTACAATTCCGCCAACACCTGTTGCTGCCCCACCATAGGGCTCAACTGCACTTGGATGATTGTGACTTTCGATTCCAACGACTATTGCAATATTTTCGTCAAACTTTATAACTCCAGCATCCTCTCCGGGTCCTAAAATCACATGCTCGTTTTTAGTTGGTAAAAGTTTGAGCCACTTGCGGCTTGATTTATATGAGGCATGCTCGCTCCACATTACTTCAATCATGGCCTTTTCCACTTCATTAGGCTCTCTTCCAAGCTTTTCGCGGACAAATTCTTCCTCATGAGGGAACATTATAATCACCTCCCTTATTATCAGAAAAATGTAAAAAATTTAAAGCTTTTAAGGTTTATTTTAACATAAAAATGTTCAGAAACTTAGTGCTCTCTGCGAGAAGTTTCAGAAAAAGAAAAACACTCACCTTGTGGTATTGTTAAACGCCACTAGGTAAGTTTGGCACTTTTCTTGTATTTTTCCATTCTCCTGCAGGATTAAAGTGATATTGTTAAGTTTGAGTGTATTGTTCGTAAATTTGTTAACGTCTATTAGCGCTCTTTTTATAATTTTGAGCTGTCTCTCAGTTATGTCGTCCTCGATTATTATTGTAGCAAACCTCTCTAACATTTTCGCACAATCTAGTGTAGTGGTATTGATGTAGGGTTCGATTTCCTCACCAGGCTTAAGGATAGAGGTGACAGCTCTACTGTAGTAGGAGTGCAACATTTCCATGTGAAATGATGCTTTCATGAGATATCTTATCAGTGTGGCTTTTGAACACTTGCTAGCGTTGAGACATGCAAGAGCCCGTTCTGAGTTCTTTCGGAGCTCGGTTGTGTGAAGCCCAATATCCATAACAATGTCTTCCTTCTCCACTTTTTCCACAGCTTTACTTACTTCTTCAGATACTCTAATTGTGCATTTATGTTCCATTACTCCATAAAAGACCCCAAACAAAAGTAAAAGAGTAAGGAGGGGAAGAAAGTCTTCAGGCTTCATCTAAACATCACTTCTTTTAGTTAGTGTGGGTAACCCTTAAACTGCATTGAGTCTCTACATCAGCTACATGACTGGGATTTGAAGATGGGCCATAGTATACCGGTACGTTGTATAGTGCATAAAACTTTCTTGTAATGTCATATGAAGGACCATTATTGTATCGAATGACAATACCCTCTATTTGCAAGAACTGTCCAGGAACACCAATATTCAAATTATTGTAGGCTACAGCTAGGGTATTCTTCTCTTCTCCACCTTCAATGATTATTGGAGGAAAAGTTGGGCCTTGTGTTGCTTTAGTGGGTATTGGCGGAAGATTAAGTGCCCATGTTATTAAATCAGCCGCCCATTTAATAGCCCAACTAACTTCACTATATCCAAAGTTAACGATACTACCTGACACCCTGATTATTAAATCTTGTACTTCATTGGGACTATCCTTGTAAGGTACCGTTACCTTTATATCTATTGGCCGAGAAGGAGATCCCCGAATTTCAAATGCAGTATCCCCACTAATTTCCCGATAACTTGTACCGTAAGATACAATCCTTCCTTCATCTAAATTTTTAACAATTACCTTGTATTCATCTGTACTTTTTAGAATTGTTGGACCACAGAACTTAGCCTGTACTTTAATATAGTACGTTGTGGGTGAATTTGTTGGCCATGAGGATGTTATGTACACTGCTTTAGTGCTATAAGAGCATCTTTGCTGAACCCCGCCCATTAAGATAATCTCTTTGCCGGAGGCGATTTCATGAATGTTTATCTTAGGAGGTACAATTTTAAATGACCAGCTTATGTCATCTATTTTCTCTTTTGGTAATTTCATTTTTGAGAGCCTTTCTACTAATTGCTTATCCTCAAAAGACAATGCTATGATATTCTTCTTGCCAATTTCCTGCAGAAATATCCACACCGTCCCGTTCTTGTATATATTGCCCTGTAGTCCTATAATACCATTTTCTGTGTCCTTTGAGTCAAATAGAATAACATAACCGTCAAAGTACTCAGATTCAACAATCCTAATGTTTTTGCTTATTCTTCTAACCTTCAAGCCATAGAACAAAAAGCCAGTCAACTTATTGCCTTGTATTCTCAAAATGGCAAATGTCTTCCTAGCGTCTCTTAAGTCATCATTCATAGTGGGATTTGGATCGTAAATTCCTAAAACAAACTTAGTCACTGAAATTTTTGGTATAAAGCTTGGTTTTGCGTATACTGAGTTGCTGAGCGCTCCTCCAAACATTAATAAACTCAAAAGCAAAACAAATATTGCCCGACGCCTCATATCCCATCTCCCTTTTTCTTTTTACTAGAGTAACTCGGCAATACTTCATTGCCACTCTAGCATACTACTCTAAGTGGTTTTTAATATTTAAATTTTTCAGCTTTGTTATAGTATTATTTGATTTTTCAAAAAAAGTAAGTTATCAGAAAGCTCCCTTTAACAAATCTGCGATTTTTAATGAAGTAAACCTTAAAAAGCAATTAAAAAATTGAATGAAATTGAATAAAAATTAAAATTCACCTTTTAGCATGCTCCACCATAGATTTGAACACCTTTAGCCCGTCTTCACTTCCTAACCATCTGTCACTCGCTCTCTCTGGATGAGGCATCATTCCGAGAACGTTGCCATTCCCGTTGCTTATTCCCGCTATGTTGAAAATAGAACCATTGGGGTTTGATTCTTCGTTAATATTTCCATTCTCATCGCTGTATTGAAAGACTATCCTAACTTTGCTCAAATTATTGGTGTAATAATTGCCCTCAGCATGAGCTATTGGCATTCTAATGACTTCCCCTTCTTTGTAAAAGCTTGTAAAAGCTGTTTCAGTGTCTGCAACTCTAAGATGGACCCACTTGCACAGGAATCTTGGAATTTTGTTTGGTCTCAAAGCACCGGGCAAAAGCTTAGCTTCAGTTAGAATTTGAAAACCGTTGCATATTCCGAGCACTGGCTTTCCATCTTTAGCAAGCTCTTCAACCTCTTCCATTATCTCAGCTCTCGCACTTATCGCTCCAGCCCTTAGGTAATCAGCATAGCTAAAACCGCCAGGCAAAACAACACCATCAAAATCTTTCAAGCTTTCCTTATACCAAACTCTCTCTGCTTTTCCACCAGCTTTTTTAATTGCTTCAACTGTTTCAAAGTCACAGTTTGTCCCTGGAAACACTATAACAGCGAACTTTGGCATCTCACTCACCTAAGGGCTCGATTTGATACTCGTAGGTGTGGATAACTGGATTTGCAAGCAAGCGTTTGCACATCTCTTTGACATCCTTCTCTGGATTTTCACTCTCAAAAACGAGCTCAAAGTATTTCGGCACTTTTAAGTCTTCAATTTTGTAGCCCAAATTCTTCAAAGCCTTTCCAATTACCCTCCCTTCCGGATCGTTAAGCCCTTCCTTTAGGCGGACAATGATTTTTGCCTTATACTTCATGAGCATCACCTCACGTAACAACCTTCTCAAGCTCATCCAATTCAATAGCCCTCTTAATCTCAAGCGCAATTCTCCTTCCGGTGCTCATATCTTTCCTCCACAGTGCATTTCCGTAAGGATGACCCATAGCCATGTGGATATTTGTCCCTCCACCCGTTCTTGGGGCAACATCGTAGATGTAGAAGTTCAAATCTTTATCAAGAGCTGTTTGCAAAGTAAAAGGTCCAATTATTCCAGGCGAATAGTATTTTTGCGTCGCCTCAACATATTTTTCTGCCATGTCAAAGATCTTCTCAAGCAAAGACTCTCTCAAAGTCGAGCTTGTATGACCGCAGACAGTATATTCTGGCTCAAACTGATGCTCTGGCAAAGTCAATTGTTGATGAGCTGGCAACCTAACATGTCCATCTAAGCTTGTCTCGAAGCGCCAGTCAATACCTAAAAGCTCAATCTCCTGATCTATCGGAGAGTAAAAGAAGTCAAAATTAAACACTGGACCAATGATATAGCGCTCAATCCTCGCTTTGGCTAAGTCCTCCTCTGTGATTACACCAAGTTTTATCAGCTTCTCAGCCTTCTCTTTGAACTCTTTGTAGCTTGCAGCGGTGAAAAAACCGCGCTCAAGCCTTTTCTTTGCATGAGGGAGTTTAACTATTACAAGCTCGTTTATATCCTTTGGATCTTCAATTTTCTCTGGATAAGGCAAGCCAGCTTTTTCAAGGAGCCAGTAGTAGCTCTTCTCTTCACTTCTCTCTTCACTTCTGAGCAAATTACGGCTTCCAAAGAGCGGCACTAAAAAGTCGTTTTCAACATTATCAATGCCCGTATAGACAACAAACGAACGGTTTGGGATAAAGATGACGTTTCTCTTTCTGAGCTCTTCCTGAATCTCAACTATCTCAGCAAATTTTTCTAAAATTATTACCTCATCAATGAAACCCTTAGTCAAACCATCTTTTGTCCTCTTTTTCTTGAAGTAGTGAGCATAAGTTCTGTGTCTCCCTTTTTGGGAAACTATGAGTGTTTTAAAGCCTTCCTCTTTGGCTCCATCGGCTATATCCAAAGCTGAATGACTCCCAATTGCCCCAATGATTATGTTCTCCTTATTGTATTTTTCCAAAACCTCCAAAATCTGCTCTCTTGTAATCATGTTCATTCACCCCTAATCGCTTTCATAATCTCAATTCTCCTGTCTATGCTCTCTCTTGTTCCCACATCCTTGCGGTAGAATATTTCACCCTTGACGTGCTTTATTCCAGCCGAAGCAATTTTTTCTGCCTCTTCCAATGAATCAGCAATTCCAACAATTGCTAAAGCTCTTGAACCGAGAAGAGTTAGGTTCTCATCAATTGAAGCATAGTAAATCTTTGCTCCGCTTTCCAAAATTTTAGCTTCATCGACTTGGATTTGAACTCCTCTTACTGGATTCTCCGGATAGCCTTTTGGTGCAATGTACTTCACAACAACAGCTTTCTTTTCAAACTCCGCTTTCTTGAGATTTCCGTCGACTATTCCCTCAGCTATTTCAAGCAGAGGTGTTTCCAAAATCGGTAGAACGTTCATAGCCTCTGGATCACCAAAGCGGGCATTGTATTCAATGATTTTCGGTTCATCTTTGGCAAGCATGAATTGGCCGTAGAGAATCCCCTTATAAGGAGTTCCCTCTTTTCTCATAGCTTCAACAGTCTTTTTGAGCGTTTCAAGAGCTTTCTCATAGTCTTCTTTTGTAATAAACGGCAATAAATGATCTTTACACGAATAAGACCCCATGCCGCCAGTTATCGGTCCAACATCACTATCATAAGCATGTGGATAATCTTGAACCAAAGGCATTGGAATAACTCTCTTCCCATCCGTAAACACCTGAAATGTGAACTCCACACCATCCGTTCTCTCTTCAATCAAAACCTTTCCATCTTTTTTAATCAAATGCTCGGCATATTCTTTTGCTTCTTCATTGTCCTTAAGCTGGTAGCCAACTACTTTAACTCCCTTCCCACCTGTTAGTCCGAGGGGTTTAACTACAACAGGCTTTCCAAACTCGTCAATCCACCTTTCCATCTCCTTCACGTCATCAAAGACTTTGAAGAGCTTTCTTCCTGGAATTTTATGCTTTTCCATCAAAGCTCTTGCAAAGGCTTTGTTCGTCTCAAGCCGAGCAGCCTCTTTTGACGGCCCAACTGTTGGAATGCCATTCTCTTCCAAAAGGTTGACAATGCCTTTCTCTAAAGGGGCCTCTGGACCGATGAAAGCTAAATCAACATTCCACTTTAGAGCAAAATCTAAGACTTTCGTGACATCTGTCTCTTTTGCCAAACCGTAACATTCAGCTAACCTTTTAATGCCTGGATTAACATGCTTTGCAACTACATAAAGCTTAGCACCGCTTTTTACGAGGGCTTCGGAAATTGCACTTTCTCTACCACCAGCACCAACTAAAAGAACTTTCATAGTCTTCACCAAAAATTTGTTAAAATTTTCACTTTTTAAGCTTTATTTTAACATAAATATGTCGAAAACTTTATAAGCTTAAACACAGAAAAGCGAGCTGGTGGTAGAATGAGGGTGCTCGTAGTTATGGGCAGCAAAAGTGACTCCCACATAGCTGAAAAAGTCACAAAAGTGCTGGATGAATTTGGCGTTAGCTACGACGTTGAAGTTGCCTCCGCTCACAGAAACCCAAAGAAAGTTGAAGAGCTGGCAAAAAAAGACTACGACGTTTTCATAGCAATAGCTGGACTCAGCGCAGCTTTACCTGGAGTTATAGCCTCTTACACCACAAAACCTGTTATTGGTGTTCCTGTTTCGGCCAAGCTTGGCGGCTTAGATGCTCTTTTGAGCATAGCTCAGATGCCTCCTGGAGTTCCGGTTGCTGCGGTGGGAATAGACAATGGAAAAAATGCAGCTTTGCTCGCAATTGAGATTTTGGCACTAAAAGATGAAAGCTTAAAGAAAAAGCTCGAGGAGTACAGGGAAAGAATGAGAAGCTAAAGCAAGTGCTTCTCCTTTACGAACTCTTGGCTTTGCCATTCCCCACTTCTTGTTTTCAGCTCAATCATGTGAGCAACTTGCTCTGCCTTTCTCTTTGCAACTTTCACATCTCTGTCCCAAGCTAAAGCCACTCCTAATCTCCTTCCTTTGTACGCTGAAGGCTTTCCGAATAATCTCACAGTTGTATTCGGAATGTTCAGAGCCTTAAAGATACCTCTGAACTTTGGGGCATAACCTTCTTGATTTGCAAGAATGACGTGCGTTGCTGCTGGAGTTAGGATTGGGAATTTCCTAATACCGTTCTCTTCAATGGCTGGAATTGGCAGGCCTAAAACCGCTCTAACATGAAGACCGAACTCTGAGAATCCAGTCGGATGAGAGGCCAAAGTAACCATTCCAGTATCGTGAGGCCTTGGTGAAACTTCATTCGCCCATACTTTGTCGCCTTTAACGAACATCTCAACCCCGAATAAACCTAAGCCTCCAAGAACGTCTGTTATTTTCTTTGCAATTTCATAAACTTTTCTCTCGGCTTTCTCACTTATTTCAGCAGGCTGCCAGCTTGAGTGGTAGTCCCCTTTAATCTGATAATGCCCCACAGGTTTTGGAAAGGTGGTAACAACTTTGCCATTTTCATCTAAGTGCCTTACAGCCAATTCCGTTATCTCAACCTCAAAATCTATGTGCTCTTCAACTATTATCTTGTCAGCACTGCCACGAGCTTTCTTCTTTGCCTCTTCCCATGCCTTTGGAACATCTTCTGGACCCCTGACAAAATATGAACCCTTTCCGCTTGAGCTCATTATTGCCTTTGTGTGGCAGGGATAACCAATCTTTTCACATGCGTCGTAGAGCTCGTCTAAGGTTGTAGCATACATGTATCTTGATGTTGGAACTTTTGCTTCTTTAGCAAGTGTCTCCCTCGTTCTTTCCCTATGCATAGCGATCCAAGTTGCTTTTGCATTTGGAACAACAAAATAGCCTTCTTTTTCAAATTCAAAAAGTGCATCAAGGTTTATTGCTTCAATCTCTGGGATTATTGCATCGGGCTTTTCCCTCTCAACGACACTCCACAGGAAGTCTTTGTCTTTCATATTTCCAACATAACTTTTGTGAGCCACCTGCATGGCTGGGGCATTGGGATATCTATCCACCGCAATTACCTCAATTCCCAATCTTTGAGCCTCAATGGCTATTTCCTTTCCAAGCTCACCGCTTCCAAGGAGGAGAATCTTAACAGCAGAGTCTGTTAGAGGAGTTCCAATTTCATCTCTAATCTCAATCATTTGCATCACCCAAAATATTGACGTTGCTATGTTAAAATTGAGCATATATTTAAGCATTTTTAAACATAAAAATGACAAAATTTTTAAACTTATTTCCCCATTTTCCCTTGGTGATTCCAAATGCTCACATATGCACAAGCCGGGGTGGATGAAGAAAAAACACAAAGGACACTAAAGAGCATAATTTCACTCGCAAGAGCAACCTTCAAATTAAGAGAGGGAAAGATAGGAGTGCCTGCTAAAGATATCGGTCATTACGCTGCATTGATTGATTTTGAAAACTTCTATTTAGCGATGACCACTGATGGAGTGGGCACAAAAATTCTTGTGGCTGAAGCTGTCGGAAAGTTTGACACAATTGGAATTGATATGATCGCAATGAACGTAAACGACTTAATCTGTGTTGGAGCTGAGCCCATAGCTTTGGTTGACTACTTAGCTGTGAGGGAGCCTAATGATAGAATTTTCGAAGAAATAGCCAAAGGTCTCTACGAGGGAGCTAAACAAAGCGGAATTGCAATTGTAGGCGGTGAGACCGCTGTAATGCCCGATCTAATCAACGGATTTGACCTGGCGGGTACCGCTATTGGGATCGTTGAAAAGGGCAAAGTCATTACAGGAGAAAAAATTAAACCGGGAGATGTTGTCATCGGCATTGAAAGCTCTGGGATTCATTCCAATGGTTTAACATTAGCGAGAAAGCTTTTAATTCCAAAGTATGGGCTTGAATATGAGTTTGAAGGCAAAAAGCTGTGGGAGCATTTGCTTGAGCCAACGAGAATTTATGTAAAGCCGATTTTAGAGCTTTTGAAAAACGTTGAAGTTGGAGGATTGGCACACATAACTGGTGGAGGGCTTTTAAACTTAAAGAGGCTCACAAAATATGGGTTTTCCCTTGAAATGCCACCAATTAGTGGGATTTTTAAATTAATCTACGAAAATGGGGTTCCTTTAGAGGAAATGTTTAGGGTTTTTAATATGGGGATTGGTCTTGTTGTGATAGTTTCACAAGGAGATAAGGAGGAGGCATTGCAGATTCTCAACAAATATTATTTGAGCTATGAGATTGGAAAAATCATTAAAAAACCCAAAATAAAAATTGAAAACTACAAAATCATGTTCTAAAAAGCTAAATTAACCCATTATCCTTCTATAAATCTCCTCATATGCCGAAATCAAGTCTCCTTTATCAAAGCGAAAAACATCTTTATCTAAGCTTTTCTTTGTTTCTGCATCCCAAAATCTGCATGTATCCGGGCTAATTTCATCGGCTAAAACTATCTCCCCCTTAGCATTTTTGCCGAACTCAAGCTTAAAATCAACAAGCAGAATTCCCCTTTCTTTGAAGTATTCTCTGAGGACTCCATTTACTTTAAGTGCAATTTTCTCCATTTCTTTAATTTCTTCCTCGCTAACTCCAAGAATTTTAGCGTGATAATAGTTTATCATCGGATCTCCAAGCTCATCACTTTTATAATAAAGCTCAACAATTGGTTCTTTTAGCTCTGTTCCCTCTCTTAATGGAAGCCTTTTCTTCAAGCTACCGGCAACAATATTTCTAACAACAACTTCAATTGGGTACATTTCCAATTTTTCCACAATCAGCTTGTTGTCTCCAGCAATGCCAATGAAGTGTGTCTTAATACCATGCTCCTCTAAAAGCTTGAACATTTTTGCTGAAATCTGAGCATTTAGCCAACCTTTTCCTTTGAACTGTGCTTTTTTCTTACCATCAAAAGCTGTTGCATCGTCTTTAAACTCCATCAAATACTTTCCCTCATCCAAAGGTATCATTTTCTTGGCTTTTCCTTCATAAGCCTCCATAATCTTCACCAAGAATTTGTTAAAATTTATAATTTAAAAGCCTTTTTTAGACAAATTTCTGTCAAATGTAGGGCAAAGTTTTTAAGCATGTGAATGTAAAGTTCCAGTGGAAATAAAGCTCTCTTTAACTATTACTTGTTAAGACGGTGGTCATATGAGGGAGAAGTGTGGAGTATTTGCAGCAAAAACAGAGAATGCAAACCAAAAAGCATACTATGCACTTCTCGCTTTGCAACACAGGGGTCAAGAAAGTGCAGGAATCAGCGTTTGGAGGAATAAAATAAGAACATACAAGGGGCTGGGTCTTGTAGCTGAAGTTTTTAGGGGACACATTTTAAATAAGCTGAGATCAAATATCTCTATTGGACATGTAAGATACTCGACTTTTGGCGGATTAAATGAAGCTCATCCCCTTGAAGTTGAATGCTGTGGGAAAAGACTTGCCTTAGTTCATAATGGAACCCTGACTAATTATTTGACATTAAGAAGAAAGTATGAAGGAGAATTCAAATTCAAAACAAGCGTTGATAGTGAACTCCTGGGATTAATTTTTCTCAAAAACTATTCAGAGACAAAGGATGAATTTGAAGCCATGAGAATGCTTTTTAACGAAGTCAGAGGAGCGTATTCTTTGGCTTTTCTGTTTGATGGGAAAATCTTAGTTGCCAGAGACCCCTTAGGTTTCAGACCCTTAGCATTTGGAACTGGGGATGGATATTACTTCGCCTCTGAAGATTCAGCACTAAGAATGTTTGATGTCGAAACAAAAGATGTAAAGCCAGGAGAAGCCTTTGTTGTCTCAGATGATGTTGAAAATAGGGTTTTGACTAAGAAGAAGCATGCCCACTGTGTTTTTGAGTTTATTTATTTTGCTCGTCCAGACAGCGTTATTGAGGGGAGAACTGTTTACAAAGCAAGGGTTGAAATGGGAAAGCAATTGGCAAAAGAAGACAACATCACTGCAGATGTTGTCATAGCAGTCCCAGATTCAGGGAGAGCTGCAGCAATAGGCTATTCCACAGAAAGCGGAATTCCATATGAAGAAGGCTTAATAAAGAACAGATACATCGGTAGGACATTCATAATGCCAACTCAATTTGAGAGGAATTTTAAAGTTAGGCTCAAACTCTCTCCAGTTAAGGAAGTCATCAAGGATAAGAGGATAATTTTGATTGATGATTCGATTGTAAGAGGCACCACAATGAAAAGGATAGTTTCAATGCTTAAAAAAGCAGGAGCAAAAGAGATCCACGTCAGAATAGCATCGCCCCCGATAAGATATCCCTGCTATATGGGAATTGACATCCCAACACGACACGAACTTATTGCCTCTTGGAAGAGGATTGAGGAGATAGGAAAAGAGATTGGGGCAGATTCCTTAAGATATTTGAGCATCAAAGGATTAATAAAAGCAGTTGGATTGGATGATCTATGCTTAGCTTGTTTAAATGGCATTTATCCAAAATGGGCTTTTGAATTTTAAACCTGAAAGCTTTGTTTTTAGACATATTTTTGTTAAAATAAAACTTAAAAATATAAAATTTTAACATTTTCTTGGTGAGTAAATGAAGTGGAAGATAGCAACTTATGCCTCTCATTCGGCACTACAGATTTTAAAGGGTGCAAAGGATGAAGGATTCAAAACCATAGTCTTTGGAAGGGAGAGAGTCAAACCTCTATACACCAAATATTTTCCAGTTGCTGATGAGTATTTAATAGGAGAATGTCCCGAAGAAGAACTTTTTAAAAGAAATGCCATAGTAATTCCACACGGGTCTTTTGTTGCTCACCTCGGAATTGAGAAAGTTGAGAGCATGAAGGTTCCGTATTATGGGAATAAAACAGTCCTTAAGTGGGAAAGTGACAGGAAATTAGAGAGAAAATGGCTCGAAAAAGCAAAGCTAAAAATACCAAGAGTCTACAACGACCCCGACGATATTGACAAGCCTGTGATAGTCAAATTTCATGGAGCAAAAGGTGGAAAAGGTTATTTTTTAGCAAAAAACCCCGAAGATTTCTGGACAAAAGCTGAAAAAGTTGGAATCAAAAATAAAGAGCAGCTTAAGGAGGTTCAAATCCAAGAATACATAATTGGAGTTCCAGTATATCCACACTACTTCTACTCAAAGCTCAACGAGGAGCTCGAGCTTATGAGCATTGACAGAAGGTACGAAACAAACGTTGACGGAATTGGAAGGATTCCGGCAAGAGACCAGTTAGGTTTAAGCTTAGAGAACTCATATGTTGTCATAGGGAATATACCCATTGTCTTAAGAGAATCTCTCCTTATGGATGTTATCGAGATGGGTGAAAGAGTTGTTAAAGCCGCAGAAAAGCTTATGGGCGGTCTATGGGGACCTTTTTGCTTAGAGACAATTCTCACAGATGAGCTTGAATTTGTGGTGTTTGAAATCTCTGCAAGAATTGTCGCTGGAACAAATCCATTTGTTAACGGCTCCCCTTACACCTGGTTAAAGTACAAAAAGCCAATGAGCACTGGAAGGAGGATTGCAAGGGAGATAAAGCAAGCCATTGATGAGGATAAGCTCGATGAAATTTTAACATAAAAATGTCAATAAATTCATAGCATAAATTTATAAATTTGCTCTTTAATGTTAAAAGAAAAAGGTGATGCTCATGTGGGAAAGCTTCATCGAAGAAAAAGTTAGAGAAATTAGAGAGAAAGTTGGAGATGGAAAGGCGATAATAGCTTTATCTGGGGGAGTTGACAGCTCAACAGCAGCTATCTTAGCTCACAAAGCAATTGGAGATAAACTTTATGCTGTTTTTGTAAACACTGGATTTTTAAGGAAAGGAGAGCCAGAATTCGTGATAAAAACATTCAGAAATGAGTTTGGGTTAAACTTGATCTACGTTGATGCTCAAGAGCGCTTTTTCAATGCTTTGAAGGGTGTTACCGACCCGGAGCAGAAGAGAAAGATAATCGGAAAAGTTTTCATCGACGTATTTGAAGAAGTGGCCAAAGAAATAGATGCAAAGTTTTTGATTCAGGGAACAATTGCTCCAGACTGGATTGAGAGCAAAGGTAAGATAAAGAGCCACCACAACGTTGGCGGTCTTCCAGAGCGCTTAAATTTAAAGCTCATAGAACCTCTTCGTGATTTGTACAAAGATGAGGTTAGAGAAGTCGCCAAAGAACTTGGATTGCCAGAGAAAATCTATAATAGGATGCCTTTTCCAGGGCCGGGACTGGCTGTTAGGGTTTTAGGTGAAGTAACCCCCGAAAAAGTCGCTATTGTTAGAGAGGCAAACGCAATAGTTGAAGAGGAAATTGAAAAAGCTGGCTTAAAGCCTTGGCAGGCTTTTGCCGTGCTCTTAAATGTAAAGACTGTCGGAGTTCAGGGTGATATAAGGGCTTACAAAGAGACAATAGCCGTTAGAATCGTTGAGAGCTTAGATGGGATGACTGCAAACGCGATGAACGTTCCCTGGGAAGTTCTGCAGAGGATAGCCTTTAGGATTACAAGCGAAATCTCCCAAGTGGGTAGAGTTCTCTATGATATAACGAACAAGCCTCCTGCGACGATAGAGTTTGAGTGAGGGAGTGAAGATGATAATCATAATGGACAACCACGGACAATACGTTCACAGAATTTGGAGGACTTTACGGTATTTAGGCGTTGAGGCGAGGATAATACCAAATACAACCCCTCTTGAGGAAATTAAGGCAATGAAACCAAGGGGGATAATTTTTTCAGGAGGACCAAGCTTAGAAAGAACAGGTAATTGTGAAGCTATACTCAAAAATTATGAAGACTTCAATGTTCCCATTTTGGGAATTTGCCTCGGCCACCAGCTAATAGCAAAATATTTTGGCGGAAAAGTCGGGAGAGGAGAAAAAGCAGAATACAGCTTAGTTGAGGTCGAGATCTTAGAGGAAAATGACATCTTTAAGGGTTTACCGAGACGTTTAAATGTCTGGGAAAGTCATATGGATGAGGTAAAAAGACTGCCAAAGGATTTTGAGCTTTTAGCAAGGAGCGAGTTCTGTGAAGTTGAGGCAATGAAGCACAAAAGATTACTTATATATGGGGTTCAGTTCCATCCTGAAGTTGCACACACAGAAAAAGGAAGTGAAATATATAGAAACTTTGCTGAGCTTTGTGGCGAACTTTAATTTTCTTTTTAATCTACAATAGTAAAATAGAAAACTTTTTAAGGTTTCTATTCTTACTTTTTTTAAGAGTACTAATGAGGGTTTAAAATGGGTTATACCATCTACTACAAAATAACGTTTAAAGACAGAAGAAAAGCCATAGAAGTGATAAGACAGATTTTAGAAGAACTTGGCTTTACATTATACGAAAAAAATGAAGAGATACTAATAACTCCTCCAACTGATTCCGTAGAATTAATGAGAATTAAGGAAAATGAATGGCTCTCTGTAAAAACTTATAAGAAGCAGCCTTGGACCGGAATTTACAAGCTTTTGTTGCTTTCCCTGTCTTCTTTTGCTTCTGTTGAGGCTTTTGATGATGAAGGGTGGTCGCTTAAATAAACTTCAATTATCTTTATTGGTACTGCTCCCCTAAATGTCCTTTCCTCAACTAAAACTTTCACAATTCTTCCGATTTCAACATCAGGTACTTTATCAACCCAGTATTCTCCGGGCTTAACGTTTGCTCTGATGTCATCATGAACACTAATTTTCACAACATTTTCTTTAATATCCTCTATAACACCATAGGTCCAATCCCTGCCGTATTTTGATTTGAAATAAAATCTAAACATTAGAACTGCAACAAAAACAAAGACAAGGTAGCCCAACGAATAACGAATGTCTAAAGAAAATCTCTTCAAAAGCACATACCCAAAAAATGCAAAGAATCCTATGACGCTAATGGAATAATAAAATACCTGATACGGCTTATATTCAATAAAAAACTCTCTATATTTGCGGAATATTGCTCTTAGATATACAAAATATACCACCGTCAAAATAACTAAATATAACTCATTTGGCAGAAAAACCACAATTAGCAGAGCTAAGAACAGATAGAACAGAAAAGTCAACTGAAGTTTTAGAACTAACAATTCGTGAACTGTAACTTTCCTCTTTACAACTCTTCCCAAAAGTTTAAAGGCTGGAGGCTCCTCTTGAGGTTTTGGATTTATGAAGTCTCTTATCTTTTCCCATGCTGATTCTACAAACTCGCCCACTCTATAGAATAACTCTTCAAGATTCATTTGATTTCACCTCTGAAGTAAATCCTGAGCCCCCTGGACTCCAAATATGGCTACAGCTGTTTGATTATCTATGAAAAATGGCACACTGCTAAAATCTCCCTGAGAAGTAACTCCTTGGGAAACTCCCCACATCCTATAACCAGTTACTTTTGCTCCTCCTTTGAAGTAATACTTGAGGAAATAATAGTCAAAGCTCGTTTGCCCTTCCTCTATAGAGAGTCCCAGGGTATTGAAGAGATCAAAGAGCTTCTGATCATATGTAGGATCTGGTATCATGAAACTGACTAATCCAATTGGGTAATACTGACTCCCATACTTAACCCCAAGCTCATCCTGTAGCTGGTGAGCTAAGGCTTCATATGCGGCATGATTAATTGTGCTTCCCTCGAGTCTTTCAAAGAAAGATGGGGCATTGTAAATACCAAAATATCGCTGATCCATAATACAGTCTATAAAAGGTTGGACATCATATGCTCTTGCACTTGATATTGTTGTAGCCGTTGTTGTGGATGAGGGTTTTGTCTCCACCAAGTCCGCAAGAGATGTTGTAGACCAGTAAAAAGTTATGCCATTAAATGGATCTTCCAGAAGGGTTGAATCAATGGTATACTTCCTAATTGCAATAAAGTCATAAGTTGCCCGTCTCCAAGTTCTTTCACTGTCAATTACAAGATACAAATAGTTTAAAGGTTCCACCCAGTACCTACTCCCCAAGTCGTCATTGGACCTGGAATCAGTTACATCATTAAATTTGGCGTCTTTGTAATATACAAGATACGGTTTCAATAATGCCTCGTATACATGATACGTACTTATGGGATACCTCCCTATTGTGTAAGATTCAAAATTCCACCAAGGTCTATGAATGGCCAATCCATCTCCACTATTAGTCGTGTCATCTGTAAACAAAAGAACATTTCCATCGTAATCTTGTACGCCAATTCCCGCATCCCAGTCTGCATATTCTCCCTCTGCTTTCATTCTAAACCTAACTGCAAATCCCCCATACAATCCCAATGCCAGCTGGGTTCTCAATGCAAATATGCTATTTCCACCGTTTATTGTTAGTTCTCCATTTGCCTGAGAATATGGTTGATTTCTTGATACTGCAACCCACTTGTTGGTCCAAGGTCTACTGAAGTCATCAAAAAACTCAAAAACACTATCCCCATCTCCCTTTGTTGGTGATGTTTCATTGCCAAAATACAGCTCTATTTTCAACTGACCTCCAGCAGGAATAGAAGCACGTATCCATATGAGGGCAGTTTCACTGACTGGATCCCAATATTCAATCCAAAATGGGATAGGATTGCAATTTGTGTCATATATCGCAATTGAAGCATTTGTGTTGTAGGGATCCCCTCCATATGTATTGAGAGTATTTGTAAATATAAAATTAAGCAATTGGGATGTAAATCCCTTCGAGGTGCTCAACAGAAGAGGTATTTGATAGTCAACAAGATCTACTCCCACATTGTTTTGAATTGTAAGGTTAAGCCGATAATTAAGAATAGAACACCAACCTGTGGCTGTTCCTGTTCCACCCGCTCCGCTTACATTTCCAAAGACCAACACGCCCATATCTCCTTCATTGAAAACCTCTAAGGGAGAAGTTCTTCTTCCATTTAATGTGGTGTTAAAAACAATAGGTTCGGTGACATTCTGTTCTGGATCATTTAACAAAACATATGCCGCTGCTCCTGTTCCGGGATAATAATCTCCAAAGTATATTCTATCTGGATCAACCGTTCTTGAAAACTCTTCCACAAAAGGATTGACTGTACTGCTACCATTCCCCTCTAAAACTTTAATTGGCTTATCTAAAAGCTCTGGAAAAGAATATGGACATGCCCTAATTGATCTGTAATATCTACCACCAGTCATTGCAGAAAATATAGGATCTTCAAGATTCTGAATATCAACTATTGAATAAATATAACCTCCATTACTTGGGATCGCTCCGGTATAAACTATCCTGCCTGAGACATCCCGTATTGTTATGTTGGGTATCCTGGCTTTTATAACTACCCTGAAGGAGTCCAAAGGAGCAACTGTAATCTCCATAGAGTTCAGTATTTCATCAATAGAGGGGCTGATGTTAAATCCCTGATCCCTTAAATCAGCACTGATGTTGAGGAGCCATCTTCTAAGACTCTGTCCCCTCATAACTCTATTTGGATCGTAGCCAATTAAACTTGGAGATGTGCCCTCAAGAATTAAATCCCTTATCGTATTGTTTACCATATAAGTTGGAGAAACAAAGTTTCCTGTCACAGATACATAATCAATGATCGTGATAATTGCCCTTTTTCCAGAAATTTCCAGAGCTTTTTGAAAATCTAACTCCAAAAAAGAGGCAACTCTATACGTTCTTTCGGCTTGGGTTCTTACACTCTGAGCTTGAATAACTTGAGAGGAAACATCCTCATAAGTAGCTAAAAGCAGAAGCAAGGGTATCAGAAGCAAGAGGACTGCAGAATTTAAGAAAAAACCTCTCCTCTTCATTATTGCTCCCTCCATACTCTTAGGGTTATTGTGATAGGTTTGAATAGCCCGGGTATCTCTCCCATCGAGGCAAATGCTATCTTAACACCCTCAGGTAAGTCCACATCTATCGGATTATTTTGAGATCCATCGTATGGGGGTGTTTTCCAGTCATCTGGATTTACATCGTTGATATAGTTGAGATTATTGAAAAGCCTTAGTATCGCATCGTCAACAGCATACCTTTCAGGATCCAGATCATCAACTGTAATCGGCTTATAAGGAGGGTCTCCGATCAATATTTGTCGCTGATAAGTACTTGAACCATCATAATACCAATATGTGAGGTTATATCCTTTATATCGGGGATATCCTTGGAGAAGCTGGGGAAATACATCCCCATAACCAGCATATCCTTCTATGAAATAGTTAACAACCCCCCTACTTTCTCCCTCTCTGAATCCAAACTGATAAGCATCGGTACTGTATGCCCTGAATGTATTTGTACGGCCAGGAACCATCATGGTGTCAGTTAATCGGGTGTATGCTACCCTTATCAAATATATGTCTGGGTAATAGTCGTAGAACGTATAACCATTTTCAGAAAGCGTCATGGTAGCGTCTGGAGTAAATGTTGTAAACTGAATAGCAGTCCATATATCCACGTACCATGGTTTCGCATTTTCTGGAAGAGTATAATCAAATGTCATCTCGGCACATCTAACGCCATAGCATGGCCCGTTGTATGTAATGTCATTATAATCAATAAAAATTGACAGAGGTATCGAATATTGAGTTACCAGAACCCGTGGAATGTACTTAATCTCTATTCTGGAAGCTCCATATCCATAGAGTATTCTTCTCCTGGGAGTAGTGTCGTACACAAATCTCCTTTGAGATTCATCCCACCAAGAGTCAAGCGCTATTATCAGCTTGAAATAGGTTCTACTCAGATTCTCATATGTAAATCCATAAGATGCTAAGGCAGACACGATTTCAGAGTTTGTTATATCAACTATCTGCCTGCCTGTGGTGGGAACAGTTTTGTGAACAAGCTCATAGTGATATGACCCATAGCTATAATAAATCCTTATATCTCTTACTCCCTCAGTTTCCAAGTGAATATTTATCTCCGTTATGTTCCCTGGTACGAAAAGAGCATTTAAATAGTAGATTCCCGTTCTGTCACTCTCAAGCTGATATAACTCACCATATCTCGTGGCGGGATCTTCTACACTTAGACTATTTGTTGTATAATCTGCAAAGAGAGTTGAACCGCTTCCGAATCCCATTTCGTAACAATACCAAGATGCCGGTGTAAAGGTGGCTTCCAAAACGTTTAATCCCCCGTGTAAGATATTAGTTATGTCAGAAGTTCCCAATGGGAGTGTCACATTATTTAGCTCGAAGTAGGAATATTGAGCAGAAGTCCTTGCAACCAGTCTAATGTCTGCATTATTAATCGAAGCATCATCAGGCAAACGAATTGGAGCTTCCACTCTAAACGTGTTAGATACTCCACAGTACGCCAAAACCCTTTGTATGCCAATTATTTCCTGCCTTCTGTATGTAGCCTTTGTCAGGTACGCCCTTGCCATATACCCTCTCGGAGTCTGATTGTAAGCATAGCCGCTTAAAATAAGGGTAGCAGGAGATATGTTTGGGACCCTTGAGGAGTTACTCCCAGTTTTTCTCAAATATGGGCTCGTATAGTTGTTTATCATAAGCTCATAGTTATATCCCCTCAAAGTTCTGTTGAGAACATACCCTAAAATTATCTCAGCTTTATGTCTTAGATTTGCAGAGGGATATATAAGTTCAGTTGCCCAATATGTCGATACAATATCCAGCGGTGACATATCTGGAGAAACAAGGGTGGTATTCAGAGTCCCGTCAGCAAGCCATTCTTGGATTTTTTGTGGAGGTACGAGTTCTTTTAAACTGGTACTTCTTAAAAGGGTTAGTGTATCCTCCGCTATGTACTTTTCTTGCTCTCTCATATACGTCGTGTATGTACCGACATTATTCTCTATGACAGCTACCGTGGACACAAATATCATTATCAAAAGCAGTGACAGTAAGGCATCCAATGTTAATACAAATCCCCGCCTTCTCATTTCTCATCCCACACCCAAAGCTTTAGTCTACATGACTCTACCCTTGGCTCCAGTATAACTCCCAAGTTCCAAGTAATATTGATAAAAAGTTCAGTTCCTTCAAAAGATGTTATGTAAAGCTCCGCTATGTTAACCTCCGGAAAGATATCCTTCAATGGTATCATAACATTTCCCTTTAAGCCAGAATATTTCTTCACTATTGTGCCGTTCTCGACAATTACAGCTTCAGTTATGTTTCCGGATTTATATGCAAATATACCAACAACAGAATCTCCATTTACAGCCAAAAATGATGCATTCGCCTCAGTACCTATCAACGTCACGTTCAAATAGGCATAGTTGGGTATTTCAAGCTTCAATTTTCCTATTATTATGGGTTCCACTCCACTGAAAACTGAAGTTAATGTTAGGTTGCTTTTATAAATCTTCTTCACCATTGATAGTGATCTTTCTGCGACTTCAACCCATTGAGAATTATTCATCGAACTCAGGGCATCATTATATGTATACAGAGTGCCGTTTGGAGCATAAATTGTACCATTTATCATAATTATTCTAAGGGATGGTTCTGTTACATTGGAAACGGGAGTAAAATCATATGTTAAGTTGACATCTTGAGGAGCATAAGCCTTAACTTGAACATAAACCCTTCCAATTCCAGTGAACTGAAGCTGGCATGTTGCTGCATTGTATCTTAACTGTAGGTTTGATCCCACATCAATAACCTCAACAGTTACAACCGCGTTGGGAGGAATTGTTCCTAAAAGACTCCCTCTGGAATATACATAAACTGTTTCAAGAGGTATAAATTCAACAACGTCACCAGGAGTTAAATCGAGTAGGATGTTTCCAGCAGATGATGAGAGAGGTTCTCCATTAAGTGTTACAGAACCACAAACAACATCAAAAGGCGAATTTCCACTATCTGAAAGCCTAAAATTAACATTGTTATTCGGTGCTCCAACAATAATATATATCCCAGTGATTGGAAATCCACTTGTGCTAATTGAATATTTTCTGAGATATATCTCAAACATAAAATCTTTTCCAGAGCTTAGATTTCTTAAGCTATCTATAACTGATGGATCTCCATCTTGAATTCTTTCTTTAAGCCCCAATATTTTGTTATAAGCCAGAGACGGAGGATAATTGGGAGAAACTAAACCAAGAACCCTAATTGGGGTATTAGTGATATCCCAATCCTTAGGATACCCCGGACTTTTTGTCAGGATATCCAGCATGTTATTAGCAATGTTTGCTCTGTCATACCATTCAACCAAATTCGTGATTTCAGCTTTTATCATATCATTTGTATTTATAACTACCCCAACGACCATAACGACAATTACAAGTGAAAGCAGTGCATCTATGGATAGGAGCTGACCTCTCCTCATCCCTCTACCCTCACAGCAATATTCACTGCAGTATCCCCATAAAACAATGTCCCATTTGAGAGAATTAAGTTTGTTGTCATATTTAAGTCTCTCACTATAAAGTTCTCAACTGCGGATGCCAAGGTCTCATTATTTATAGCAGAGTAGGGGGTCGTTAAGACAACGGTAATCGTTATAGTATTATTAGTTTGTGAAGTTTCAATTCTAAGAACTCTTAAATTTGGATTAAGCCCATTCAATGTTTCAAGAGCAGAATTCAAAGGTGAGTATCTCGGATCATCTGTTAACACGCCCATATTTAAATAATCACATGCACGAGAAGCTGAAGCTCTAACGTAAGAGACAATTGTCATATCCCTATTCTCCTCAAAATAAGATGGAACAACTAATGCAATTCCAATCAGTATTATACTCGCAATAAACATCATCTCAAGGGCAGTTTGGGCTTTATTTTTCGACCTTAACATAGAGCATCCCTTCAGTTGTGTTGTAATAAGCAGTAATCCAGAATTCTTCACTGCTGGTTAAGTTCACACTGGATGTGGACAACGGCACTGTAGAATTTTTAACAATCCAGAAACTCCTTCCATTAACAGTTGCGTTTACTATTATTTTATTTTGTTGCACCATCAAAAACAACCCTAATTGTCCCACCATTTAAGTCTGGAGCAACTTCCCTCACCTTATAACCCTCTCCGATCGCATAAACCTTTGCACTATGATCTACCAACGTAGAGGAGAATAGCCTAACCTTTGTGAAGGTATCAAAGCTTTCAGCATGACTGATTTCACTGGTAGCCATATATGTAAGGTTTGTCAAAGTTACTATTATCAGCAAGACCGCAAAGAGGAGATCAAGACTCAGCTGGCCTTTTTTCATTTTCACCCACCAGGATCTATGTTTATTCTAAGCTCACCGGCTGTTATATCAAGCACCCAAGTGTTTCCATTTCTTGGAATCCACTCAACAATAATTACAAGAGTCGTTGGAAGCTGAGCTGGATTTGCAATTAAAATGCCATTAACTGTGTTTCCATTATAGATAGCAGTTCCACTCGGAGTAAAGCCCGTACCCCCCATAAGATCAGTCTTATATAATGACTGGCTCCAGAAAGTGTTTTTTCCAGCCCCACTCGTTACAAGGCTATTATTAGCAGTATCAATTATCCCAACATAGGTTCCGTTGAGATACGTTATAAATATCTCCGGATTTCCACTTAGATTAAATGATTTTTTCAGGTAATTTTCATCCCTGAGGTATCTCAGAGTGATGTAAGAGGTTGCCTTGGAACCTGGCCCCTGAGCATAAACTTGAGAAATTGTGTTTGAAATTGAATTTGCGAGGCTTTTGGCTTCCAAGCTAACCTGAACACGAAGTAATTCATTTGACTGTGACTTCTGACTGAAAGTTATATTATTAATGGAATACGCCAGCAGGATAAGCAGTATACCAAATATCAACATGAACTCCAATGAAATCTGCGCCTTCTTCATATTTTCCACTCCCACTATTATTTTAGGTTCTAAAGCAGTATTTAACAATTTTCATTCAGTATTGGTCATATTCTCCCCAGTTTTGACTATTGCAAAGATACTTGAACCTATTTTCCTTGTCAGAATTCCAAAATAATCATAGCTGAATATTTTAAACTTGTACCTTGTGCTATCTAACTGATGTTTAAGAACAAGCTCCCTAAGCTCATCTATGAAGAACTGCGTAAGTTGATAATATGTAAAGTCAAGTTTTTCTTTCCTATATGAATGGAAGAATATTACCAGCGGAAGAGCACTAACTCCAACTAAAAACCATGGGGTGTCAAAAAAGAAAGATAAAATTATTGTTGCTACCAGAAACACCAATATGCCCAACATTGCTAATTTTACATAGTTTTTGACTTTTTTCAGATATTTTACCTTAGCTTCCCAAATATTTAACAAAGCTGGATTGTAGAAATCAAAAGCTGTGTGGCGCTTTCCTTTTTGTATTCTCTGCCTAATTAAGTCGTCCCAATCATCTTGATAATAGATGACCTCACCCCTGTTTTTAGCTCTCTCTGCATCAAGAGATGATATTATCCTGATGATATCCTCGGCACTTTCGTGGGCTATGTGGGAGTAAACTTCCCTTTCATTAAGTTCAAGTGCGACCTCAACTGAATCTTTTACTACATCACTCATTTATCTCACCAGGATAAAGGTCATCAAAATCTGGTAAACCAGATAAAAGCTCTCTTTTCCTCACTTCTGCTTCTTCTTTTGCCTTAATAAAAGACTGAGCATAACGCTTAGCTGTCAAAATAATATTCTCTATGCTCCTACTTTCATATATCCCGCTAAGAAGGGTTACTACCTCGACCTCCCTTTCTCTCGGATCAGGATAAAATCCTCTGAATATCTGCTTTCCTTTAATTTTCTGAGCGAGATAATCCAATGCCTCGAATATCTCATTTGCTTTCAAAAGTTCTGGTGGTCCATGAATTGCTACCAATCCATATAGAGCAGACTCTATGTTTGCATCAAGGTAAAGGCCCTCATTCTCAAAAGATTTGAGGATTAAACGGGAGAGATTTTTGACTTTATTCGCTTCTGCTTTTGCATAGCCAACTGTAGCAAAGCTACCAAAGGCTTTAAGTACAAATTTCAAATCACTTGCATCCAGTGTCTGCTCACCAGGAACATCAATTAAAGCCAAAAGTGAGGCGATGCGCTCGACTATTGTATAGTTTATCTTTTCATATGCCCTACTTATGCCCATCCCCGTCTCTTTTAGCTTGTTGTTATCTATTGCAATTATTGAATCGGCAAACTTTGAGAGCTTGTCAATTGTTATTGCTGCATTTATAGTTGGTCTTATCCCCTCTTCTTTCAGAGGCAATGCACCTATAGCCACAACAAGGGAGTCCGGGTATTCCTCCTTGAGAGCTTCAGCTAAAACTGGGGTCCCTCCTGCTCCAGTGCCTCCTCCAAAGCCAAATGTTAAGAAGAATATGTCAACATCCTCATATCCGATTACTGAATTCATCTTTCTCATGACCAAAGATAAGTCCCGCTTCATGGCTTCCCTGCCCAATACTGGATTCGCATTTACACCTTTCCCCCCAGTTAGGCTTTCCCCAATGAGTATCCTGCGCTCTTGGGGAATATGTTTCAGGTATTCCAGATCACTTTTCGATGTGTTTATCGCTATAGCCTCAAAGTCAACTAATGCAAACAAGTCCGCTATCTTAGTCCCACACTGCCCAATCCCTATTATTAAAGCCCTCACGATTTAATCACCTCAAGAACTTCACAGTCAGCTCATCTAAATCAACAACACCATCATGGTTCTTGTCCTTATATGTCACAACCAATGCATCGCCTTTGAGGTACTTCACCAAACCGGAATCAAATATCTTGGCTACAACATCATCAAGACCTTTTTCATAGAAAACAAAGAGTATGTAGCCCGTTTCGGTCTTTCCTGGAATCAATACAACTGTATTCTTAATGCTGTATTCTTCTCCATTGATGTGAATTGTTTCATTGTCCACTTCAAGCTTCACATAGGGGTTATAATCCTTGATGTTAAACTCCCCGAAGTCCGATAGCACTATGTAGTTTGCATCTCCAAATCCTTGGAACTTTTCAACAGTCGTGTTGGTTTCGAAAAGTTTGTCGATAGACGCTTTTATTTGTTGTGCCGTTAAGTTCCTATCATCGGTGTAAACCACATAAAACTTCTGCTCTGGGATTAGTCTTATCACATCATAGAGGTTAATCTTGGGTATAAACTTAAACTGGGAGAGGAATTGTGTGGCTAATGCAGAATCAACAATTGTATCTCCCCATAGACCGCCGTGCTTTTTATCCATAAGCCAATTCAGAACATCCTCTCGGTAATCATACCCAAATTCTGCTAATAGTTCTGCAGCTCTTATTGTGAGCTCAATTGTTGGCTTTTCTTTATACTGGAATACTCCAATCAAGTAGTGTTCCTTTATATTTGCCCATCCCCCATCTTCTGTTCTCTGCTCAAGGAGCCATTTGAGATGAGGCTCCAGCTCGTCTTTTGTTGAAATTGGTGCCAAAGCTTCAAGGACTTCAAGTGTAACAGAAACCTCAGGTGGGAGCATGTAGGAGTAAAATCCAGTATCTACGTAAGTTCCCCATCCTGTCTTTGAGATAGAAAGCAGCCAGTTCTTTGCTCTTTGAATTTCGGTACTATTCGATGGAACCCCAAGGGCAAGGAGCGCTTTAATTGCCAAGGCAGTATCATAAGGCTGAGGACCCAAAAAGTTCCCCCACTTTCCTGTATCAAGCTGAATACTTTCTATAAGTTTAATGTTTTCCTCTTTTTCTGTTTCATTCAGCATGTTAAATTCAAGGAGCGTCAAAAGGGCATAAACATAGGGCGAATATATTTCATTGTTCTTCTTGGCAATTAACTTGTCTTCTTCGTATTTTACCCTTACCCACTTCAATCCTTTTTCAATGCTTGGATCTCTAAAATAGCATAATTTAAGAGCTTTTAGTGTATAGTATGTTGCCTTCTCATTAGATGGAAAACCATAATAATAGCTCCAGCCACCATCAGGATTTTGAGCATTTTTCAAAGCCTCACAGGAAGTTTTAAAGGGATTTTCCAACCCCTGGCTCAGCTTGTCACTTATTAATGCAAAACTCAGCACTGCATAGGAGGAAGCTTCAAACAGATGTGCCTGAGAAAACAGTTTTGGTTCATCACTCCAGTAGAATGTGGACTGTCCTTTCTTTAGAGATTCCAAAATTAAGAGCGCTTTAGCGACATCAAAGTTAACATCTTCATAATCCACAAGAGCATAGGTAAGCAGAGCCCTGTCACTTACACTTAGGTTCCCTGATTCAAGTGCCTTCTTTATCTCCCCTACCAGGTTTGTATCAACGTCTTTTCCCACGCTCTTAAAAGCTAACAACTCCAAAGCCAACGCTTTATACCTATCAATACCATATTCCTTCACATTAGCTATGTAGCTGAGAGATCTTTTGATGTAGGGATGATCCACCCCAAAGCCATTCTCCCCCAAAGCCCAAATTGCCATGACTGTCGGATAAAACTCTGGTTCTGTCTTAGGAACATACCCCCAACCGCTGCCTGAATAAGAACTCAGCAGAAATGAAATGCCATCATCAAGTGCGTGGAAGATTTTTGAATATTCGGGAGTACCTTTCTCATAAAGATGGAGCACCTTACTCAGTGCGATAACCGCATAGGAGGTATCAACAACATTACTCACACTACCTTTGAAATACCCCCACCCACCATCGGGATTCTGCCATGAGACCAGTAGATTGGCAATGTACGTTATGTTTTCAATGAGATCATAATCCACTTTCCCCTGTGCAGATGTTAGTGCGAGTAACACCAAGCCTATCTCTTGGGTTGTATTAGCCAGATTCTTTGTTTTTGTTAAAAACTCAACAGAACCGTCTAAGATTGGCTTTGCTCCCACAAGCCCGTAGGAAGTTATAATGAAAATGACCAACATAAGTGATAATGCACGTTTCTCCATCGTCCAGCACCCCTAACATAGTAATGTCTCTCTAAAATAAATAAGCTTTTTCCAAAAATAAGGTTAAGAACAAATAAAGTTTACTCAGCAAGGCTAATGTTTTATGAAGCGCTCTTCTTTGCTTATGTCGTCCCTCATTATTAGCACTACCCTGCTTGGCTGGTATTCATCCTCGATGTGATAGCCCGGCAGGTACTTTACAAGCTCTTCAGCAAAGGCTTTTATTTCTTCGTGCTTAGGCATGTTGTTTATCGTTAAGCGGTTTCTTGAGAAGCCCACGAACATATAAGCCTTAGCTTCAACGAACATTGGTTTGGCTTTCATGATTAGCTCTGCATAACCCTTTGGGTTGTGCATGTTTTCACCTTTGACAAGGGTCAGCCTTATTACGGTTCTTGTAGGCAGATCTCGCATTAATTCAAGGGTTTTGACTATTCTCTCCCATCCATCTGGAATCATTGGGATATTTACTCTGTTGTATGTCTCAATATCTGGGGCTGTTAAGGAAACATAGAGCTGTGTTGGCAGTTTTCCTTCCTTTTTCATCTGCTCTATTGCTTCAGGGACGGTTCCATTTGTCACAATGAACGTTGTAAATCCCCTCTTATGAAATTCTTCAACCAGATCCCCAATATTTGGATACAGTGTTGGCTCTCCAGATAAGCTAATGGCAGCATGTTTAGGCTCTTGAGCCTCTTCATATTTCTTAACGTTTATCCTGTCCTTTATCCCACCGAATCCACTTAACAGCTTTCTTTGCGCTTTTATGCTTTCCTCAACAATGAACGCTGGGTCATCCCAGGGCTGGGGCAGTTCTGTTCCTAAAAAGCCTTCCATTGGACGCCAACAGAATACACAATTGTGAGTGCACCATGCCAAAACCGGCGTCATCTGCAGGCAGCGGTGAGAGTGAATACCATAAAACTTCTGCTTGTAACAAACTCTATTGTGCTTTATACTCTCCTTTAGCCAATGACACAGTTTGACCCCGCTGTGTCTGCCAACAAGAGCGTAATGCTGCTTCTTGAATAATCTCGCGATCTCTTCAGGCATGTTAGGTTTCACATTTTCCACCTTAGGCTCACCCAAGAGGGAGTAAAAAGATGCGTTTAAAAATTTTTGCAACACAACTTTGGTCATTTAACCTCATAAGCTCCAAGTATTTTATCGTCGAAAAATAATTCGGCGATTAACAAAAAAGCTTAAAAACAATGAGGATTAGTTGTATCCATGTTGAGTCATATGAAACCGACTTTAATCATCAAAACACGTGAAAAAGAATTTGAAGTTGAGCTCTTTGAAGATGACTATGAATACGAAAGCAAGCCAAAGGTAAAATTCATCCAAGAAGTTAAGAGGATTCATTTAGCTTAGCTGTAATAACAAGGATTTCTTCAAAGAAGTACCTCTCTTTTGCGGTAATCTCTACTTTAAACCCCAATTTTGTGAGCTTTTCTATGGTATCCTCAACACCCGTTATTGATGATTGAACTATTTGAACTATCCCATTTGGCTTTAAGTAATCTTTAACTTGGCTGATGAACCTATCAAGTACTTCCTTCCCCCGCATCCCACCGATTAAGGCTAAATCAATTGGTTCTTTTAACTCCTCGGCTTCTCCTGGCAGATAGGGAGAATTAAAAGTTATTATGTCAAATTTTCCTTCAACATTTTCAAACAAATCGCTTACACGGAACTCCACATTTTTTATTTCATTAATTTTTGCGTTCTCTTTTGCCAGTTCAACGGCTATTGGGTTAATGTCGACGCCAAGAACAAACTTTGCTTTTTTTGCCATTAGCAAGGCTATTATTCCGGTCCCAGTACCCATGTCCAAAGCGATGTCGCCTTCTCTAATCTTCAAATTCTCAGCTAACAGAAAAGTATCTTCAGCAGGCTCATAAACCTGGGAATGAAGCTTTAGTTTAATACCTTTATAGTAAAAAAATGCCATTCTAATCACAATAGAAATTTAGAGAAAAGAAATCACTTCTTCCACTCAGTATAGCCACATCTTCCACATGCCCATCTATCCTTGTGGTTTGCCATGAAAACTCCAGGACCACATCTTGGGCAGTACTTGTTTTTTCTTACAACTTTGCCATCCTTAACCTCATAGAGCTTCCATTTCTGCCCCATCATTCTCCCTCCTTCTTCTCAATTAAACCGTCTCTAATTAGAATATACTCAGGCTCAATGTAGAACATTCTCTCCTTGCTCTCATAAGCCTTTGCATAGCCCTTTGAAACCCTGCTACCAAAGTAAGACCTAATATACTGGATAACCGTTGTCTCTGGGTTTAAATCAAGCATTGCAACGAGTTTCCCCTTTACATCTTTCCTTGAAGGTGTTGGTTCTCCTTCATGGATAATCTCGAAGTAAATCTCCTTTCTCCCGAGGAGCTTGTTCTCCTTAATTTCAGTAACTCTAATCTCCATCGTAAACCACCTCCATCTTACGCAATATCTCAGCACATCTACGCTTACATTCCGGTGTTACCTTTATAAGCACTATGCCCTCTTTGGGCTGACCATAAACAACCAACGCATTGAGAGGAGCATAAAGCACCGCGGGAATCGCGGCTAAATCTTCCTCACCATGAACTTTAATGTAAACATTTAAACCTCTCTTGGCAAGCTCGATGGATTTTCGGATAGCATTTAATAAAGCTTTCGTTATGGTTGCCGGTGGATTATTGGCTGTCAGGATTACAGCACCGAACTCGATCTCTGGATCATATTCATTCCGCTCAGTTTTATGGTCGTATATTGCCACACTGGGCTTTATGCCGAGCTTTAAAACATTTTCCGTGACAACATCTCCAACGGTAATGAGATAAGGAGCTTTTTCAAGCTTTTCTTTTACTAAAATATAAGGACGGGGAAGTTCACCCCTAACTAACTCACCCAACGGCTTTTTAAGTTCACTTCTAAGAGAAAAAGGAAGTTTAAAGTAAAATTCTCTGCACATCTTTATCTGACCCGTATAGCATACTTCCCAGGGACTTTTACGCCCAATTTTTGAGCTATCTTTGAATTCTCAACGTCCATGATTATAACTAAATCAAACCACTCATCGCTTAAATCCCTGCTCCCACAAACTGGACATCTGTCCTCGGTTGTGATGTAGTGGCAGTGCCTGCAGGCTCTTTCCTTCATCCAGCCTCACCTTTACGCTTTTCTTTTGCAATCCACTCAAATTTTCCAAGACCGGGTTGCCTCATTGTTAGACCAATCTTGTTCTCTCTGATTATCCTGCTCTTAACGCTGATGGCGATTATCCTTGCCCTGACTTCATCGCCAAGCTTAAGGAGATATTTCTTCTCCTTTCCAAGGAACTGCTTGTTCTTTTCATCAAAGACCACATAATCGTCCATAAGCTGTGAAATGTGAACGAGACCGTCCATTGGCCCAATTCTTATGAAAGCACCGTAAGGGGCAACATCAACAACTTCTCCCTCAACAACCTCATGCATCTCAGGCTTCCACACGAGAACATCAAAAACTACCTCATGATAAGTTGCACCGTCCCCAGGGACGATAACTCCTTCACTAACCTCGTGAACATCAAGAACTGCCAAAATAACTCCCTCATCCTTATCATAAATCCCCTCATAGGTCTCTCTCAGGACTATTTTCGCAGCTTCTTTTGGATCCATTGTAAACATCCTTGGAGGAATTCTCACAACATCTTTAACCGTCAAAAGCTTGTACATCCCGCTACCTCCCACTTTTTAATGTATTTGAAAATAAAAAGAAAGAGATCACTCCTTCTTTCCAAATTTCTCTTTGTAAAGCTCAATAGCTCTTAAGATTTCCTGTTTTGCTTTTTCTGCGTTTTCCCACCCCTCAACGATAATCTCCTTTCCTTGTAGCTCCTTGTATCTTCTGAAGAAATGAGCAATCTCATCAAGGAATGCTTTTGGAACATCGCTTATATCTTTCCAGTCGTTGAAGTATGGGTCTTCTACGGGAACTGCCAAGACTTTGTAATCCTTGTCTCCGCTGTCAATCATCTTAAACAGACCGATTGGTCTTGCCTCTATAAGAACTCCAGGATAAGTGGGCTCTCTCATGATAACCATGATATCAAATGGGTCATCGTCATCATACCATGTCTGTGGAATGATTCCATAGTCAACTGGGTAGTAAAATGGGCTGTAAAGGACTCTATCAAGCTTTATTAAACCTGTTTTTTTATCAAGCTCGTACTTGTTTCTGCTCCCCTTTGGGATCTCAATCAATGCGTAAACAACTTCTGGAACCTCTGGTCCTGGCTCTAAATCATGGAACGGATTCATCTTTACCACCTCTCAAACCTTTTATCAACTAACCTAAAAGTTTTTCTGCATTTAGCTTTAAGAATTAGCTTTTAAAGTTGTCGGCTTTTAATATTGTCCATACTGTAAGGGTGTTTAGTGTTGTTCATAAAAGGTCCCCTAAAACCCCAACATTGTTGATGTAAATAGAAAAAAGGAAAATCAACACCCATAACTTCATCCCTCCACTACAGCATTGTTGTCGTTTCTTCATTTGATCAATTGAAGGAGATTCATAGCACAGTAAACCACGAAGGGAATATAAGTTAGTTGAATAAGGGGATATCCTCGGAACAATATCCCTGCGAGTACCAATAATCCCGAATAATATGCAAGTGTAGCAGTTTTGTTGAGCCTTTTCTGGAAATGATATACTGCAAGCTCGATGAGTATTAGTAGCGCTACTGTTTTTGTTATGAAGTCTAAGAAACCTGATGAGTGGAGAAACATCGTAAAAGCTACCAGTGTATCCAGTGGATAACTTAGGAATTTATTCAGCCCATACCATGCGGGGGTTCTTTTATTAGGGATAGCGAGAATAATTCCGATAGTCCATATAGAGACACCGACAAAAGTATATCCACACCCCTCATGTCCAAACACTCTACCACAATAGGCGGAGTACACTAGGATTACAACATTAATAAAAATCGAAAAAAGGAAAATCTTTGTTTTTAATTCCATTATATCATCCTCCAATCACATTGTTGTTATCTTCATCGGAGGGTGTTGGTGCCGTTATCCAATTGTAAACATCTCTAGCAGTCAAAAGCCAACCAACAATCCCAACTACTTTTGATCCCACTACTGCCGCTTTTCCTAAAGATCCACTGGCCACGGTCTCCAGTTGTCCCATATGTTCAGCTGCTTTCTCGAGCACAGATTGAGCAATACCTGCTACTTCTACTGCTGTCTCAACTTTCTCACCAAGCGAGGAAGATTTATCGGTTATTCCAATTTATATCACTGGTCACAATGCCATCACTAAAGACAGCTCTGACAAGGTAGGAGTACCCTACAAGTCTGTCACTATATGATCCCCATCCAAGTGGTTCCTTCTTAAAGTAGTAGTTCGCTAGCTCGTCGTTTATTGTGATTGTTATCGTTAGGCCCTCCTGCATGTTTGTTGGGGTTAGGGTTACTGTTTGCTTGTTAACTGT